>JAIPGJ010000044.1 GCA_021736185.1 Fidelibacterota bacterium | reverse complement strand
TGAGAAATTTGTCAGTGGTGCCCGCAAGAATGGGGTGGAAGACAGTATCATTGAGACCCTATGGGAAATGATCATGTCCTTTTCGGGATACTCCTTCTGTAAACCTCATTCTGCGTCTTATGCCCTGGTATCATTCAAGTCAGCTTATCTAAAAGCCCACTATCCCGCCGAGTTTATGGCCTCAGTCATGACCAATCTGGGTGGCTACTATTCCACTTTTGGATATTACTCTGAGGCACGGCGTCTTGGTTTGAAAGTTCTGCTCCCCAGTATCAATAACTCAGAAATTCGCCATACAGGGATGAATGACTGGGTGCAGATTGGCTTGATGCAGTTGAAGGGAATCAAGCGGTCAGCCCTGGAATACATCATTGCTGAGCGAGAATCAAATGGTCGCTTCCTGTCCTTTGAAACCTTTTTAAGACGAATGCCCGAATTGGACCAGTCCGATGTACGTATTCTCATCAAAGCCGGTTGCTTTGACGGGGTTGAGGGGCTGGAGGCGCGTCCCGGGCTCATGTGGCAGCTCTACCAGGCCAGAGCGAACCAGCAACGCCGTGATAAGCCGATGTCCTTGTTGGATTTGAATGAGCGTGACAGCTACTACATCCCTGACACCGGGGCTTATTCTGAAAAAACCATGCTCATCCATGAATCAGATGCACTGGGTTTCCTCATTTCCCGCCACCCTCTGTGCCTGTATACCAGGCTGCTGCAACATCTGACCTATGTCCAAGCCTGTGACCTTCGAAAGTATGTAGGCAAGGAAGTGCCTGTTATTGGCTGGCTTATTACCGGGAAAGTTGTCCATACAAAGAGTGACGAGCCCATGGAGTTTATCAGTTTTGAAGATACCACGGCCATATATGAAACGGTGTTCTTTCCAGAAGTTTATCGCAAGTTTTGCCGCATGCTCAGTAATGCCCGTCCCTACCTTTTGCATGGATTGGTGGAAGAGGATTATGGGGCTATCTCACTGACAGTCAAACGTATAGAGTTTCTGGATAAAGTTAAAATAACACGACGTATAACTCATCCTCAACCGAAAATGCTTCCAAAAGTCAATCAAAAAAGTTTTCCAACATCAAGCCAGGGACTCAATAAGATATAAACGCATAAACCCACAATCACGCCATCCACAATTGCCGATCCAGGGTACGATACTGAATAGCTTCTGAGAGATGCTCCGCCTCAATCTCTGAACTCTGGGCCAGATCAGCAATAGTTCTTGAGACTTTTAGAATACGATCATAGGCACGGGCACTGAGCCCGAGATTGTTAATGGCTGACTTCAAAAGTGCCGCAGAAGCTTGATTAACTTTGCAGATACTTCGAATCATTTTAGGGGGCATATCTGCGTTGGAATGAATATGCGGTTCATCCGCAAAGCGTATGATTTGAGTATCTCTGGCTTGCTGAACCCGTTGTCTTACCTCAACTGAAGATTCCCCATCCTGTTTGCTGGACAATTCATCAAATGGAATAGCCGGCACCTCGATATGAAGATCAATACGATCCAGAAGCGGACCGGATATCTTGGCCATATACTTTTGAATGCCCACACTACTACAGGTACATTCATGTCGGGGATCGCTGCTATAACCACAAGGACAGGGATTCATGGCACTGAGCAGTATGAAATTGGCTGGATAAGTGAGGCTCATACTGGCACGGCTTATGGTGACTTCAGTATTCTCAAGGGGCTGGCGTAATACTTCCAGTACATTTTTCTGAAATTCAGGCAATTCATCCAGAAAGAGCACCCCATGATGAGCCAGACTGACTTCACCCGGTCTGGGAATCCGGCCACCACCCACTAAGGCGGCATCTGAGATGGTATGATGAGGCGATCTAAACGGTCTTGTGGCTACCAAACCCTCTGTTTTGACCATGCCAGCGATGGAATGAATCTTGGTGGTTTCCAGGGCTTCATCCAGTGTCATCTGGGGCAGAATAGTGGGGAAGCGCTTGGCCAACATGGTTTTTCCAGATCCAGGCGGTCCGATCATCAGCACATTGTGACCGCCAGCTGCAGCCACTTCCAGGGCTCTCTTCACATGAGCCTGTCCACGTACGTCTGCCAGATCAACCGGATAGTTCTGAGATTCAGCAAACAAATCTTCTGCATTAACCTCCATGGGTTCGATGATTCGCTCACCATTGAGGAACTGAATAGCTTCAAGTAATGTGTTTACAGGGATGACGTCAATATTGCCGGTTACAGCCGCCTCACGGGCATTCTGAGCCGGCAGGATCAAACCCTTCATCTCATGCTCATGTACACCTACGGCCGAGGGGAGAGCACCCTTTACGCCTCTTAATGTCCCATCCAGAGACAATTCTCCCATGAGGACGTAATCCTCAAGATCCTCATGCATGACAATACCGAGCGCAGACAGAATTCCAATGGCAATTGGAAGATCAAAGGCTGAGCCTTCTTTTTTGATATCCGCTGGTGCCAGATTGATTGTATAGGCTTTTGGAGGAAATCGATATCCACTGTTTTTAATGGCCGAGATAACCCTGTCCTTACTTTCTCGTACCGCCAATTCTGGCAGACCAACCGTTGAGTATCGAAAAGCATGCCCCTCCACATTCACTTCGACCTCTACCAGATAGGGGTCAATACCAATTAATGAACTACTTAATACACGTGCCAGCATAAAGGACTCCTCCTTTTTGAAGTATGACAAACCACGAGGTCAGAATAACCTCTCCTGTTATGATGCGTTATGAAGTGGATCGGTAGAGAAGGGGCCTGGTTAGCTGGCCATTCTCAAAAGATCAAGTTATTGAAGAGAAAATTACATGCAGTCCTGATCAAATGCCTGTTCAATAATGAGTTTATTCATGTATTTCCAGCGGGCTTCATTGGACTGAGCAAGTGACAGAGTGACATTAAATGCATCCATACTGTCAAAACCATGCTTCCTGGCCAGTTTCTCCAGCAGAACAGGATCTTGTAAAGACGCCGGTTGATTTTTGTTGAGACATTCAGTTTCCACAGCCAGGGCGACAATTCTCAGTTCTTCATCTGTAAGTACAAAAGCCGTATTGGCCTTGCCCCCCAAAGGCTTGTATCCCATTGGAGGATCAAGCTCAGCAGCAGAGTCGACGCTTTTTCTTGCTTCAGAGGCTGCGATTTTTCGCTCAATGGTCTTTTGCTCCAAAATTTCATCTTTAGGAAGTCGTGAATCTGGAGCCGTTGATTTGCCCCAGAACAATTCAAGGACGGATTTATCCTCAGATTTAATCTTTTGATGGGCATATTTAAGAGCATTGATAAAAGGATTCGTCTTGTTCGAATCGATTTCAAAGTAAAGGTCGATCCAGCCAATGAATTCCTCCATGGCCGCATCGCCATTATCCTCCATTTCCAGAAGATTTTGCCAGATGACAAATAAATTGTCAATTTCTTCATTAAAATGGTGGGTATTCCTGGGTGAAGTCGCAATGGTTTCATTCACTAGTTTGCGCATTTCATAGGCACTGGAAATATACGCAAACAGAAAGGTTTGCTTTTCGGTAGGTGTCAGTGCAGACCAATAAATACTTTGGGCAAAAGCGACGTGTTCTTCAGCAGTATTGAGTGGTGATGCTTCCTGAGCGAACGAGGGCTGGAACAGGGATAATGTGAAAACTGCGATACAAAAAAGAGAGTTCCTCATAGAATTTCCTACTGGTTTATTAATGGTGCCCTAAATCTAAGCTCAGATTCAAATACATGTACAAAAAAAATAGAAAGAAGCTTGGCCCCATATTAAAGTGTGAAGTGACGATTGGGTAACCCTAATCCCACTGGATAGGGCAAGACAAAATCAGGGTTCTACCCAAAATCCCTCACTTTTTATCAGATCAATCAATGAATCAACGGCCTGAGATTGAGGTACGTGAGGTCGCACCACCATCTGACCGCGGTAAAGGGACACCTTGCCTGGACCTGTGCCTACATAGCCAAAATCAGCATCAGCCATCTCACCGGGGCCATTCACAATACAACCCATGATCCCTATTTTGACGCCCTTCAGATGGCTCGTTCGTTCCCGAATCTGTGCCGTCACTTCCTCAAGATCAAAAAGCGTTCGACCGCATGAAGGACAGGCGATGTATTCCGTTTTTGTCATTCGGCTGCGACTGGCCTGAAGCACACCATATGCTATTTCATTTAAATCTTTGGCAGCAATTTTTGAAGATCGAAGCCAGACACCATCAGCCAGGCCATCATTGAGGATTGCACCGATTTCGGCGGATACGCCCAGTAAAAACTCATCACGACCTTGATTATTGATGCGATTCAGGAGAATAACTGGTTGAGTTTTCCCCTGATTCATTAATTCAAGTATGAATCGACGTAAATCAGCTAACTGATGGTCATTGCCTGAACTGAGCAACCAGACAATCGTTGATTCATCAGGAAGACCTGTTATCTGGTCTGTCGTATTAACATGAACAAAATTTGCAATGGGATGTTTCTGTTTGGTAGCATGAAACGAAGTTAAAGTAAAGACAGGATAATTTTGAATCATGGAACCCATATCAGTCCATACCTCTGAATCATAGAGGGTTAGCGCTTTTTCTGAAAGCTTGATCTCTGGTCTATTCTGTCCAAAATAGAGCAAATCAGCACCCTGATCTCCGGGCTGCCAGGTATTAGTCAACAAGTCAAAATGATATCCCGTAGCTTGAAGCTGATCATCAGAGACAGTTGCCATCTGTGACAAATCCGCCACAACAATAGGAACATTATCTCCACCAATAATCGTAACTGCTTGAGTTTCCCGGCGATGATACTCAAATAGATTAATGGGAAGCGAGGTTAATGGTTCAATGGGATGGTGATTCGAGAGCGTGTCTATTGATGTTACTATTGACAGCGCTACAGGAATTTCAGCTTCTGGTGCTTCCGTAAGCGAAACCCTGATGGTATCACCCAGTCCATCTCTCAGCAGCGAACCAATACCAAGAGATGATTTGATACGTGCATCATCACCATCACCAGCTTCGGTAACCCCCAGATGAAGCGGATAGTTGAATCCTTCGCGATTCATTTGATCCACTAACAAGCGATAGGCCTGGATCATGATGCGCGTGTTACTGGCTTTCATGGAAATAACCAGATCATGGAATTGATTGGCAGCACAGATTCTTACAAACTCCATGGCTGACTCCACCATGCCTTTGGGAGTATCTCCATAATGGCTGAGTATTCTGTCAGAAAGTGATCCATGGTTGGATCCAATCCGCATGGCGGTTCCTTCCTCGCGACACAGCTTCACCAGGGGAGCGAATCTTTCTTGAATTCGATCCAGCTCTGCCTGGTACTCATGCTGATTGTACTCCAACTCCTGAAATCTTTTACGATCCACATAGTTGCCCGGATTTACACGGACCTTCTCGACCAGTCTGGCCGCTTCCTCAGCGGCCCGGGGAACAAAATGGATATCGGCAATCAGGGGAACCGTGTATCCTCGTTTTTTTAATTCAGCTTTAATCACTGCCAGGTTTTTGGCTTCCTTTACACTGGGAGCGGTAATTCTTACATATTCGCAACCTGCATCCACCAGACGGATCGTCTGTTTCACCGTGGCCATAGTATCCATGGTATCCGTGTTGGTCATGGATTGTATTCGAATGGGGTAATTACCACCCATGGGAATATCACCGATGTTCACTACGCGACTCTGATAGCGTTGATAGCGTGTCAGTGTCTCGAGAGAATCAGAAAAGTGGGTACTCATTTATATGAAAATTCCTTGATTAATACATTCATTTCTGTTCAATCTAAAGAAGAGCATGACTGAAACCAATTGGAATACCCGGATCAAGACGATGATTTATAGTCTTCATGCGATGAATCTCCAAAGTTGCACCTTGTCCTGACAGGTCACTCAATTTATTTTCATGGCCTTATAGAAGGAGCAATGAGAGACTATGTTAAATCCTGACATTTATAATAATCGCCGACAAAGGCTTATAAAACTTATGGGTAAAGGTGTTGCCATTCTGAAAGGGGCACCTGAACAAATTCGAACCAATGATACTGAATATCCCTATCGACAAGATTCTGATTTCTACTATCTAACCGGCTACACCGAGCCTGGGGCAGCTTGTATCATTGATCCGAACAACCAGGAGCATCCATTTACTTTGTTTGTATTACCTCAAGATCCTAAAAAGGAAGTGTGGACCGGATGGAGACTGAGTTTTGCTGAAACCGTTGAAAAGTTTGGTGCCAGTCAGGCCCAGGATATCGCCGAATTTGAAGCCGCCGCTCTGACTGCCATGAAAACATCATCAAGAGTATATACCAACTTGAACCACGATAAAGCCCATCAGTATAAGATGCTGGATCAGGTCGGGCAGATTCGCAAGGAGGTTCAAAGGGCAGGTGGAGGTCCAGAAGGTCTGGAATCAATTGGTGCCATCACCCACGGCATGCGCCTGATCAAAGACAAAGTTGAGATCGAACTCATGCAAAAGGCAGCCGACATCTCAGCCAGTGCTCACTGTAAAGCCATGCAGACTTGTTCACCTGGCATGTATGAATATCAACTCCAAGCAGTTCTCGAGAGTCATTTTGTACACGAAGGGGGGGCTGGACCGGCCTACACATCGATTGTTGGGGCTGGAGATAATGCAACCGTACTTCACTATGTAAAAAATCGTGATAAAATTGTTGACGGTGACCTGATCCTCATCGACGCTGCAGCTGAGTATGAAATGTATGCTTCAGATATCACGCGGACTTTTCCTGCGAATGGCAAATTTTCAGAAGCCCAACGAGCCATCTATGAAGTCGTTCTCAAAGCCCAGAAGGCAGTGATTGCAGCTGCCAAGCCTGGTGTGAGCTTCCAGGATCTCCATGATCTCGACCTAAGATTGCTGGTTGAAGGCATGCTTGAGATTGGCTTACTCAAGGGTTCTGCTGATGAAGTGATCAAAAATGAGACCTACCAGGACTATTTTATGCATAAAACAGGTCACTGGTTAGGACTTGATGTCCATGATATGGGCAATTATATGGCAGATGGTGATTCCATTACACTGAAACCCGGGATGGTTTTCACCGTCGAACCCGGTATCTATGTCAATTCCAAATCCAAAGCTCCAGCCAGGTTTCGTGGTATCGGTATCCGGATTGAGGATGATATTTTTATAACAAAAAATGGAAACAAAAACCTCACTGCCGCCGTACCAAAAGAAATATCTGAAATTGAATCATTGATGAAATCAAAGTAAATCAGGAATAACAATGAAATATTTTCTAAAACGATCACGACTTCTCCTGCTCCTCATTATTTTGATGGCAGCGGGATGTAAGTCTAATGCTGTTAACCCGGCTTATAATCCAAATGAGTTAACGCTCCTTATCGCTGCCAGTAATGATGGGGAAGTAGGACCCTGCGGCTGACACTCTAATCCACTTGGCGGTCTTGCCAGGAAGCAAACGATTTTAAATGAGCTGTCCGCAACTGAAGCCACCATCTTTGTTGATGCAGGCGACGCATTGTTCAAGTATCCCTATGTTGCTGAAAATCAAAAAGAACAATTAATGAAAGTGGCTCGAGCTATTGTAGAATCCTATAATCTCATGGGATGCAAAGTCATGAATGTGGGTACCAATGATCTTGCCGGTGATATAGGTTTTATTATGGAGATGCAGCAAAACGCGAATTACCCATTTATTTCCGCCAATACCAAAGATGCTGCTACAGATAAATTCTTATTTGAACCTTATTCTATCATCGAGATCCAGGGTAAAACACTTGGCTTTGTCGGTGTAACCGTCGGGGATGATAGATTGAAGTCATTTATCTTTACTGACCCTGTTGATGCTGCTCAGAAGGCCATTGAGGCAATTAAGGATAAAGTTGATCTCGTATTTTTGATGGCCAACGTGGATGATAAAACCGAAAAACGATTAACTGCAGAAGTTAAGGATATTGATTTTCTCATTCGATCCAAAACGGGAGCCTTACAACGAATCCCCAGAGAGCAGGATGGAACCGTTGTCATTCGTATCGGCAAGCAGGGGAAGTATGCGGGCGTTTTAAAGATCACAAATGTTGACGATGTAAGCACCATGAAGAATGTAAGCTCACAATACACACGCATCAAATTTGCAGATAATCGTCTTAATGCCCTGGCCAAAGGAGTTAAAGAAGGTGAGACCCTTGAAGAACACTTTGTCGGAGATGAAAACAGGTTAAAGCTGATTGCTCGCCTGCGTGCTGAGCGTAAAACCAATGTTGATCTCATTCAGCAATTAAAGAATACATATTATCTGGAGCCCATCCCACTCAATGAGAAAATTGCAGATAGCCCCGGGGTAGCAGCCATTGTAAAAGATTATATGCCTGTTGAAAAAGAGAAAGAAGATGTAAAAAAATAATTCGGATATAAAAGTGATGAATTAAAAAGAGGCTGATAGAATCAGCCTCTTTTTTTTGAGCGAGAGACCGGACTCGAACCGGCGACAACCACGTTGGCAACGTGGAGCTCTACCAACTGAGCTACTCTCGCATACACTGTCTGCCATTAGAGCTGGCTTAAAAGCGGCGTGAATATAAATCTCGTCAATGGCGGGGCAAACTATTTTTACCTCAAATTGAACCCTGAGTCTAATTCTTGAAGAACTATAAATAATTCCTATCAAATCTATATCATTTCCATATAGCTATATATCAGATAAATGCTTCTTCTTCATGCTAAAACAATCGTGAATTAGTCCATATCAATAATAATAACAATATGATATAGCCATTGAATTGGAATTGGCACGTGGTTTGTGAAAGAGGAAACCATGTTGAATGAAATTAAAAATTGCACAAGGGAGACTATCATGATCAAAACTAAACTCACATTAACTGCACTGATTCTTTTGATTGGAACCACTCAATTAATGGCAGATCCGAATTCAAATCGTAAATGCTGTGAACCTCAGCCAATGGGTGGCATTGAATCATTGGAACAAAATACCGTTTATCCACTCCTTGATCGTCAGGAAGGAAACGAAGGAAATGTCATCCTGAATTTTCATGTGGACAAGAATGGCATCGTTTCCAATATCCGTGTTGCCCGGAGTGGTGGCACCATGTTTGATAAATCAGCTATTTCAGCCGTGATGAATACTCAATGGAGCCCAGCCATGCAAAATGGATACCCCGTTGCCGTAAATTTTGAATTGCCCTTTGAGTACCGCGCGAAATAAGTGGCAGCAATACCGTTATTTGACAGATAGATCCCGAAATAATAGAAAACAGGCACTCTGCGAAAGCATACTGCCTGTTTTTTTTTACAGAGGTTTGATGTTTATCTCAACATTAACCATATTGTATTTGAGCGTCTTTAATGCGTCAAGGGCTGCATCAATATCAAGGCTAAAGGTTTCTTCAGATCCATAATTAAGCAGATGTGCAACGGAAAGGTTATATGCCTTTGAAATTTTTGTCAGTGTCGAAAAAGTTGGATCGGCCAGACCGCGTTCAAGTTTGCTAATATAGCTCTTATCCAGACCAGCGCGGGTTGCGATATCTTTTTGAAGCAGCTGATGTCCTTCTCTGACAAGTCTCAATTGTTTCCCAATATCCATGTGTAAAATCTCCCTTATTCGATGGAAATGACTCACAATGCTCCCAGCGTGGAATAATGACAAAATATAACAGGGCTAAGCTCTGAAATTAATGTTTTTCGATAAGTTAATGCTTGGGTGTGGAAAAGGATTAAATTGCACCATGGTAGTGACCGATGAATATGAGAACCAGGGTGATTTACGTGGGCAAATGGTCACCGATCAATTAATGAGAAGAGGCATTCATAATCCAGCTATTCTGAATGCTTTCAGGGAAATACCAAGGCACCTTTTCGTCTCAAATCATCAACCAGAAGATGCCTACTCAGATCAACCGCTTCCCATCAAATGTGGACAAACAATTAGTCAACCGTATATCGTGGCACTCATGTTAAGCTATCTGGATATCCCACGGGGCGCTCATATTTTAGAGATTGGGAGCGGGAGCGGATATGCAACCGCTTTGATGTCTAAAATGTGCAGTCATATTTGTGCCATTGAAGTCTACCATGAATTAATAGACGATTCACTCCGTGTCTTGAGCACATTACAAATTTCAAATTTTGAGATGCACCATGCCAGTGCCTGGGAACAATTGAATGGAGGAATTGTATACGATCGTATCATTCTTTGGGCTAGCCCACCGCGGATTCCAGAACATCTATTTGAATATTTGAAGGAAGGAGGCATCCTGGTGGCTCCTGAGGGTAAATCTGAACAATATGTGTGGATTTGTACAAAAAAAGATGGCAAGATGATAAAGCAAAGAAAAGATCCCGTAAGGTTTGTACCTCTGGTCCAGGGATCGATTCAAGAAATAGATCGAAAAGTGGGAGGGAAACATGAATAGATTATACAAATCAGATAAGGATAAAGTATTTGAAGGCGTCTGCGGTGGTATTGGCGAATACTTAAATATTGATCCTGTAATTATCCGCCTTATGTGGGTTGTTTTGGTGATATTTGGTGGCACTGGAATCATGGCTTATCTCATTGCCATGTTAATCATACCCAAACATCCCGTGAATCAAGTGGAGGAAGTAAAAGTAGAAACCAGTAGAAATCCTGAGACTTACTCAAACAGATTCTGGGGAATTCTCATGGTCATTGCAGGCATTCTGTTGCTTTTTGGTGTTGTAGGTCCCCTGGCTGGATTATTTGCTGGTTTAACCATTTTCATGGGACATGTGCTCTGGCCGTTTCTCATCATTGGTTTGGGTTTATATCTTTATTTTAACAAAGATGAAGCCGATGATTCGAAACCTTCCCGAGGCAGTATCTTTCCTCCCGATAAGACATTATACAAGTCTCGCTCTGATAGAAAAGTAGCAGGAGTGTGTGGAGGTATAGGTCAATACTTTGATATTGATTCCAATATTATTCGCATATTATGGGCAGTAGCCACATTAGGTTCTTTTGGCTTTGGCATTCTTGCTTATGCAGCTCTGGCCATCTATTTGCGTGACGCTGAATAATTCAGCAAGCCTATTGCTACACTCTTAATTACTCATTCAGGAATTTATATGCATCGTTCTGGATCCATCTTGCTTCGCACATTTCTAATGATCTCATTAATGGTGGGAGCCAGAGCTCAACATGTCTACGAGAGAGGTACATTCGTCAGTTACCCTGCTGGCAAACACGTAAATCATAGCTTCTATAGTACCTGGAATGTCTATTTTGCCGTTGAAGACGGTGTCCTGGTTTACGACCACCACAAACGACAATGGCTGGAACCCATTACAGGAAGCAACGGTTTAAGTCAATATCCTGTTTTATTGGTCTGGCAGAACGCCAATACCAGGGATGTCTGGATGGTGACTCCAGATTATCTGTTTGTTTATGATGAACTATCCGATTTGATGTCACGTGTACCCTTACCAAATGATCCGAAATTTTCAGGAAAATATGAACTTGGAATATCGGACACCTACATGGTTGTCACGGCAGCTTCACCAGATAATGAGGAAAAATATTCGGTGCTTTTCTCCAAAATATCAGGCACCTACGAACTTTGGGGAGCCAATTCGGACCTCGACCTCGACTGGGACCATGTTGAATGGATTCACACAATTTCTGAATCATTCAATGATATTTATGAATCCCTGCCCGTACAAACCGTTGCCAATGGGTCATTTGATTCGGAAGGAAAGCTTCATTTGGATGGTCATCCCAGAAACTCGCTGGGAGAAGTTTCATCAATAACAGGAGCTATCGCACCCGGCGAAACCTTCCTGAGCACCTATGGCATGGGCATTTTTCACCAACGACTACGGGGTGGTGAATTCGTGAGCCTACCTTATGGACTTTTATCGCCCGATGTCATGTCATTAAATATGTTTAATCACCAATTAGTGATCGGAGGACGAGCTGGTCTGACCTATATGGATAGTTCGTCTTTTAAATATGATGAGGCGATAGAGGAAATAGCTTATGACTATTCCTTTATTACTGATATCTCCACAGCAGGTGATGAGCTTTTTATTGCCGCCCGAGATGGCATATTTTCAAGAACTAAAAACAAGACCGGTTGGAATCGAAAGATTACAAAAAATGATCTCAGAAGTGATCGCATATACTCCATAGCGGCTGGACGTGATGGAACTCTCATGGTAGCTACAGAACGGAATGCATTTCTCTTTCACGAATCAGGGTTAGTTTTAAAAACGATTTTTCCTGAAGGCCTGGATTGGCCTGTTTTTGATGTATCCTACGGAGATGGCAGGTTTTACATATCAAGCTATTATGGATTATACATTTATGATGAGGCATCACTGGGCTTTGTCGGCAGAGTGAATAGCTCCGGGATGTTACTCCCCATTTCAGAAGACCCGGCTGTGGATCCGATTTATGAGAGTGTAGTAAGGGGTGATAAGCTATGGGCAAGCACCCATCGGGGGCTCATGGGGCTTGATCTCCTCACAGAGAAAGGAGTATTTTTTCTCGCTCCGAATGCCCCCTTCAAACCCCGAGGGTTGACTGTGGTGGGTAATAGAGTCTGGGTTGGAAGCGATATCGGGTTATATAGCTTCGATTCCAAATCACTATCATGGCGTCATTACACCATGAGTGATGGCTTGATAAGTGATTTTGTCACTGATTTGACAACAAAAGATGGCTATATTTGGGTTGGCACCAATCTTGGATTAACGAGGATAAAGTGGAAAAAATTATATTAAACAGAGTAGTACTACTTCTTAGCATCATTATACTTCTAAATGGGTGTGCAGATCAAAATGTGAATCGCGTGGATGATCTCACGCTTCCTGATTTCTCATTTATCGGTCTCACTGAACCCCTGGCAGATAAAGAAAATATCCAGATATCGGTTCATGTTAAAATTCCGTATACAGAATTACAATTTACTCGCTCAGGAGATACGTACCTGGCCAGGTATGAGGTTGCCGTGAATCTTGCTGACAAGGATAATGAACGGATTGCCGGAGAAATCTGGAAAGATACATTACGCGTTTCTGAGTATAAGGAATCACGCAATAGCACCAATACCATTATGGCGGTAAAAACTTTCAAGGTTCCGGCCTCAGAATTGACCATCAATGTCCGCGTAACAGACCTGTATACAAAAAAATCACATGTGCTTAGTGATAAAGTGGACCAATCCAAGATGTATGCTGGTGCCTTGTCCCTGGGAAATATCATCATCATGGACAACGGTACGGCCAATAATTCCAAACTCCTCATGAATGAATCTTTTTATGAAATTATTGATACACTGAGATTCAAAGTACGACTGCTTGGAGACAATTATCCATTCAAGATTAAATATGAATTGAAGGTGAAGAGTGAGAGCAAGGTGAATGAGACAATCTTGATTGATCATTCAGCACCAATCGATTCCCTGTTGAATTTCGTAATTCCACTCACTGATATGCGTTATTCCAACTATACTCTTTTTGTCACAGCGGAAGATGCAAAGGGAAACAGGGCAAACACCAAAGCCCATTTCAGAGTAAGAATTCGGGGTGTCAACTTTGATGTTGAGAATATGGATGAAGCGGTTAAGCAACTTATTTATCTTGCAAGTGATCGTCAGATCAAAGAAATGATGAGTGGCTCCGAAGTAGAAAAAACTGAAAAATTTAAACAGTTTTGGGAAGCGTTGGATCCCACACCGGGAACCATGGAAAATGAACTCATGGAAGAGTACTACCGCCGAGTGGCTTTCTCGCTTGAAGCCTTCACAGTTGTGCAAGAGGGTTGGAAGACAGATCGAGGTATGATTTACATCCTTTTTGGACCCCCAGACGAAATTCAGCGGGGTCCATTTGAGCTGGATCGAAAACCCTATCAGGTGTGGGAATATTATCATATCGGCAAGCAATTCGTTTTCAGGGATGAAACAGGCTTTGGAGATTTCAGGCTCGATCAATCATATCTTGAACAGGGTGATTGGCGATTCAGATACTAATTAGCATTCATTTTGAATAGACCATTTGGGGAACAAAGAACTTTACTAACTCCATTCAAAGCCCCTAAAATAAAGACTTAACCAGCCATTTAATGAGTGCTATTCGTTAAAATATTAATAGATTTTGCACCGCCCCAAAAAACGTGAATGTAGGGCTGTAGATAAAGTATTGTTTTCAAAGACCTGAGAGCACTTTTCAGGCACGAGAGGGTAGATGGCCACAAAATTTTCAAATTTCCGAAACTGGATGGGCGTAGACATTGCAGTTGATCTGGGAACAGCTAACACACTTATCTACGTTCGCGGTCAGGGTATCGTTCTAAACGAGCCCTCAATCGTTGCAAAGTCTAAATCCTCAGGGAAAGTCATCGCTGTAGGGAACGAAGCGAAGCGCATGGTAGGCAAGGTTCATCAGGAAATTGAAACCATTCGCCCTCTGCGCGATGGGGTTATTGCTGATTTTGAAATGGCCGACAGTATGCTGCAAGGTTTCCTTAACAAGCTGCCAATATCAAAACTAGCCCGTCCACGCATGATTATTTGTGTCCCCTCAGGGATAACTGAAGTGGAAAAACGTGCTGTGAAAGAGTCAGCAGAGCGTCGCAATGCCCGTGAAGTCTACCTCATTGAAGAACCTGTGGCCGCCGCAATCGGTATTGGCATTGATATCAGCGAACCCGTTGGAAACATGATTGTAGATATTGGTGGCGGAACCACTGAAATTGCCATTATTGCATTGAATGGGATTGTCACCAAAGAATCTCTTCGCGTAGCCGGAGATGAGATGGATGAAGCAATTATTCAACATTTCAAACGAGATCACAACCTTCTCATTGGTGAGCGAACTGCTGAAAGTATAAAATGCAATGTGGGCTCAGCACTTCAAGGCACTGATTATAAGCTATCTGTCAAAGGTCGTAACATGATCGCGGGTATTCCAAAAACCATTGAAGTTTCATCTTCAGAAATCAGGGATGCCCTGAGAGATACCATCGACCTCATCGTGGATGCAGTAAAAATGTGTTTGGAAAGAACTCCACCCGAATTGAGTTCTGATCTGCTTGACAGGGGTATCATCTTGACCGGTGGGGGTGCACTGCTGCAGGGTTTTGATAAAAGAATGCGGCTGGAAGTTGATCTCCCTGTGAATGTTGCAGAATATCCTCTCCTTTCTATCGTTCAGGGAACCGGCAAAGTCCTTGATAGCATCGAACGATTTGAGGATGTTCTTTATTGATTTTATTACCAGCGTTATAGGTTAAATCTTGGCTTCAACAGCACCATCGGTTTCCCGATATAAATCTCTGATTAATCTGGTCACTGCAGTGGGGCTATCTCTTCTGATTATAGGCTCCAACGCGACGCCATTAATGGTCAGGGTTCGTGGAATTGTTCTCGAATCCTCAGCCTATCTGTATGTTCCCATTAAATGGATTGAAACCATATTCACTATTGAAAAAGATTATCGGGAATTACAACAGCGGCACATTAAAGCCCAGATTGAGCTCAACAAATCCCGCACACTGCTTAATGAAAACCAACGACTTCGTAAAATGCTTGGATTTAAGAATGAAAAGCAATTTGATGTCATACCTGCGAATGTGCTATCAGATATTGGAAGTCAAACCATGAATAGCCTCACGGTGGATCAAGGTTCAGAGGATGGTGTCACACTTTTATCCGGTGTGGTGGATTCCCAGGCTCAACTGGTGGGTAAAGTGGTAGCAATCTCCCCCCATACAGCACTTGTACAGCTAGTAAATGATAAGAATTTTCGAGTTTCTGTCAGGGAGATGCGCTCAAGAGATGTTGGCATTCTCAGCTATACTTTGAAAACAGGTTATGTTATCCAGGATGTGCCGAAAAATGCAGAAGTCATAGCCGGTGATTCAGTATTAACATCTGGCTTCAGTGATATTTTCCCTGAAAATATTTTTGTCGGCTGGGTATCTGCAATTTCTCCGGTAGTTGAGGATTATGTAAAAACAGTTCGTGTTGATCTGGCATCCGACTTTAATCGTTTAGAAGAAGTATTTATCCTGAAGTAAGATGTTCGATATCATTAAATATAGCTTGCTTGGTCTCATGGTTTTAATCTTCCAGTGGATGTTAGGCGACATATTCAGCATATATGGTCGTACGCCTAGCTTTCTAGTCATATTTATTATTTATCTTGGATTGACCCATAGTCAATTACACGCCATATGGTTGGGATTCCTGCTTGGCTTTATTAGTGATGCTTTGACTGGTACGCATATGATGGGCATAACAGCACTGGCACTTTCTACAGTTGGTTATTTGTCAGGGATATTTCATGGTCGTATTGTAAGAATTCCGGTAATCGTGCAATACCTGCTATATACCGGTTTTCTGCTGGTATTTTTCATACTTACCGTCATGATCACTCTCCAGGACTCCCAGTTTGCAACCGGAAATATTGTTTTCCTCATACTATTACCCAGGACACTCTATACACTGGCTGTGCTCAGCGGTTTGTTCATAGTGCTTCGAGTCGGAGCTGAGTAATGCTTCAGGGCCGGAATATCGTCGAGGGCTGGAGAGCACTCCTGGTTCACGGTCTTCTCGCACTTCTTTTCTTGATACTTATCGGTCGTTATTACTATTTAATGATCGTTTTTCACGAGAAATATGCAGAGAAAGCAACCGCTAACCATATTCGGGCTGTCCCCGTTTTGGCATCCCGCGGAGTCATCTATGATCGTGATGGCATTATTATCGTCGATAACGCACCGAGCTATACCATATCAGTCATCCCCATCGAAGTCAAAGATAAACCCGAATCTCTGGAACGATTATCCAGTGTAATGGATATTTCTGTGGAGGAGATCGATCGACGAATAGCTAAAAATCGTCGAGGTTCATTTGCTCCTGCAAAAGTTTTCAGCCGGGTCCCATTTGAGAAGATTTCACATTTGCAGGAACATCGCCTGGAGCTCATTGGTGTGACCTATAGCATTGAACCCATAAGAAATTATGTTTCGGATCTGGATTTGTCACACGCACTGGGCTATACGCGAGAGATTAACCGCGATGATTTGAATCGATTTAAGGAAGATTCAGATTACCAACCTGGAGATCAGGTGGGTTGGAAGGGTCTCGAAAAGTTCTATGAATCAGATTTGCATGGACGCAGAGGTTTTAGATATATTGAGGTAAATGCTCTCGGTCAGGAAATCGGAGAAACCCAGGATCGAGCTCCCATTAACCCCATTCCTGGTCATGATCTTATTTTAAGTATTGATTCGTATATCCAAAAATCTGTGGAGCAGGCTTTGGCCGATTCTTCTGGATCCGTGGTTATTCTGAATCATACGACGGGTGAAATAATTGCCTATGCAAGCCGACCAGGTTATGATCTGGAAATGCTCTCTGGAAGAATATCTTCCAAGGATTGGGATGATTTAATGCAGGACCCTCGTAAACCGCTGTATGACAGGGGAGTGCAGGGTCTCTATCCCGCAGGATCAACCATTAAGCCTATAGCTGCACTATATTCACTCGAGAATCTAAAAAATTCAACCGAGCGTACGTATATATGTCGTGGAAGCTATCGTCTGGGGAATCGTTCATTCGGATGTTGGAAAAAATACGGTCACGGAAAAATGAATCTCCATGATGCCCTTCAACAATCATGTAATGTATACTTCTACAATCTCATTCAGGATATTGGATTGGAGGAGTGGGCGCATCTGGCTCGTGAATTCGGATTCGGCCAACGCGCAAATATAGATATTCCAGGCGAAAACAAGGGCTTGGTACCAGACACTAAATATATGAATCGTAAGTATGGTCAAAATCAATGGACCAAGGGTAATCTTTTAAATATTGTCGTGGGGCAGGGTGACGTTCTGGTAACACCACTTCAGTTGGCACAATTTGCGGGAATGATCGCCCAACGTGGAACTCAGTTTCAACCCCACTTTGTTAATCAGGTCGTTTCAAAAAACGGAAAACTTATCACTGAGAATAAATCCCAATCAAACAATAGAGTAACTGCCTCCAAAGAATCCTGGGACTTCATTCACCAGGCCATGTTTGATGTGGTAAATGGTCAAAATGGCACGGCCAAGGCTGCGCGTCAAAAGGCTTGGGACATCTACGGAAAAACGGGAACCGCTCAGAATCCACATGGTGAAGATCATGCCTGGTTTATCGGTTTCAGTCTGGATGAACGCTACCCTTACTCCTGGGCAGTGTTACTTGAAAATGGGGGCGGAGGAGGAGGCAAAGCTGCGCCTCTGATGGGCAAAATATTGCTTAGTATTGCGAAACGGCCTTTATGAATCTGAGAAGCTATATCATCATGAAGCTAAAAGAGCTTGAGTGGAGCACCCTCTTGTTCGTCCTCTTGCTATCAGCCAGTGGCTTAGTGGCTATTTATAGTATTGAAGCACAACACGAATCCAGCGCTGGATATTTTGTCCGACAGAGCATCTGGACTGTGATTGGACTCATATTCTTCATGGTCGCATTTTTCACCCCGAGAAAGGTCATTCATAATTTAACCTATCCAGCCTATGGTTTTGGGATTCTGCTATTGATTGTCCCAATTCTGATGAAAAGCGGAGGGGCAGTAAGCCGGTGGATAGTTATAGGCAGTATTGGATTCCAGCCATCAGAATTCATGAAAGTAATTCTGCTTCTGGCCTTGGCCAAATATTTTGCAGATCATAAAAGGCGCCTCTCCACAATTAAAGAACTGATGACTCCGGTTGCCATGACCCTTGGACCAACTATCCTTGTTCTCGCTCAACCAGATCTTGGT
>JAIPGJ010000043.1 GCA_021736185.1 Fidelibacterota bacterium | reverse complement strand
AACATATAGGTTTTATTGTCAAATTTCATAGTGCGCTCAGGACCTTTTAATTCTTTTGCAGTGATCGAATGTAGCTGATAATCGCCCACCGATCTTCCACTGAAACTTGTGCTTTTAGTGACGGCATATTCAGCCAGCCTGCGGTGATGGCATTGAACATGTGGCCATCGCTAAGCTTCTTAATGCGTTCATCATAAAAATTGGCTGGAGGTATGGGGTATTTGTAAAACAGAATTTTACCCTTGCCGTCAGCGTTCATTCCATGACATGCGGCACAGTAAATTTTGAACCTTTCCTCTCCACGCGTAACCATCTCTGTGGAAAAAGCCATGGGTGCAGAGGTGATAAATTCACCGGATGCATCTTTTCCATGGTAATAGGCATCATCTTCCCGGAGCTGACCACGAGCAACGGTTCCCTCAACTGGTGTGCGCATCGTGGCACTATCCACAAAGAAATTACTTTTTGATTGAGCCTTATACTTGGCCTGTGAATCCATATTAGGATTTAGGTGAATCGGTGGTTTCTCTGAGAAGTTTCCACGACCACAAGTGGCGATTAGAAAAATCGCTCCGGCAAGGACAATGATTTGAGTCAGTTGTTTTTTCATCATCAGCTCCTTACTCGCCTGCGACCAGCTCAATATCGCTACCACCAATCGAGCTCAGGAAGTTTTGGATTTTCTGCTCATCGAAAAGCTCGTCTTCTGCTTCAATGCTCACATAGAAGGCGTCGTCTGTGACCTTTGCAAACTTGTCTGAATAAAAGACAGGATGATGCAAGCGCGGCAGACGATTCAAGTGGAGCATGCCAAAAACAGCACCAAAAGCACCAAACAACACAAAGAGTGCGAACGTGACAATAATAAAGGCCTGCCAGCTGAAAAAGGGTTTGCCGGATATCACCAGGGGGTAATCCACAGCAGCCACCCAGTATTGAAGCGACATTCCCACCGTGGCACCGGTGAGCGTGGCCGCGCCTACTATAAAACCAAGCGGAGAGCGTTTCAGACCCATGGCATCATCCATACCATGGATGGGAAAGGGTGAATGACAATCGAATTTCTTATAGCCAGCGTCGCGAATTTTTTGGGCCGCCTCAATGAGTTCAGCCGGATTTGCAAAGCGGGCGAGGGCACCTAATGTTTGGTTCATTTGGCACCTCCCTTGTGATGATGATAATGATGGGGGTCAGCTTCCGGCAAAACACCTTTCACTTCAGAGAGCGCCACCATGGGCAGAAATCTTAGGAACAGCAGAAAGAAGGTGAAAAAGAGACCAAAGCTGCCGACAAAAGTGAGAATATCCCAGATAGAGGGTGAATAGTAATCCCAGCTGGAGGGGAGATAATCACGTGAGAGAGAGGTTACGGTAATAACAAAACGCTCAAACCACATACCAATATTGACAAAGATGGAAGCGACAAACATGACCGGGATGCTCCGTCTCAGTTTTTTGAACCAAAAAATCTGAGGCGTGATCACATTACACAAGAACATGATCCAATAGGCCCAGGCATATGGTCCAAAAGCGCGATTAACAAAAGCAAAGACTTCGAAATCATTGCCCGAATACCAGGCAATAAAGAATTCTGTCATATAGGCATAACCCACCATGGATCCTGTCACCAGAATGATTTTATTCATTTTTTCAAGGTGATTAATGGTGATAATGTCTTCCAGTCCATAGATTTTTCTGGCAATAATGGCCAGGGTCATCACCATGCCAAAACCAGAGAATACAGCGCCTGCGACAAAGTAGGGCGGGAAAATCGTCGTATGCCAGCCCGGTACCATACTGGTAGCAAAGTCTGTTGCCACCACGGAGTGAACGGATAATACGAGGGGTGTTGCCAGTCCGGCCAGCATGAGATAGGCCTTCTCATAATGCTGCCATTGACGATTTCCGCCTCTCCAGCCTAAAGCAAAGAAACCCAATACCTTTTTGCGCACTTTGGTGGCGCGATCTCTCAGAGTTGCCAGGTCAGGAATCAGACCAACATACCAGAAGAGGGTGGAAACGGTGAAATAGGTTCCAACGGCAAAGATATCCCAGAGCAAGGGGCTTCTAAAATTAGGCCAGACCAACATCTGGTTCGGGACTGGAAACATATAATAGGCCAGCCAGACGCGACCGATATGGATACCGGGAAAGACCAGCGCCGAAATCACGGCAAAAATAGTCATGGCTTCAGCAAAGCGGTTAATGGCCGTTCTCCATTGTTGCCTTAATAAAAACAGAATGGCCGAAATCAAGGTTCCGGCATGACCAATACCCACCCAGAAGACAAAGTTTACAATGGCCCAACCCCAACCAACCGGGTTGTTGAGACCCCACACTCCAGTACCTTCCCAAACCAGCCAGCCAATGGATCCCAACAGAACCATCATGCCTGATACTGCCATGACAAACAGCAGATACCATTTGGGCGGTGTTTTCGTTTCTACAATGCCACTGACTTTGTCAGTCAGGGTGCTAAAGCTATGACCGCCGGTAACCAGCAGCTCCTGGCCCCCGATTGCTTCAGTGGCAGCGGAATCTCGTTGGGGATGTTTGTTTAATATGCTCACGTTAGCGTTCCATATAATTTCATTGTTTCAAGACCTAGGCCGTATGCTCAGAAGTGGCATGCTGAGATTCCAACGCAGGATTCGGATTGCGCAGCTTGGCACCATAGGTGGTTCGTGGTTGCAGGTTCAGCTCACCCAATAAGGAATAATCTCGGTTCTGTGCTTTCATCCTGGCAACCTCGCTATTTGGATCAAGAATGTTTCCAAATGCGATGGCATCTGTGGGACAGGCTTGTTGGCAGGCCACCACGACATCACCTTCCTCAAGAACTCTGCCTTCATTTTTGGCGTCAATCCGAGCAACATCAATCCGTTGTACACAAAAAGTGCATTTCTCCATGACACCACGAAAGCGGATGGTTACATCCGGGTTCATGGCCATCTGGACAATTTCCGGTGCATCTTTGGCATAGTTAAAAAAGTTATAACGACGGACTTTATAGGGGCAGTTGTTTGAACAATAGCGTGTACCAATACAGCGATTATAAGCCATCTGGTTAAGGCCTTCTTCGCTGTGGGTGGTTGCTGCAACAGGACAAACCTGCTCACAGGGGGCCATCTCGCAATGCTGACAGGCCACGGGCTGAAAAACCATTTCTGGATCTTCAACAGCTCCCGTGTAGTAGCGATCCAAACGAATCCAGCTCATGTCTCGACCGTTGCTGACTTCATCCTTGCCAATGATGGGAATATTGTTTTCACTTTGACAGGCGATGGTACAGGCACTACAGCCCGTGCAACTGGTCAGGTCAATAGCCATGCCCCATTGATTCCCTTCCGAATATTCGTGCTCTTTCCACATGGACTTGAGCTCTTCTTTTTCGGCCAGGGCCATGGCAAATGATGGATTCTTTTTATAGTCAGCGAGGGTGCTTTCACGAACGATGGTCGGTAAGCGTTTCTGAATGGCATCGGCAGCCAGTTTTTCCTCGTCAAAACCATGATGATCCTGAACGCAGGCCAGGGTATGGGTTCCAAATGCTTTTTCTGCCATAAAACCGTTGGCAATGCTCATTCCGGAAGCCGCTCGCAGGACACTCACGTTGGAGCCAACGCCTGTGGAAACCCGGCCTATGTTCCGGCCATAACCCAACTCCAGGGCCAGGGTATTATCAGCCATACCGGGCTGTATCCAAACCGGCAAAACCACATGGACACCTCCATGTGAAACTTTCAGGCGATCTTCATTTTTTACACCAAGGCTTTTGGCGGTATTCGCTGAAATCAGTGCCAGATTGTCCCAGGTTACTTTGGTCACGGGGTCAGGCAGTTCCTGCATCCAGCCATTGTTGGCATAACGACCATCATAGTTGGAGAAGGAGGCAGTAAAAATGACTTCCAGATTCCCTGGTGAAGCAGAGGGTGCATCGTATCTGCTCATGGAGACCACCCCTTGAGCGCGGGCTTTATTCATAGATACTGAGGTTTCTCTACTGATGGCCAGAAAACCGTCATGAACGACTTTGCGCCAGGTCTTGTCGAAGTTTCCCGAACCGAGGATGCCCTTCCAGGTCTCTTGAACCTCACCATAGGCCAGGACCTCTTCATCAGCGACCAGGTCAGCCAGAACATCAATATTACTTTTTCCGTCAAACAGCGGAGCAATGAGGGGCTGTATGATTCCAACACCACCATAACCGGAGACGTCTCCCCAGCTTTCCAGAAAGTGTGCTTCTGGAATATGCCAGGTCGTATGGGCAGAGGTTTCATCCACGTGTGACGAGAGATGAACCGAATAATTGACTTTTTCAAGACCGGCTAAGAAATCTACATCAGCAGGAGACTGATAAACGGGATTCCCTCCCAGAATAATCAGCGACTCCACCTGGCCAGCATTCATGGCCTGGCTCAGCTCAACAAAAGCCTTCAGGTTGGAAACCTGCAGGTCAGGATTTGACGTATAGCTTACGGTTTTGTTGGTATTGCTTAATACTTCATTAATTAGAGCAATCAGTGTGTGCACTTCAGCAGGTTGGCGACGTCCTGCCAACACCAGCGACTTGCCCTGGTTGGCAATCAGGTCTTTGGCAACAGCGCTAATCCACTTTTTATCAAATTCCGAGTTGACACGGGGAGCGCTGATATCGAGCCCCTGTGCACCGAGTTCATGGGCCAGGGCTGCAGCAAACATGCCGACCTGTCCACTTTGAACGCGGAGACGATGATCGGCCATTCCACCAGTAATGGTAAAGGTTCCCTCAGCCACATAGAGGCGATTCATACTGTCTTTTTCAGATCGAACTTTGCGCCGGGATGCAAAGTCACGAGCATGGGGGATATCATTGCTGTCCAGTTGTAGAAAATCTGAGTCCAGAGCCAGCACGACATTGGCTGATTTAAAATTGTATCTCGGCTGGGCCAGGCTACCTGTTGCGGCTTGAACACCGCTAAAAATATTCTCATCGCTGACACTGTCATAGGTGACCCAACGTGCCTGCGGGAATTTTTTCATAAAGGCTTGACTGAGCCGCATCATGGTGGGAGAGGCAAAACTTTCTGTGAGAACGGCTAATCCTTCTCCGCCATTTTCGGCATACTGAGTTGCCAGTTTTTCCCAGGCTGCCCGATAGGCCTGCCAGCTGGAATTTTTGCCCTGATGCAGAACCACCTGAGAGCGGTCCGGATCATAGAGGTTAAGCATTTCAGCCTGCATAAAGACATTGGAGGATCCACCTGAGGCAGGGTGATTTTTATTGCCCTCTATCTTGGTGGGCCGGCCTTCATGACTTTCAACCAACAAACCAAAGGATTCCGTCCCAAAAGGCATGTTGGTGGCATAATACAGTGGTTTTCCAGGAATGATCTCTTCTGGCTTAATGACATAAGGTATGATTTTTTCAACGGGCCGGCGGCAGCTGGTTAAACCGGCCAGAGCCATGGAGGCACCCATCAAACTTAAAAATTTTCTCCGAGAAACAGGGTTTTTCAGTTCATCAGCGCCTTCTGGAAATTCTTTCTCGACCAATTCCTTGAATTCTGGTGTATCGGCGAGATGATCCAGGCTGCGCCAGTAAGCCTTACCCTGGGCACTGGACTTTATTGCATTACTCATCTATGACATCCTGTACAGTCAGTGACAGGAGCCTTGATATCCAAGAGCTCCTTCTGTTTGGCGGCAAATTCAGCCTGGTTTGCCGGTGGCGTCCAGGTCATGTTGGTTATTTCGCTGGCTGGTCTTAAAAAATCATCCGGATTGCGATGACAGGTAATACACCAGCCCATGCTTAAAGGTTTGAATTGAGCGACCACGTCCATTTCAGCAATATTGCCATGACAACTGGAACATCCCACGCCTGCAGTGATATGGGCGGAGTGGTCAAAGTAGACATAATCAGGAGATTTGTGAACCCGGATCCACTGCATGGGCGTGCCATTTTTAAAGCTTTCACGAATAGGTGCCAGCCTATCGCTTTCAGGCAGAATCATGTTGTGACAATTCATACAGGTTTTTGTGGGAGGGATACCAGCAACAGGAGAAATCTCCACACCAGTGTGACAGAATCGACAATCTAATCCGAGGTCCCGTACATGCACTTTGTGGCTATAGGGGACGGGCTGTATTGGACGATAACCAACATCTGTGTACCACGGGGAAGCATAATACCAGACCAAACCCACAACAACAATCAGGCTTAAGCCGGCGCCAACTGCGGAATACAGGGGAGCTTTATTCGTCCATTTGGGGAATATCTGAGCCAAGATTTATCCCTTTATTTCTTTTCCATAATTTGGGTTTTTGAGGGGATATTCTGTCTATTGGCCTTCGGCCAATCGTTCAACGTTTTTCCCCTCTTTTTAACGGCCAGTATGATACAATCCAGTCAAAATAATGACAAGGAGTTTATCAATTCTGGGGCGCGTTAAATCAGGATAAAACATGTCACCAAAAAGCATGTCTTTTATTAAAAGCCGTTCTTCTGGCTTTTGAATTTCACGGGGGTCGTTCCCATGATATTTTTGAACTGCTTGTAAAAGTGTCCGAGGTTGCTATAGCCCACCTCATAGGCAATCTGTGTCACTGAAAGCTGGGTTCCCAGTAATCGCTGACAGGCCTGGTCGATTCTTTTTTCATTGAGAACCTGGGTGAAGGTTTTTTTGGTCTTTGCCTTAAAAAGCCGACAAAAGGCTGAATGCTCCATCTTTGCCACTCGAGCGCCATCACGACTACTAATATTCCGGGCATAGCACGATACTACAAATTGGTGAACAGAATTAATGCGTCCATCCGATTTGTTTTTGGGGGGCAATAAGCCAGAGTCGTTAAGCAGGGCTTGTTGCTCGTCCCTGGAGATGATGTCCAAAATCTTGATCAAACCCTGCACACGATCAACACCCCCAACGGAAAGCATCTTCCTCATCATTCGACCAATCATAATGGCCGCTTGCTCTCCAACCTGAATTCCAAAAGGTGCCCGACTGAAAAGATTCTTTATTTCAAAAAACTCCGGGGTATTAATCAATGAGCGGAGAAGATCCGTTGAGAACTGAAGGACGATAGCTTCAGCCTCTCGCCGGGATTTTTTTTTACGATTTTCCTGAGAGCTCAGCCAGACATGAGCCAGATCGGGTCCAAGAAAAACCATATCGCCTGCCTGATATTTGTGAACAGAATTACCAATGTTTCGAACTCCGGAGCCATGAGTGATATAGACCAATTCATATTCCGGGTGATGATGGAAGCCCATGTTGAAATACGGAACAGAATATTTGATGAGCTTAAAGGCACTCTGGGCAGGAAAAATAATCTTCTCTGCTTGAATCTTCATAGATAATCCACCTCAAGAATCACGATGATTTCATGTTTAAATATACTACGCTGTTTTGATTATTAAATTATAATTGTCAAAATAACGTAACTAATCGCATATCGGGAAGACGCAAACTTATTGGCTATTTCATATATTGTTCTCAAGAACCACCGTTCGATGAAAAAGGAGCTGTTTTTATGCCAACAAAGCATGAGCCTGATTTTGCGAATATGATTCAAGTTTTATCCAGGCAAATCCCTTCAAGACCCACACTTTTTGAATTTGGCCTGAATGATAGACTTTTAGGCGTGCTTTCTGGTGAAGCCAGCGAGGACCCGTCGTCCAGGCTGGGTCCTCTCCGCAGAATTTTAAAGGCATTCCACGCGGCTGGCTATGACTATGCAACCGTTTCAGGCTTCCGAACCAACACCCTGAGTTTTCCCAAGGGTGTCATCGAGGAACAAAAAAGCAAGTCCCTGAATGCCGGTAGCATGATCACCGACAGGCTTGGTTTTGAGAAATATGCCTGGCCTGATCCAAATATTGGGGATTATGATCTCTACTATGACTTAAAGGATGAACTGCCTGCCGGGATGAAATTGATTGCCAGCGGGAACGGGGGCTTGTTAGAAAACGCCATTGATCTGGTGGGCTTTGAAACCTTGAGCCTGATGACCCTTCTTGATGAGGGTTTGACCACTGACATCTTTGATGCCATCGGGAGCCGACTTCTGCGCTTCTATGAAATAGTCGCTGCAATTGATACTGTCGGCGCCTGCATTATCAATGATGATTGGGGTTTCAAAAACCAGACCATGTTTTCACCCGAAATGCTTCGCCGGTGGATTTTTCCGTGGCACAAAAAAATGGTGGCAACCATCCATAATTCCGGAAAGTTCGCAATCCTTCATTCCTGCGGTCAGTTGAGAGACGTCATGGATGATGTGATTCATGATATGAACTTTGACGCCAAGCATTCCTTTGAAGATCAAATTACTCCTGTTGAGACTGCCTACTCCTTATGGGGTGACAAAATCGCCATACTGGGCGGAATTGATATGGATTTTCTGGCCAGAAAACCCCTGGACTTAATTCAGGCAAGATCCCTCCAAATATTAGAAAAAGGGATGGTAAAAGGGGGTTATGCCCTCGGGTCTGGGAACAGTATCCCTGACTATATCCCAGACGAAAATTATTTCGCCATGATTTCAGCTCGAGATAAATATTTAAATAATCCGTAGGGGCAAGAAGATGATGATTCATGATATTTTAGCACAACTCACCCAGGTGGTCGCCCTTGGGAAAATCAACAAAAACACACCGCTGCCCGCTGATATGCTTGGTCAGGATGGAGCCTCTGAACTTGCCTTTCGAGCACTTGAACAAGGTATTACACCCCAGGCCATCTTGAATGATGGCTTGTTGCCAGGCATGAGTATCATTGGCGAAAAATTTTCACGGGGTGAAGCCTTTATCGCCAATATGCTCATATCAGCGCAGGCCATGAATGCTGCCATGGAGCATCTCAAACCCTACTTTGCATCTGGAGAAATTAAATCTACAGGTACGCTCGTGCTGGGTACGGTACAGGGAGATCTTCACGATATCGGTAAAAATCTCGTCAAAATGATTCTCAAGGGGGATGGGTGGGAGGTCATCGACCTAGGTACCAATGTGAGCAGTGAAGCATTTTTAAACGCTATCTCTTCCCATTCTGATGCTATTGTTGGTTTAAGTGCTCTTCTCACAACAACCATGTTGAATATGGGTGAAGTAACTGAAACACTCAAAAAACATAACCCTGAAACCAGAGTTTACATCGGTGGCGCTCCCGTTTCACAGTCCTTTTGCCAGGAAATTGGGGCTGATGGGTATTTTCGAGATCCCCACAGTTTTGCTAAATCTTTAAGGTTGGACTGAGGAGGCGAAACAAGTGAAAACATATAAGTCTCTATCCATAAGCAACCCTGATGAGCTTGTCTTTGGAATTTCTCCCCATACCGTCTCGTGTGGAAATGGTCTGGTCATCGGTGCGGGACAAGTTTTCCCGGAAATTAATTTCACCCTGCCCACCCTGCTCATAAATGAGGCGAATTGGCAATCGGTAATATCACATTATCATGAAATCTGTGAGGCCGTGATCAAGCGATCAACGGTGTTGCAGGTTCCTGGGTTAGTGATTGAGTTTGAGCAATTACCCGACATGTCAATGAATCCTGAATGGGGTGCAGAAATAACCTGTCTCATCAAGCAACATCTCGATGAGCTCTATGCAGCAACTGGCATTCCAAACGCCCTGCGTGTCACCGTTGTTGATCTTCGTGATACGGACCAGCCACCTCTGCTCAGAACGGGAGAAAGCTGTGCTAAAACATTAGAAGCCTTCAGGCTCTCTGCTCAAGCCGGTGCAGACATCCTGTCCATCGAATCTGTGGGTGGCAAAGAAGTCCACGATCAAGCCTTGCTCTATGCGGATTTAACTGGAATCATCGGTAGTCTGGGAATTTTGGCTTATCGGGATGTTGGCTGGTTATGGGGTCAAATAACAGCTATTGCTGATGAATACAAGATCATTGCTGGAGGGGACACCGCCTGCGGTTTTTCCAATACAGCCATGCAGCTGGCAGGGCAGGGAATGCTTCCTTCAAGCCTGGCTGCCCTGGATCGGGCGGCTTCAGCCCCGCGTAGCCTGGCTGCTTTTGAACATGGTGCAGTAGGTCCATCAAAAGATTGCGCCTATGAAGGTCCCATTATCAAGGCAATCGCAGGGGTTCCAATCAGTATGGAGGGGCGTTCGTCATGTTGTGCCCATTTCAGCCCCCTGGGAAATATCGCCGGAGCAGCCGCAGACCTCTGGAGTAATGAATCTGTCCAGAACATCAACCTGCTCAGCGGATCTGCGCCTGAAGCCTTTATGGAATTGCTGGCCTATGATTGCCGGCTCTTCAACACGGCTTCAAAGTCAAACCCACTGGCCTTCAGAAACCTGATGGTGGACAGCGATTTGCCCTATAGTCCTGAAGCCCTTATTCTAGAGCCGAAAACCGTAATTCATATCGCCTCCGAAATCGTCAAACAAACGGGGGGATATCTGCAAACGAAAGCCGCTGTACAAGCTGCTTATGAAGCAATTTTATCAGCCCAGAACAATGGCCGGGTTCAGATAAAAACTGCTGAAAAAGTTTGGCTGGATAGTGTTGCATTATCATTGTCTGCTGTCCCTGACAAGGAAGGTGACGCGCTGGAATATTTGCTGGCGACCTATGGTTCTTTTTTTACGCCTGCTGCATACGGTCTCTAGCCTTTTGCCTTCAAGGATGTATCGGCAAAGTAACCCATGGCCTGGCACATAAAGGCTGCCAGGCCGGGTTTAATTTTCTCATAATAGGCAGTAAACTCGGGATTCTCAACATAGAGTTGTCCCAGGCCTTTATACATGTCAGCTGGACAGTTATAAAAATTTTCAATCCAGGCATGATGTTGCTTAATGAGCTCCTGAATCTCTGGCGAGCCGGCCCCCTTATCCATTGCTTCTGAAATGGCCCGTGTCACTCTTTCGCCCTGCTTTTGAACCTCCTTGAACTGCTGTTTTGACATTTTTCCGACATTGCGTCGGGACTCTGCCACTTTCTCAGGGTCATATTTTTCATCAACCTCTTTATTCCAGCGATCGATTTTCTCCTGATCAAAACCTTGATAAAGGTCTTTGTCTTGAAGGACCATTGGCTGGTCTCCTTTAAATTTTTCCAGGGTCTGATCCACAGTTTGAATCAGATTGCCCATTTGTTTGTGTCTTTGGACAAGCAGAGCTCGATGCGCCTGGAGAGCCTTGACAAAGTCAAATTCAGGATCATCAAGAATGGCTTTGGTTTGCGCCAGGGTAAAATCCAGCTCCCGGTAAAAGAGAATTTGCTGTAGACGCAGCAAATTACTTTCATCATAGTAGCGGTACTTTTTCTCCGAACGCATGGCTGGCTTGAGCAGTCCGATTTCGTCGTAATGATGCAGGGCCCGAACAGTAATCCCGGAGAGCTCTGCCACTTTCTTTACACTATATCGTTTACTCATTCTAATATCGCCTGTCCTTTATCACCGCCTATTATAGGCTATGACGCTGGGTGAGGGTCAAGGGGTTTTTAAGTAATACTTAAAAAGTAAAAATTAAAAAAGTTGAGCTCATCGAATGCCTAGCAGTATGGGGAGGGGTCGGTTCACGTTGAAATTCATTTCGGGATGCTTCCGTGAGTAGAGGGCTGTTGAAGAACCTCCATCAAGATTTATTAGCGAGAGTGTCTTCCCCTTAAACACGGGCAGGGACAAAAGGTGTTCTGCCATTTTATCAAGGGGTCCTGTCTGCCTGGTGATGATAAAATATTTCATGCCATCTTCCGCTGTATAGGCCAGGAAGGTTCTGAGGTGTGAGCTCTTCCCGTTTATTGATGTATTAATAGAAAGCGTGTCAACCGAATTGGCGTCAATTACCAGAGGGCCGGCCTGAAACTCCAGACTGGTTTGGCTGGTCATGCTTGAGTCCCACAGATCAAGACCGGGGAAGTCAATATATCCAACGCTGGTATCCAGAACGACCATATGGCTGAGCTGACGGTCATCCTTCAAGGGAGTGTAATGAGTTCCAAAGGCGGAAAGCCATCCCGCATGAACCCGGGAGTCCTCGAAATAGGATCCATTGATAACATAATTGAGGGCGTATTGATCAGCAGCCTCTTGTAGCGTGAGGGGCTTCTGCGGCTCATAGATAAATTTAAAACCACCCTTGAAGCCGACAATGGTCATGTCGTAGAGGTCAGAATTATAAACAAGTGTTTCTCCATCCATGAATGTTTTACCCACCTGTTTTTCGGCAGATTTGAGATGAGGGACATATCCCGAGCATGACACGAGACTAACCAGGATGGCAGCAGACAAAAGCATTCTGATAATTTTTAAACGCTTCATTTTCCCGACTCCTTCATAATTGTTTTCCACAGCCAAAGAGCAGACAGGAACCATTATCATTCGATTGCTTCGGACGAAGGTCTTGTTCTTTGCCATGGTATAAAAGCCAAAATCTCTGGCACCTCTTTCAGCATCGCCTGTATTGTCTTAGCTTGTCCGATCTAAAAGCTAAAACGGGATTGGAAGTATGGAGCCGCCAAAGAGTAATAATATAATCCACCATTTTCCTTTGGGAAAAACAACCTGATGCAATGTTTAAGAGATAACATCTGGTTGAATCGGGTTGTTTCTTTCAAAAACAGACATGGACGGCTTTGGGTTCTCCCCCTCCAGGCTCTCATAACGCTTTCGTCTGCTACCGTTTGTCTGGCAAGCGCCATCGATATTAATGGTCATTTTGAATCAAGCGACAAAACCGTCGCTGTCCCTGAAAAGTGGTATACCCTGACGGATTCTGTGGCTGAAAATCATGTGCATTATACTTTTTTAAAAAATGAGGGCGGGTCGGGAGACAATGCCTTTTTTATTGAGAATCCGGCTGAGGCAGGAAGCGCTGCTCTTTGTTTAACAAAACCAATTTCTAAAAAAAGCGATCGGGATACCTACACTCTAAAAGGTTCCATTTCATCAAAAGGGACTTCCGGGGTTATTTATATAAATATTTATGCCATAGACCGGGCTACTCGCAAGAAAAGCTGGGGGCATGCCCTGATACGTGATGGCGGAGAACACCCCTGGAACCAGCAGTCAATCTCATTCGCCTTGCCGGAAAGCGCTGCTGGTTTTGGTATAAACCTTGTCCTTAATGGCCGTGGCGAAGTTGGCTTTAAAAATTTCACTCTTGAGAGGCATAGCGCTTCTGGAACTCCGATTCCTTATATCGGTCATGATCAATTTTTGCTGGTTGAGCCTTTCAATAATCAGCGACCATCAAAATCCAGCATCTTTATTCACAATAATCCGGATAGTGTCTTATACGGGTCTTTCAAAGATCGGAATAATACCAAAACACTTTCTAAATCCTTCAATCTCGCGCCCAATGAAAAAGCTGGTTTTCCAATTGCAATTTTTCATCCTGAAGAAGCTTCTGGGGTTTACACAATTACCTCCTCCGCTGATCCCTCTGTTATTCAAGTAGATCAAGTACATTATTGGCATCAACGACGAAGTGATTATACCCCTACTGATGCGGTCATCAGGGCTGAGCTAATCGGGGTAAAACCCAAGGATGCCTATTCGCTGTCTTCAACACGCACGATCTATTGGATAAGCATTGATGGGGGCGCATATGCAGAGCCCGGAGTGCACAAAGAACAAATTGTTTTCTCTTCAGGCCGAGAAAAATTTATTGTTGATCTTGAACTCAAAATGCTACCCTTTGACCTGGAGACCTCTTCAGCACAGTGGGCACTCTGGGTAGATTCAAATCGCTGGAAAACCTGGACTGATGGTGAAATTTTCTCTGAAATGAAGGAAATCGCCACCACTGGATTTACCTCGCTTGTCATTTCAGATCCAGGGTCAAGCAAAAATCAGGATATGCCGGACAATCTTAAGCAGGGGTTAGACTGGCTGTTTGTTGATCGCATTTCTACACAATACGAGCTGGCAGGGTTTTCGCAACCACTCATCTTAAGCTTACAGCATTTACCTGCTAGAATAAGCTCTCGGACAAAGACGCCACCCTATACAGCAAACGACGAAAGTATTGCTATCCTTACAGACATTTTTACTGAAATAAAGCGTCGGTGGCCTGATATCATTCTCTATCTAGATGATGAACTAAATAACAAATCGATAGAGCAACAGCGTTTTTCAAAACTAGCATATTCACTGGCCCATAAGTTAAAGTTAAACACTTTTTTGACTTTGACCCGCCTCCCTACGCCACAATCAGACCTGCCCCAGGCAGACATCATGTGTTTTAGTGCTCATTCTGCAGCCGCTTTCAGTCAACTCTTAGATAGATGCGAACGGCTGGGGTTACCCGCGCAGTGGTATGGTAGCGGAACTTATGATCAGCAGGAAGGGTATCTCTACCCAAACAGGGTTGTAAATGGTTTTATGAATTGGAAATTGAAGGGACAATTTCATGGCGTGTGGACATTCCAGCGACCGGATAACAAGCCTTATGACGATTTTGATGGGTCTCGTAAAGACTGGTGTCTGGCATACCCAAATCCGAAATTCAATTCTTCCATTTATACCATTCAATGGGAAGCAATCCGAACTGGAATAAATGATTATAGATACCTGTCTACTGTTGAAAGCTTAATTCGTATTGTTTTATCAGATGGTATTGCTGAAAATGATCAGCTTGCTAGAAACGCAGAGGCCTATTTAAGACAGCTTCGCCAGGATATTCCGTGGTTTTATAGCAAAAATATTGGGTGTGCCACACTCAATACCTGGAGGGAGGGGCTGGTTGAGCATTGTTTGAGGCTATATGAAGCTTCTCAATAATTGCACGTCAGATTATTCCCGGATGAAAAACTGAGCGCTTGGCTTTCACACCGAAGAGTTCTTCGTTTTGATAACACAAAATATCCGAACCAGATAAGGTATCGAAGTTTCCTGAGCCTGGAAAATCCACGTTTGGGAACTATTTCCCCCGGTCACGCATGGTGGGGTCCAGGGCATCACGCAGGCCTTCACCAAAAAGATTGAATCCAATGACCATGACTGCAACAGCCAGACCAGGAAAAACGGAAATCCACCACTCCCCACGGAGATGCATTCTACCAAAAGCAATCATGGAGCCCCAGCTGGGTTCCGGTGGCTGGGCTCCCAGCCCGATGAAAGACAGGGAGGCTTCGGCCATGACAGCTCCAGCAATACTCATGGTAAAGGCCACAACCACAGGTGCCAGGCTATTGGGCAGGACATGACGCATGATGATTCGCCATTGTGAATAACCCAGGGATCGAGCGGCGGTCACGTACTCCTGTTCTACAATGGTCAATACTTGAGAACGCATAATCCTGGCCATTCCCGGCCAACTCACCAGTCCAATGGCAACCATGGCAACCTCAATACTGGGTCGAGGTACGGCAGCGGTAATTCCAATCATAAACAGCAGGGCTGGAAAGCCAAACATCACGTCGGTAAAACGCATAATAATGGTTTCGGTCCAGCCACGGAAGAATCCGGCAATCAGGCCCAACAGGCCGCCGATAAACAAGGACATTGAACTGGCAATAATGCCCACCTTCAGTGAAATGCGAGCGCCATAAATGATGCGGGAAAGCACATCACGGCCCTCCTCATCCGTTCCCAGCCAATGTTGTGTGGAAGGAGGCTGAAGACTGATGTCCAGATCGGCATCGTAGGGATCATAGGGTGCTACATAATTGGCGAAAACCCCCACAAAAACCAACAGGACCACCAAAAAGAGACCAAAAAGAGCGACCTTGTTCTTGCGAATCTGGCGCAGCGTTTCTGAGGTGATGCTACCGCGCATACTGTAAGGCCTGTGTGTTGGTGATCACCCGTGGGGTCGCATCGTGATGCGACCCTGCCCATGCATGGCACATCATTTTTTATCGTTCCCTAATCGTATGCGCGGATCAATCACCCCGTAAAGGATATCCACCACAAAATTGGCGGTGACAAAAATCAATGCTGTCACCAGCACGGCGCCCTGGATAACTGGAAAATCACGTTTCAAAATGGCATTGAGAGCAAGACGTCCTATACCGGGCCAGTTGAATATTGATTCTGTTAAAACGGCTCCGGAAAGATAGGATCCAAAATCTACTCCAATGATGGTGACTACCGGTATGAGGGTGTTTTTCAGGGCGTGTTTGACAACCACTATAAAATTTGAGAGGCCCTTCGCTTTGGCCGTGCGGACATAATCCTGCGAAAGCACTTCCAGCATGTTCGCCCGGGTGACTCTCGCCAGAAAAGCCGCGCTGCGCGTTCCCAGGGTGATAGCAGGTAAAATGAGATAGGGCAAACAACCATAACCAGTAAGGTAGGGCCACCCCACCGCTCGGGCACCAATCACCAGGAGCAAACCCACCCAGAAGACAGGCGCCGATACCCCTAATAAAGCCACTCCCATGGTAGTGCGGTCGAGCCATGAATGGGGTTTAATAGCCGAGAGCACACCTACCGAGATTCCCAACAGCACCGAGACAAACATGGCGCCAACCGCCAGCAACATGGTTGCCGGGAAACGCTCCAGGATCATGCTGGTCACTGGTTTCTGAGAGATGAAGGAAACCCCGAGATCGCCATGAGCCAATCCCCAGAGGTAGTGTCCAAATTGCTTCCACAGGGGATCATTAAGATGAAATTGCTCCCGTAATACCTCGAGGGTTTGCTCATCATAGCGTTCCCCCACCATGGAGAGTACGGGATCGCCCGGGACTATATACATCAGGATAAAGGTCAGTAAAATGATTCCGAGAATGACCGGCACAAGCTGGGCAAAGCGATTGAAGATATATTGAAGCATTGTGAACATTATAATAGAATTCCCATTGGTTCCAAAGGACGGGTTTTTCATGGTATTGATTATTCTTGCGGCCTACAGGTGGTTACGCATTGCAATGCGCACCTTCACAATCAGGCATGATTGAAATACATGGACAACCCGTCCTTATTCCTTAATCTGTCTCCATGGAAATGCTGGATCAAACCTTTCTGATTAAACTGGCGCTGAGCTTTCTGGTTGGTTCTGTCTGGATCACCTCGGTTACGGTTATCGCTGAGAGATTTGGAAGTAAAATCGGTGGTTTTATTGGCGGTCTGCCCTCTACCATTGTAGTTGCCCTGCTGTTTATCGGCTTATCTCAATCCACACAAGACGCCTCGCGGGCGGCCGTCATGATCCCCATGGTTATGGGAGTGAATGGGCTCTTTATTTTGATCTATCTCGCCCGGGTTCATAAAGGTCTGGTCCAGGCCTTGCTCACGGCGCTGGCGGTCTGGTTTGTCGTCATTGCAGGGATTGTCATGTCCGGTGTTGAAAGCGCTTTCGTTTCTTTTCTGGTCTGGGCCATTTCGCTAGGGGTGGCCTATTACATCACAGAGCATGTTATGCACATTGCCCACAAGGGCGGGGTTCGGGTACCCTATACCACCCGACAGATCGTCACCCGGGGTGTCGTAAGCGGCTTTATTATTTCTCTCGCCGTGTTGATCAGTCGATTGACCGGACCGGTTATCGGGGGTATTGCCTCCAATTTTCCTGTGATTTTCATGTCAACCCTCTTCATCACGTATCGCACTGGCGGGGCTGAATTTTCAAGGGCTGTTGCCAAAACCCTGATGATTAGCGGAATGATTAATGTGGGGGTTTATTCCTTCACAGCACATTTTGCCTATCACTTTTTGGATCTGGCCTCAGGAACACTCCTGGCTGTGATTGTTTCGGGCTTGTCTGCCATGGTTGCTTATCGTATCATACGAAAACTGACGCAGGAGGCGGTCTAAAAGCAGGCTGTCCTTGCATTAATTTAAACTAACTTAATCGCTGTTAGATAATGACCAACCCAGAGGATAATCAGATTGCCTGATATAGGATATACAGGGTTTAACCGGGCACAACGACTCTTGTTGACCATGGCGGCTTTTATTGTCGTGGTGGCTGGAATGCGTGCTGCACAGGATATCCTGATCCCGTTTCTTCTTTCTCTTTTTATTGCCATCATAATGATGCCGCTGTTGAATTGGATGCGCAGCAAGGGCATCCCTACCTGGGCTGCAATTTTGATAATTGTTTTGGCCATCCTTATTCTGGGGTTTCTGCTGGCTGTGCTGGTGGGGTCTTCCCTGACAGATTTTTCCAACTCACTCCCTAGCTACCAAAAAGGTTTACGGATTAAGCTTGCTGAGTTGCTGGTTTTTTTACAAGACCAGGGTTTCGCAATAGCCGATCAGACTTTTCTGGAATTCATCAATCCCGGTGCCGCCATGCGTTTGACTTCCAGAATCCTGACAGGAATGGGAAATTTGGTGGGGGATACCTTTCTTATTTTGCTGGTAGTCATTTTCATGTTGCTGGAAGCCGCCACCTTCAGCCAAAAAATTGAGAATGCCATCCCGGCGGATTCGTCTCAAGTGGATCGTCTGAATACCTTTCTTGCAAACATCAATCGCTATATGGTTATTAAAACATGGACCAGTCTTGGGACGGGGACTATCGCAACCATCTGGCTGAGTCTTTGGGGGGTGGATTACGCCCTGCTGTGGGGCTTGCTGACTTTTCTCTTTAACTATATTCCGAATATTGGATCCATCATGGCGGCAGTTCCACCTGTCTTGCTGGCGTTGGTGACCCTGGGTCCCTGGCCGGCTGTGGCAGTCGCACTGGGCTATCTTGCCATCAATATGACCATTGGCAGTTTTTTGGAACCTCGAATTATGGGAAAAGGCCTGGGCCTTTCTACGTTGGTTGTTTTTCTGTCTCTTTTATTCTGGGGATGGGTGCTTGGTCCTGTGGGTATGATTCTTTCTGTTCCACTGACCATGACCATGAAGATTGGTCTTTCAAGTTTTGACGAAACCCAATGGATTTCTGCTTTACTGGACGGTGGCTCCAGCGCTACAAAAAGATAATTCGCTTCCTTTTTCCTTAATAAAGTTTGAATCAAGCCAATCCGACAGATGGGGAGATGAGAGGGCTAGCCATAAAGTTGGCGCAGCACTTTGAGAGACTTCATCCCCCGGGCTGATTCAATGTGGTGAAAGGTAAACTGCCAGAGAAAATCCCATAAGGTTCGGCGTTCTCTGGCGTTGAGAGTGCTTGGCTCAACTTCACTCCAGTTGCTATCCAGCAGCCCTTGAATGACTTGAAGAACCACACCGCCGACCAAGATAGAGTCATGGCCCGGCTGGTGACATTTCACACATTCCAGTTGAGAGCTGCCAAGCCCCAGAGAACCGCCATCATCAAGAGATTCCCGGCAAACCGAACAGTGACCCACATGGGGACGAAAGCCCAGTTCAAGCAGTAAGTGGGTGTGAAAAAACCAAAAGGCTTCCGCTGATGCAATGCTACGATTGCTCAGTCTCGACAGGCTATCAACAAGCAACTGGAAAAGAATGGGGTGACTTTCTTCGTCCTCCACGGATCGATCCAGAAGCTCAACCATGACCTGTGCCAGGGTGAGGCGATCAAAATCTTCCTCCAGACCAAAAAACCCATCCAGCAATTCTCCGGATTTAAACAGTTGCAGGTCAGATGTTGACTTCGCGTAATAGATCACCTGGATGTGGCGCGTCGGCTGGAATAATCCCATGGCCTTGCTTTTGGGAGAGCGAACCCCTTTGGCAATGAGTTTCAAGCGCCCATATTCCCGGGAGTAAAGCGTGATTATCTTGCTGGTATCTCCGTGATTCAGGGTTTTCAGGACGATGGCTTCTGCTTTTTGGATCATGGTTTATCTTATGTTTTTTTACACAGAATGAAACGAAGAAAATGAAGTTAAGGGGCATTTAACCTTTTTGTTTGTT
>JAIPGJ010000042.1 GCA_021736185.1 Fidelibacterota bacterium | reverse complement strand
GCAGCGAAATGGGTCCCTCACTTCTATTTTGGATTTCTACCCATTCCCCCTGCTGTTCAGCAGCAGGGCTATACATGACTTCTGTGATGCTGATAGAGTTGCGGGGATAGGAACCAACCACCTCAAAGCGCAGGGTGTCGTCTTCTGGAAGCTCATCGCCCTGAGCAAAGATGCTTGCCTCAACGTGGTGTACACCAGGCACCAGTGAAAATAATGAAAGGGGTATGGCAATTTCTTCCTGTGCCAGAAGTTCCGAATCGAAGGGAAACAAAATGCTCCATTCTCCTTGATTTCTCTCGCCATTTTGATCTTCATCGCGATAAATAGAAATGAAAAAATCCTGGACAGGATGCTCTCCCCCATTCCTGATCTGGAGGGTGACGTCTACCGTTTCATCAAGCACCATAGACTCCATGACCATTCCGAGGATACTCAGGTTAATGAGCGGAGGAGCTACTGAATTGCGATAGCCTGGCGTCCCATTGATCTCCAGAGACTGCTGCCATATAGCGAGTGAATCAGCTGAAGTGACCGAGACACGTTCCCAGGAAAAACCATTTGATGTGGATGAAAACCAGGACATTTCGCTTGATATGGTCGAATCTGGGCTGAGCAGAATAACAGATTCGCCAGCGTTGGAAAGTCCACCACTTCCAAAGCTCTCATCAGTGGATATGGTATATATAGGGAGCGAATCATTCAGAATTTCCGAGTAAGGTCCTGAAATGAAATTGTATCCAGGATCTACAATGAGGGCGTAGTGAGCAGGTTGGATATCGACTGGACCCGATAAATGCGAAACAGTATCCACACCGCTTCCATCACTCAGAATCCAGCCATTGATTTGCATCACATACTCTGTTGCATTAAAGAGCTCTATGAATTCATTTTCGTATTCTGATCCCTGAGGATTTGACATCACTTCAGAGATACGTATGCCGCTGGCTTGCAAGGATATTGCCAGCAACACAAGACCTATCTTGTGCATAATAATCCCATCTGTTTGTTTTGAGGTTTACTCGATGAATTGAAAATAATAAATGACAAAAGGTATTGCCAACTTTTTCATGATATCACGGATAAATAACTTATATTAAAATCGCTTCGCCAATATGAGTTTTGAATAATTAGGAGGTTACATGAGGATAGTAAAACTAAGTTTTTTGATTGTACTGACCGCTTTGGTCATGATGAATTGTGCAGGAGGAAAAGCAGGCAACGATATGCCCAGCAATGCCAATAATCCCAAGGGACCAGTGGATTTACCCGATTGGTACATCAATCCCCCTGAAGAGGATGATATGTATATCTATGCAGTTGGAACCGGCGAATCCCGCAAAATGGATCTGGCTATCGACAAAGCCAAACAAGCCGGCAAGGTGGAGCTCTCTGAGCGCATCGCTGCCAATGTCCAGTCCCAAGTTAAAAGCTTTACTCAGGAAGCAGGCATGACAGAAAACACTCAAATTGTTGAGTTTTATCAGTCCACTTCAAAAACGGTGACCAACAACACCTTGAATGGTGTGACCGTTTTAAAACGCTATCCTTATGAGAAAAAAGGTGGTACCTGGATTGCTTATGTTCAGCTTGGATTGAAAAAAGATGCGGTTAATACAGCCATGTTAAATGTCATTAAGAATGAAGAGGCGCTCTATGCAGAGTTCAAGGCTTCACAGGCCTTTAAGGACCTGGATGCAGCCACGGGAAATGCAAAATAGTTTATAACAGTTTTAAATAATAAAGGCTCTCAAATGAGAGCCTTTTTTATTTACCAAGCTTTTAATTTTTCTTAATTCCCAATAAAGTTGACTCTTTGGAAGAATTCCTTTTTATAGGAGTCTCCAATGGGTATTTCCTTGCCCTCTATCTGAATAAATTGCTTCTGAATAACCTCAATTTTCTTGATCGCCACTATATATGATCGATGAACTTGAATGAAATCGTTTGCGGGAAGCAGTTCGAGAAGTTCACTAAAGGTCATGCGGGATAGAAGCTCTCTACCATTAACTTTAAAAACAATGTAGTGACCATCTTTCTTGATGAAACTGATCTTTTCCACATCAACCTGATGTATCTGCGTCCCGCTTTTAATAAATATATGTGAATGACCGTCATCGTCAGAATTTTTCGGCAGTGTGATATCTGCTGGAGACTTTTTATTTTGAGCCTTGTTTGCCGCAGCCAGGAATCTTTCAAAGGGAATAGGTTTTAGTAAATAATCCAAAGCCTGAATTTCATAACTCTCAACAGCGTGTTCTGGATAAGCAGTACAAAAGACGATATCCGGGCCTATATTTTTGATCAACCGTGATAGCTGCATCCCATCCAGATCAGGCATATTAATATCCATAAATACCAAATCGCTTGGCTCGTTTGATAAATAATTCAAGGCGTCCAATGGATCGGAAAAAGCGGCCGCCAGTTCCAGCCAGCTCACCTTTTTTATAAAAGCGCTAAGAACCTCAATGGCTCCTTGCTCATCATCAACAATAACGCAACGAAGTTTACTGGTCACAATGATATCCTTAATAGTATGTGGTACGCGTCTTCATTCACGCTTATCTCCAGCAAATGTTTCTCTGGGTAGAGGTGTTCCAAACGGCGCTTGACATTATCCAGACCGATACCTTTATGCTCGGGGGAAGCGGAACGATCCGGGAAACGGGAATTCTTGAGCGAAAATTCCATCTCGTTGCCAGTGACCTCCAATCTCATTCTGATAAAACCCTTGCCGTGGTTATCTATCCCATGCTTGAAAGCATTTTCTACAAAGGGCAGCAGGATGAGTGGAGCTACTCGATAATTCTGGGTGTCCCCTTCAACGTGAAGATCAATATCCGGGGGGTCATCATGCTTATATTTCAAAAGCATGAGATCCATAAAATTTCGCAGGTGCTCAACTTCCTTATCCAACCCGATGCTTTCACCAGCACTATCATAAAGCATATAGCGCATAAGTCCTGAGAGCCTTAGCAGAGCATCGCTTCCCTCCTGGTCCTGGTTTCTCTGTGTAATGGCATAGATGTTATTTAATGAATTAAAAAGGAAGTGCGGGTTAAGCTGAGATCTCAGATATTTGACCTCCGCCTCCAGGTTTTGAAGCTCTAGTTTTTCCTGTCTGCGAATGTGGGCATTCCGCTCTCGAGCCAAGCCATAAAAAACGCCAGCGGTCAATACAATTAAGTTTCCAGACAGAATAGTAAGCTTCATGGTTTCTCTTTGAGTGTATAATAACATCTTATCAGAGACTTCCCCGGGAGCAGTGGGTAGATTAAATACTCGGAGTGTTAGCCAATCCCACCCATATTCAAGTACTGAAGCTGCCAGAAGAACACCCCCATAGGTCAGAATAATTCTTAATATAGCTTTCCGGTCTAGATGCTGAGGGATCAGGTAGCGGGATGCAAAAAGGATGAGAAGGGCTGAGATAAGTACATCCATAAACCGTACAGCATACAAGCTTCCATCAAGATTATTAAACTGCCCGGAAAAAACAGGCTGCCTGGCCATTTCAATGGGTGTGAAATAAATCAATCCAAAAAGGATGACAAACAGGAGTGGTTCTATCCATTTTCTGATCATGGTGGCGGGAATATATGTTTTTTAACGTATTCTTCGACCATAAAGGCTCTGAAAGACATGCTCCGTGTCGTGAATCAACCCACGGCTGTCATGAAACCTCCTTTTAGTCCGATCCCTGCTTCGCAACCAAAATTGAACATTTCGTGACAAAAATTATTTCTTTGCCGCTGAAATATTAGTTTTCGCCAGAATAAGAAAAGGAGCGGTCCAGTTATGCATTTAAAAAGCAAATTACTCATATTATTCGTACTCACATTAGTCAGTTCAATAGCGCTGGCACAAAGAAAGCGGGTGATAATCCGCCAGGAAGGTGTGGATAGTGATTCCTTGAGCGAGCAAATCATATTTGATCGAGATATTGACATAAATATGATCCGTGATTCTATTAAGAACCACTTCATCTGGTCCCATGAAGGAAATATTGAAATTCTTGGAGATTCCTCTCTCCAAAAGGTGTTTATTCATAAGGTCCCTAGTCATGAAAGAAAAGCGGCTCGGATTGTGATAAAAAAATCCGGGTTTTTCAAAAAGAATAAAATCATTATTGATTTTGACCCGGTGACACGATCTATTATTCAAGTAATTGACAACAATGAAGAAATTCCTTCCAAGAAATTTCACAAATACCAGGACTATCTGGAAGACGCAACAGAGCTGCCTGAACTTGAAGCCCTGCACCCGCGCATGGAAGAGTTGGAATTCAAGCTTCAATCAATGGAGCTGCCAGACTCGGAAAAAATTGCCGAGTTAAAAGGACTGCTTGTGGAATTAAAAGATATGGGATCCGAACGAGCGCTCTTTAAAAAAGAGCATTATTCCTCTCTGAAAAAAATCATTGAGCTCGAAAACCTTGAAGAGATTATTCAGGATATTTTGGAAAGTGCCGGGGTTGCTCCACCCCAAAAACTTGAAAGTATTGCTATTATAAAAGGTAAGTTCTTTGTCAATGGTGTAGAGGTCAAGGGAGCTACCGGGGAAAAATGCATTCAAGCCTATATAGAACATTCCGACCTTGAGCCTGAAGATTTCAAGAAAAGGGGTGATGAAATAAGCATTGAGATCAGCTTCGACTAATATGTGATATCAAATAAGTCCACTAACGCAAGACCATTTCGGGGTCCTGCAATAATAGACCGTTCTTCGTGAACGGTCTATTTATTCATCAAATTTGGAAGGTCGGCGAGGTTTTTCGTTTCCGATCTTGATTTTACCCGTCACCTTCGCCATGAATAATTGTGAAGCACGTTCTCCAACTCCGGTGATTTTAAATATAAATCGATCGGCTTCTTTCCCTTTTATCGTTTTAGCCAGGCGACCATCATAAAATATCTGTACATGGCCTTCTTTGGTTTGCTGATACGAAAATGGCTCATGGGCCAGGGGATCACCCTTCCGAAATTCATTCACGCTAAATATTCTCCATACTCATCATTAAAAATCCAGTAAAAGCAGCGTTGTTGGGTGACAACCTGCTATCAACCTTTGATTTCATCTCATTGACAATAGATCGAAATTCAAAGTAAAACTCCCAGCTTGGGCGTGGTTTATACACCAGGGAATCCAATTCAAATTGCTGAATAACACCCTTGGCTGTCGTGGGTTTAACAAAAACTTCCTCAGTGGGTTTATGATAAACAGGTAAAATGGATATCAGTGACCATTTGGCTAGTTTTCCGGTGAGCAGTACATCCAGCATCATATTAAATCCCTGCTCCTGATTCCCATGCAATCGCTCTCTTAAGCCATTGGCCAAAATGGTTTCATGCTGGTAGTGGAGACTATTCACAAAATCTCTGAATTTGGGTTTTTCGAAGAGACTCACCATGGACGATCGACTCACCATTTTACTCATGCTCTGACAAATAGATTTTGAATCTTGAAATTGATCCTCTGAGAAGGCTTCTTGAACCTGAATAATGGTCTTGCCCATATTATGTTTCTTAACGATGGCTACCATATCTGGGTGTTCAAATCCGCCAGGATACATAGTAAAGAACTTTTCTTCGGCCTGTTTTAGTTTGTTAAGATTTATGGGACACCTTAGAATTGCTTAATTGTACAACTGAGTTCCTTAAACAGCAAGAAATATTGAATATTGACTATGAGAAAGTTCCTACTTTAAAGAAATTTTCCACCACTTCAAGCCCGCATTTTTTTGCTTCAGGGACACTCCCATGAAACAGAATTTTACCTTCATCCAGGAAGACAATTCGATCGGCAATTCGATGTATGCTGGCCAGTTCATGAGTTACCACAACAATACTCATCTGCAACTGATCCCGCAAAGTTAAAATGAGTTCATCAAGCGCCGCGCTGGTGATGGGATCCAGCCCGGCTGAGGGTTCATCACAAAACAGCAATTCCGGATCCAGAGCAATAGATCTGGCCAGTGCGGCCCGTTTACGCATCCCACCTGATAATTCTGAAGGGAGTTGATGAGCTGCATGGGCCAGTCCAACCATACCAAGTTTCACTCGGCCAATGCGCTGAATGAGAGCCGGATTCAGTTTTGTGTGCTGCTCCAGGGGAATGGCCAGATTTTCCAGAACACTGATGGAATTCAGCAGGGCACCGTTCTGAAACAAGACGCCAATGCGCTGCAGGGTGGTGTTCACAGCCACCTCATTCTCAAGATCGAATTCCTGACCAAAAAGTTTGACCTCACCCGCCTGTGGCGTCACCAATCCCAGAATACTTTTAAGTAGGGTCGTCTTGCCACTGCCGCTCCCACCTAGAATGACGGTTACCTCATTTTGATAAAAATCCAGATCCACGTTATCCAGGATGGTCCGCTCGCCAAAACGAGTGACCAGGCCTTTGATTTCGATAACAGGTACTGGTTTCATCTTACACCATGTAGATCAAACTGAAGATGGCATCCAGAAAGATCACTGCAAAAATGGAGGCGACGACGGCTGAAGTGGTTACCCGACCCACACCTTCCGCTCCACCTTCAACCCTGAAACCAAAATAGCTGCCAATAACTACAATAACTCCGGCAAAGAAAACACTTTTACTGAAACCTACCATGAGGTCTTCCAGAGTTAAGATACTTAGCGTTTCATTGAAGTATGAAACGGGTGTTAAATCCAGGTAGCTCACCCCAATGATAAATCCGCCAAAAATTCCCAGGACCATTGACAAGGTTACCAACAGGGGCATGCTGATGGTGATAGCTAAAAACTTGGGGACAACGATATAGCGGATTGGATTGATAGCCATCATTCGCAGAGCGTCAATCTCTTCGCTTACTTTCATGGATGAAATTTCAGCGGCAAAGGAAGAACCGCTTCGGCCGGCAATAATGATCGCTGTCATCATGGGCCCCATTTCTCGAACCATGGAAATGGCAATCAAATCAGCCACATAAATACTGGCACCAAATTGTCTCAACTGAGCTGCTGATTGCAGCGCGAGAATCAAGCCCAGAACGAAGGACAGGAGCGCAATAATGCCAACTGCATTGCTGCCAATGAGGAGAATCTGTTGAAAAACAGATCCTTTCCGACGACCGTTGCTATTAAAAACACCAACAGCAGACCAAAAGGTGATTTCCGAAATCAGCATAACCAACTCGCTGATGGTATGACGCAAGTGATAAACAGATTCACCTATTTTTTCGAATATTCCCGGGTCGCGATGCGCCGGAGGTAGCTGATGATCCTTTGAAGAAAAAGCATCCAAAGCCTGCTGCTGTTTGTCTGAAACATGGATGAGACTGGCCCCATGAAATTGGTCCTCAAGTAACTGATCCAAAAATCCAACTCCAGCGCTGTCGAGTTGTGTGACCCCGGCTATATCAATACTTTCCACATCTCTGGAAGCTATCTTTTTCAGCTGTTTAGCTATCCCTGGTATGGTATCATGAGTCAAGCGACCTTCTATGAAAAGGCAGGCAGCTTCTTGTCTAATTTGGTCTATTACCGGATGCACAGGTCCATTTTTCTCTTCTGCGATCACTTATTATCGCAGGAAGTAAGTAAGTCTCAGAAACAGAGCGTGTCGATATTCAAGATAATCCTTGTTGTTCTCATCCACCTTGTTGCGGAAACGGATGCGATCATCAATGGAAATATATTTAAACACTTTGATATTGAATACGTTTTCCCAATCGATGGTGGTTGTCACACCATCCTCAAAGGGAATCAAAAAATCTGCGTTGGTATAATAGGTCAGGTTAAACGGAAGTTGAAAATTACCAACAATGGATACTTCAGTGCCACGTTTGTTAAAAGAGTTTTGGGCGTTCCAGATCTTATAGGTGTCCAGACCTTCAGTGTCTATGTCATCGGATAGTAGATAAACACCGTCATAATAATCCTGCCGTATGCCTAGACCAACACGAATATTCAGATTTGCCCTGCCCGTATTGAAAGCACGCAGGTTCAGCCCGCCACCTTCTTTCAGAGTCATGGGTTTGAAGCCGCTTTTAATTTGAACTCTTGTTACATTTTTTCCGCTTTCAATAAACTCACCATTGAGATTCCGTTTTTTAAAATTGATCGGATCGTTAAAATATTGATACTCATTCAACATGTGGGATTCAACGTCAAAACGACCATAGAGACCTATGTTTTTTAAAAAATATACGACCATGGTATTCCTGAAATAGAAATTATCATTGGAAACCCGAAAAACGGCACCAGTCTCTGAATCCTGGGTTGTCCCCCATTCGATTAAGTTACGAAGGGTATAATTCAGGGGGAAATTGTCATAGGTGATTTTATTCTCAAATTGGGTGTTGAGTACAATGGTGGTTTCATGCTGATCCCGCCCTTTTTCATTATCCCCGATGTAGTTGGCATTCCCAAAAACAGCATTTAAGAACCGCCAGTGCCCCGTCTGTCCGGCGATTTCATTCTCTTCAAGGACACCTCCACCAATCAGATTGGTTGGAGTGCCATCTTCATTGGTGCCCATCACCAAGGTGAGTTTTTGGAATTGTCCTTCACCGAGATAAACGGTAGAGAAATCCCGGTAGGTGTTGAAGGGTTCGCTGTTGATGGTAATTTTGTAACGCCCAGGTTTCAAAATCCAGATTTTTTGCTGTTCACCGTATTCTCGATCTACAGGTATATGCGTACCATAGCTTTCACCAGTCTCTGAGGAAAACAGTTCATAACGTACCTTCGCCACCTCTCGACGCTCATCGATTATATCAACAACCAGACAACTCCAATCAGGTTTAAGAATGGTTTTATACCGGGGGATGATCTCAATACTATCCTTTTTCAGGAGTTGATTGGCACCACCTGAGCCATACTTAATTGAATAGATACCTGCATTTAGGGGCATACCTTTTCCTGGTATTCCAAAACTTTCGACTCCATCCTTATCGATAATTTTATAGGGAAGTTCATTGTCGGTTTCAGAAACTGCCGGGAAAAACAAAATACCCATTCCCAGGGAGCCACCTTCCACAGAATCAATAAAAACCGAATCCAATGCTGCTAATAGCGTGTCCTTCGGCGCTTCTCCAACTCCTTTGAAATGTTGCACAACTTTAAACAGAAACTTATCTGTTTCTTCAAGTATAGTTTCATTGATGACCTGAACATAGGTTTCCATTTGGTCATCAGGGAGCACTACCTCCCTGTTTACAGAATGTTCAACAGTGATCTCTTTGGCGCCCACTTTTTGCAGAGCGAAGTCTATATTTAGACGCGAAGCTGTGAGGTCCTCCGATTCATAAACCTCAATATTGTTAATTTTAGCCTGAATTTCATAATCTGGTCGAGCACTTAAAAATTCCCGGGAGACCTGTCTGAATATCCCGTAGCGACTCAAGCGTTTCACTACCAGGCTGGGAATAATTTCCGTAAGATCGACAGCCCAAATATCATTTTCTGAATACGTGATGCGCGGACCGAAATGTCGAATGACAATTTCTTTACGGTTATAGGTATTCGGAATCCTTACATCATTCACTTGAACTGAATAATCGAGGGGGACATCCTGAAATAGAGCAGCTTTTTCTGTATGCTCAAAATATTCAAGAATGTAATAGTTTTTGGGAGCAGGTGCGTGACCGGCACATGAAATGAGCAATACAACTAATAGGGGAACAGTAATATGTTTCATAACATGACTTGATTTTTTAGCGTTTTGAGCGCAATAAGAGCGAGGGATCATCGTTCACCTTCCGTGAAAATTCACTGAGGTACTCTGCTGAAACCTTCAGGGATTCGATAGATTTAATCAAATCCTGGCGTGTCTTAAGGATGGTCAGATCAACATGGGTAAAGGTTTCATTCATTGTATTCAGTGTCTTGGATATATCTTCAGAAATTCCAACTACATCGGTTTTGGCAAGGTTTTCACTAAAGACGCTGGCGTTGTCTAAGACCATATCCAATTTATTGAGGCTTGCCTGGGTAGACACCATGAAATTGGCCATGGCCATTGATGCTGAATCCATTTGCGTAAACACCCGCTGCAGCGGTTCCCGGCTTTCCTGAATAAGTACATCGGTGCTTGTCAGAACCTGTTTCAACATCTGACGATTTTCATTCACCAGCGTGTTGAAGGACTGCAGGGTGGTCTTCAGCCCCTTCCTGTTTTCTTCCAAGAGAGTATTCATGTTGGCCAGGCTGGCGTGTAATACTTCTCGGTTTTCAGAAATCAGATCCTGAGTATTTGTAAGAATATTACCAACTTTTATGCGATTATCCTCAGAAGTTACCGCAGTAATATTATTCAGCAAAATTTCAAATTTTTCAGCAATAAGTTCGGCTTTTCCGGTGATGTCCTCCATATAGGATGTCCCTGGCTGTATATCTGATCCTGGCAATAGCAGTTTGGCTTCGTTAGTTCCACCGGTTAACTCAACCTGTTTGATACCGGTGATGCCTACACTGATAAGTGTTGCTAAAACATCCTCCTTGATAGGAGTCCCCTTTTTCACACTTATCTCTACTGTGACGTTTTTGATATCCTCAGGATCAATGGATATATCCTCAACCTGGCCAATATTAATTCCATAATATTTGACCGAACTTCCAGACTGTAATCCTGTAACTGAGATATTTTGGTAGGTAATAAAATAGAAATCCCGTTTCTGGATGAGACGCTGGCCGGCAACAATAACAAAAGTAGTTATCAGAAGAATCGACGTAATGGAGAGAAATATTCCCAGTCTGATTTTTTGGGCACTCGTTACCATGCTAAACCTTTCACAAATATTCCTTTATCTCAGATCCAGACCGGCAGTAATACGTTTCATAACATGACTTGATTCTTTTAGCGGTTTTGGCGCAGTAAGAGCGAGGGATCATCGTTCACCTTCCGTGAGAATTCACTGAGGTACTGTGCTGAAACCTTCAGGGCTTCGATAGATTGAATCAAATCCTGGCGTGTCCTAAGAACGGTCAGATCAACATGGGTAAAGGTTTCATCCACTGTTTTCAGTGTCTTGGTTAGATCTTCAGAAACCAGACCCTGAGTACTGGTAAGAATATTACCAACTTTTATGCGATTATCCTCAGAAGTCACTGCAATAAGATTGTTCAGTAAAATTTCAAATTTTTCAGCAATACGTTCGGCTTTTCCGGTGATGTCCTCCATATAGGACGTCCCTGGCTGTATATCTGATCCTGGCAATAGCAGGTTGGCTTCGTTGGTTCCACCGGTTAACTCAACCTGTTTGATGCCGGTGATGCCTACGCTGATAAGGGTTGCTAAAACATCCTCCTTGATTGGGGTCCCTTTTTTCACACTTATCTCCACGGTGACGTTGTTGATATCCTCAGGATCAATGGAAATATCATCAACCTGGCCAATATTGATTCCATAATATTTGACCGAACTGCCAGACTGTAATCCTGTAACTGAGATATTTTGGTAGGTAATGAAATAGAAATCCCGTTTCTGGATGAGACGCTGGCCGGCAACAATAACGAAAGTAGTTATCAGAAGAATCGACGAGATGGAGAGAAATATTCCCAGTCTGATTTTTTGGGTACTCGTTACCATGCTAAACCTTTCACAAATATTCCTTTGTCTCAGATCCAGGCAGAGTGAATCCAGGCATAAACATATTGAGTTCCTGAGCCAAAATATTCACGCCCCTGGCTGGTGACGCAAGAATGGTCATACAATATACACAAATAAAGCTCGTTTTGATACTGTTCTCAAAGGAAAGTAAATTAATAGAATTTCACCTCCGTGCTTATCAGCCCTGGCAAAAGAGCAGATATCCTGCTAAAATGGAACATTATTTATCATCATTCGTTAGTAAGAATTAATATATTAGCATCAAGATTCATGAAGAGGAGAAGGCTATGCATGCTGTGAAATTTCCCTTGGGAGTATCGAAATGGCTTCCGGCCCTCATTTTTAGTCTGATTTTTATCAATTGCAATCAAGCGCAGGAGCCTATGAAATACAATAAATTAACACCAGAAGAACAGCGGGTGATTCTCAACAAAGGCACTGAAAGACCCTTCAGTGGAAAATTTGAACATTACGAAGAGACGGGGACATATACATGCAAACAGTGTGATGCCCCCCTGTATCGTTCAAGTGATAAATTTGATGCTCAATGTGGCTGGCCCAGTTTTGATGATGAAATCCCTGGCGCGGTAAAACGTGTGACGGATGCAGATGGGAGTAGAACTGAAATTCTATGTGCTCATTGTGGAGGTCATCTGGGGCATGTCTTTTTAGGGGAAGGTTTTACCTCAAAGAATACCCGCCACTGCGTCAACTCTATTTCTTTAAACTTTGAACCTGTGGAGATCAACATGGAAAAAGCAATTTTTGCATCGGGTTGTTTTTGGGGAGTAGAATATCAACTTCAAAAGGTGGATGGTGTCATATCAACCCGGGTTGGCTACACAGGTGGTTTCCTCCCGAACCCCAGTTATAAACAAGTTTGTACAGGCACTACAGGACACGCTGAAGCGGTGGAAGTTGTGTTCAATCCTGAAAAAGTGAGTTATGAAACCCTGGCCAGAGTATTTTTTGAGACCCATGACCCTACCCAGGTAAATGGACAGGGACCCGATATTGGTACGCAATATCGGTCGGAAATTTTTTATCTCTCCAAGGACCAAAAATCCACGGCTGAAAAGCTTATCAAACTACTTGAAGACAAGGGACTTGATGTGGCTACAGCACTCACGCCTGCCACGGACTTTTATCCTGGGGAGGAATATCATCAGGACTATTATATCAAGTCAGGTGGTACGCCCTATTGTCACGCTTACACAAAAAGGTTTTAAGACAACAGGGACCAAACTAGGATTTGTCTATCTCAACATCTCCATAGAGCTTTTGCAATTTGAGTAATTCCTGTTTGGTTTCCTTGATGATGTCGCCATAGGCCGGATCAGCATAGATGTTGTTCATCTCGCTGGGATCCTCCTTCAGATCATAAAATTCCCAAAAATCGTCCTCATAAAAGTGGATCAATTTATATCGTTCCGTCCGCACACCATAATGGCGTCTTACATTATGCCAACCATGGGGATGTTCATAGTAGTGGTAATATATGGATTTGCGCCAGTCATCAGGGATATTGCCCCTGACGATACGCCGTAATGACTGACCCTGCATCTCGGCAGGAATGGCTACACCGGCAAAATCCAGAAAAGTGGAAGCAAAATCCAGATTCATAACCATGCTATCCGTTACCTTGCCGGGCTGAATCTCGCGAGGGTAACGCATTAACAGAGGCATGCTTAATGATTCTTCATACATGAAGCGTTTGTCATACCATCCATGTTCACCCAGGTAAAACCCTTGATCAGAGGTGTAGATAACCAGTGTGTTTTCAGCTAATCCGTTTTGATCAAGATAGTCAAGCACGCGACCTACGCTTTCATCAACGGACAGTATACAGCGCAAATAATCTTTGAGATAGTGTTGATATTTCCAGTTGAGCAGTTCATCACCGGTCAGTTTGAGTCGTTTAAACTCCTCGTTGACTTTATCATAATGGGCATCCCAGCCAACCTTTTGCTCATCGGTCAGCCGGTTGTAGGTATCCGTCCAGGTTTCAGTAACTTTATCTGCAAAAGATTGCTTGCCACCGGATCCAGTCTCTTTCTCAATGAACTCCTTGTGGAGTTTCATATCAAAAGTGAGATACATGTCATCAATGCGCATATCCGCTTCGCCCGCAGCGATACGACCGATATATTCATCGTGAAAATTTGCTGGGAGTGGAATTTCCTGATCATTGTAAGCATCCAGATATTTCAGATTAGGCATCCAGTTGCGATGGGGTGCCTTATGGTGGATCAGCATGCAAAAGGGATTTGATTTATCTAAGGTGTCCAACGTCTCAATGGCCATATCCGTGATAATATCAGTAGCATAGCCAATATGGGTTTTCTTTTCGCCATTGTCCGAAAATTCCGGGTTATAATATTGTCCCTGACCTTTGAGAATATTCCAATAATCAAAGCCGGTTGGCTCTGTCGTCAGGTGCCATTTCCCAACAATCGATGTATGATACCCGGCTTTTTGCAGCAGTTTTGGAAAGGTGAGCTGACTGCCATCAAACGTACAGCTATGATCCAACATGCCATTCAGATGTGAATACTTTCCAGTAAGCAGGGTAGCTCGGCTGGGGCCGCAGATTGAATTCGTGACAAAGCTGTTCTGGAATCGAATACCCTCAGTGGCAATGCGATCAATATTGGGCGTTTGGATCAGGGAGTCGTTATAGCAGCTGATAGCTCGCTCGGCGTGATCATCACTCATCATGAAAATGATATTGGGACGATTCGTCTTCATGCATGAATTCAAGAATAAATTTGGTGCTATTAAAGCCGTCGTACCAAGACCAACAGATTTAAGAAATTCTCTGCGAGTTGTTTTCATGAAGTCCCCCTTTTATGAGGCTGAACGGATTAAGGACACAATGAGTGTCCAGTCCCTGAAGCTCATTAACCCTTAGTTAAGTTTTGCGGCTATAAATGCAGTCGTCCAGGCTGCCTGAAAATTATACCCACCGGTAATGCCATCGATGTCCAAAATTTCACCTGCAAAATACAAATTTTTACAACTTTTGCTCTGCATTGATTTAGCATCAATACTGTCGAGAGCCACTCCTCCACAGGTTACAAATTCTTCCTTAAATCCTGTTTTTCCTAATACGGAATAGGTATCATTGGTCAAAATAGCCACCAGTTTGTTGAGACCCCGATTCCCAAGCTCTCCCCACTTTCTGGTCAGCGGCAATTCGCTTTTGTGAAGCAGATAACGCCATAATCTATCAGGCAAACCCGGTGGTCGTATATTGGATAAAAGTTTGCGTGGGTGCTCTTCAGCCATATCGTTCAGTTGTTTTAAGACTATTTCATGATTGATCTGGTCCAGCCAGTTAATCCGTACATCAAATCGATAATTTTTCTCATTTAAAAATCTGGCCCCGAAGGCTGATAGCTTCAGAATAGCGGGACCACTAAAACCCCAATGGGTAATGAGCAAAGGACCTCTGGACTTCAGCTTGCTTCCAGGGACACTCACCATGACAGGGTCAACGGAAACGCCTGTCAGCTCTACAATGGACTCACTGGGCATATTAAATGTGAACAGGGAAGGCACTGGCTTAACGATGCCATGGCCAAGCTTTTCCAGCCATTCCAAACCTTCATATCTGGGAGATCCACCACTGGCAACAATCACCTTGTCAAACGTCCTGGGAGCTAGATCGACCCGTGAAAAAATGAGATCGAGTTGCTCACCATTTGTAGAAATGGCTTGAATCCCAGACCAATATTCGGAGATGATACCCAGGGCTTCGGACTGCTCCTGCAAACAATTTACAATGCTGTCTGAGTTCTGGGACACCGGGAATACACGCATGTCATCCTGCACGAGAAGCGGCACGCCCCTGGATTCAAACCATTCCATGGTGTGCTTGGTGTTAAATATTCTCAGCGCTTGTTTCATGAAGGATTTGCCCCGGGGATAGGCACTGGCGAGTTCGCTGATGGCTGTATTGCCATTGGTTACATTGCAGCGGCCCCCTCCTGAAATTTTGACTTTGGCCAGGGGGTGACGTGTCTTTTCAAAAATAACCACCTGAGCATCGGGGTAATTTTCCTTCACATTGATAGCCGAAAAAAAACCTGCTGCTCCTCCTCCAATGACGGCAACATTCACTTCAACTTCCTCTGTGTCTATTTATTCAAGAGATATTGGAAATAGCTGGGAATTTTAGCTTCAAAAGTCTTTTTTTCTTTGGTATGGGGATGTTTAATTTTGATTAAGCCGGCGTGCAAAGTCAGTCGCTTGATGCCCTTCTCTCCATCCCCATATACTTTATCACCGGCTACGGGGCAGCCAATATCAGCGAATTGTACCCGTATTTGATTTTTCCTGCCCGTGAGCAAGTCAATTTCAACCAGACTGTATTTTTTTGACTCCTGCAAAACCTTGTAACCCGTTCGAGCCAGTTTACCCAGTTTCTGATCTTCAGTGGAATACATTTTATGAACGGCATTTTCTGCCAGATATGAAGATAGAATGCCCTCTTTTTCTGCCAGGGTTCCACGGACAACAGCATAGTATTTTTTGCTGAAGTTTTTCCATTCGTCCTGCAAATAGCGTTTATTCGCTTCACTTTTTGCGAACACCAGGACCCCTGATGTATCCCGGTCCAGACGATGAACGATAAAGATTCGTTTTCTTGATTTTGCATTGCCCTTGCGAACATAATTATTCAAGGCAAAATAAGCTGTCCTATCCCTGGTTTTGGAGTTACTCATTGATAAGAGGCCACTCATCTTATCAACCACCAGAATATCCTCGTCTTCGTATATGATAGTCAGGCCCCGCGGTTGATGTCGCTTGGAGGTTGGCTTGGCTTTTCTCGGATTATCCTGATTCATTTTTGGTCAATTCCCAGTGGATTAATAATTATTGAGACGCTTTGAAATAGTCGCGCTTAAGGTATACATATCCTACAAAACCCCACCAGGCGATCAGAGTGGCAATGGCAGTCAAATTGGATGCTTGCCCTACAAGTTCTTGTCCTCCGGCTCCAATCATTTCGCCATATTCACTTAGGAGCCCGGATGTGGGATGACCATACATGATAAAGAGCAATTTGTCAACCGTATAAACCAGGGTGCCTGAGAACATCATCTGAAAACCCCAGGGTTTTGCTGCCCATAAAGCCAAACCCATACCCGTGTATAACCCAATATACAAGAGATGGTATATCACTGCAACGACCCCGCTGTGCTCCCCCCCAAACAAGGCTACTGGAGAGACGATTGAAGCGATTTCAGCGAGAGCGGAGATAAAGAAAAAGAAGCCTGCGAATCTCATATTAAAGCGCGGACCTTTGACCCCACCACCAGATTTTTTAGTTAATTCAGGCGGCATCCATATTTCATTTTTTTTCATGGCCGAACAGAAACGACAATAAATTGCATCATCCCGGATTTCTTCAGCGCAATATGGACATTTCATTTATTTCACCTCATTGTTTGGGCAGAGTATAATATTTTTTCCAGCATTTCCCTCCATGAAGCTCATTTAAAGAGAAGGAATATTAATTGCCTTTCAACGACCTTTTAGCTCGACGATCTCGTAGGTATATAAGCACTCAGAAAAATCATTATCCATTTTTAGTTCGAAATAAAACTCGGTTGAATAGCCGGGCTTCAAGGATTCACGAATGAGAAATTTTTTCGAGAGAAGTAAGGTAGCAGGGTCCGGTGAATCGCCAACCGCATATCTCCTGGCTGAGCTACGATAGCGAAAATTATTGCTCCCCCTGGTCAGCATGCTTTGAGAATATAATTCAAATTTTAATATGGCTGAGCTCACATCATATTGGCTGTTATTTTGAATTTTTCCCCGGATGTAACCCCGCGCCATATCGACTTCAAAGTCGCTTATCTCCACTTGGGGATATTGATTTTTAGGTATGGATTTGTCGTCCATTACGGAACAAGCCATAAGCAAAGCCACTAACATGCTTGCCATGATAATGTTTTTGTTTCGTCTCACTGATCATCCTCAATCATATGGTGGCACATCGCTGTTATACTTCTGAAAAGTAGTCAATAAAACGAATATACCCTCTTGTTTCAATGGGCATTAATCACTCCTTGATCTCTTCAGATCCATCAGAATATCGAGCAAATCTCCCCTGCTCCGCCAAATTTACTGGATCTTGCCTGTCCCATGGCCACCCGCCAAACTGGGTGGCTCTATAATCCTCAAAAGCCTTTTGAATTTCAGCTTGACTATTCATGACAAAAGGACCATAACGAGCCACAGGTTCACCAATGGGGCGCCCCTGCAGGAGAAGTATTCTGGATGGTTCTGGTCCATTTTTAATGTGAATTGCATCAGGAGCAGCCAATTCTACTGCATGATATCCCGGGATTTCCTGGTTGGCGATATTCACCGACCCACCTTCATAAAAATAGAGATCTCTATTGATACCAGGCTCACAGGCAGGCAGGCTAAATTCAGCCTCTGCTTCCAGGGTAATGACCCAGATCGCTACCTGATTCGTTGAATCAGCGGCCCAGGAGTCAGGGGCTGGAGCCGGGGCGGTTGTGCTTCCCAATCTTCCAGCGATAAGACGCGTTTCGATTTTTCGGCCCTGCTTATCTTTGGCCTGGATGACAGGGATGGATTCAGACCAGAGCATTTTAAAGGCTGGTTTTGCTGTTTTTGAATGGCTGGGAAGATTGAGCCATATCTGAAAGAGCTCCATAGGATTGGCTTTGTTTTCATTTACCAGGGGAAACATCTCAGCATGCTGGAGACCACTCCCCGCTGTCATCCACTGCACGTCACCCTTGCCATAACGACCCGTTGCACCGGCTGAGTCATGGTGATCCACGAGTCCATCCAGTACCACCGTCACTGTTTCAAAACCGCGATGGGGATGGGCTGGAAATCCTGGCACATGATGACCGTGATACATATTCCATCCATCTTTTTGGTCGAAATCCTGACCAATATTCCGTCCTGAAAGTGATGCTGCTGGTCCCATTTTGCCATCACCTGTGGGGTAAGCATCCCTATGGTGAACGCAAAAGAGGAAGGGGTCACGGGTTTCCCACATAAAGGCCAGAGGTTTTATATTTTTTATCATTGATTCTTCTTTCCTTATATCCCCCGTTACAAAAAGCGTAGCTGCGACTTCTACTGGCTCAATCCTGTTTGGTTCAGAAAACTTGTGCCGTTGGTTTTTGTCTCGGGTTTAATCTGGAGCAACCAGTTCTAATTTAATGCGATCTGGATCTTCAAAGAATACAGCATAATGATCCGGTCCACCGGCGTGCGGATGTCGGTCCTGGTATAAAATATTTACCCCTCTTGCCCTCAATAATTCGCGCACCTGATCTACTTGATCAATGGAGTTGGCCCAGAAGGCAAAATGGTTTAAACCGGTTCCGCATCGATGGTAGCTCTGCTTCAGATATTTTTCGGCGGTCTGAACAAATACGACATAGGTGCTTCCATGGAGAAAGCTGAAGCCCTGATCCCAGCTTTGAAATTCCCGGTAACCTAAAAGTCCCAGAAACCATTCATAAAAATGTCTGGTTTGCTCAAGATTCGAAACATAAATCTCGATATGATGAAGCCCCCCATGTTTTGCCTTCATAAGCTTACTACCCTTTCACAACGTGTGAATACTTAATTGCCTGGATGTTTATCTAATTGAGATCGACACGAAGACAATCTTATAGCATAAACAATCATACATTTTGGAAAGCTTCGTGCCTTAGCGCTTACAGAAGTCGAAGCAGCAGAGATACTTTAAAACCCCATTAATCCACAGCAGCGACTACACTGGGGTAAAACGCCACCTTCTCTGTTTAGCAAGATGCGAAATTCACGGAATCTGTCATTGTTCCAGAGTTCCAACAATGGTGTTTCCTGCATATTACCTACTTTGATATCAATATAATCTCGACAGGTTACCACATCACCATTGGGCATGATATCAATCATCAGATAGGGGGCCACACAGGGTCCAAAGCCTAAAAAATCATCAGGATTTTCATAATAGGGAATGATTTTATCTGGATTTATAAAAGGGACAGGAAACCAGCCAAAGGGGTATTTCCTCTTCGCAATTTTTTCCAGGGATTCTCGTACCAGATGGGCATTAATTGAGGTGTTCTGGCCGATATAAGATTTCCAGGTCACGGCATCTACATCCATCTCCGTTTTAAGAATACTGGCGTGTTTCTCGCCAATTTCCTGGGTAGTGAACCAGGAGAGATACAAAATGAGCCCGTCAGGACCGAGCTCTGCTGCTGTATCAAACATCTCTGATAGATGATCT
>JAIPGJ010000041.1 GCA_021736185.1 Fidelibacterota bacterium | reverse complement strand
CCAGGCGAAGAGAAAGTATTTATTCGTTTCGCATACAGTGGTATCAATGTGGATCAAATTCAGGAAGGTCTGGCAGCTTTAAAAAGCTTCTGGGAGTAGAGCCCATAGTTTTAGACAATAAAAATTAGTTATTTAACCAGATGACATCTTTTTAAGGTGTCATCTTGATTTTGGATAGGATGATATGATTACAAAAAAAGATGCCCTTCATTACCATAGCATGGGACCTCGTAAGGGAAAGATTGAAGTCATGGCAACCAAGTCTTTTGCCACGCAAAGAGATTTGAGTCTAGCTTATTCACCCGGAGTGGCCTACCCCTGTCTGGAAATTGAAAAAAATCCAGCTCTAGTCAATGAGTACACTGCCAAAGGGAATCTTGTCGCTGTCATCACCAATGGTACTGCCGTTCTCGGACTGGGAAATATTGGGGCTCTCGCCAGCAAACCGGTGATGGAGGGCAAGGGTGTCCTGTTTAAGAGATTTGCTGATATTGATGTCTTTGACCTGGAAGTTGATACGGAGGATCCTGATCAATTTATCAATGCGGTTAAATTGCTGGAGCCCACTTTCGGAGGCATCAATCTTGAAGATATCAAATCCCCCGAATGTTTTTATATAGAGCAAAAACTGCGTGCCGAAATGAATATCCCCGTTTTTCATGACGATCAGCATGGAACTGCCATCATTTCAGCGGCTGCCCTCTTAAATGCAGTTGAAGTAGCTGGCAAGAAAATGGAAGACATTCGCATTGTGGTTTCCGGAGCCGGAGCTTCGGCGCTATCCTGCAGCGAACATTATATCCGTATGGGAGCACGGCGTGAGAATTTGATCATGTGCGATTCTCAGGGCGTCATTTACAAAGGCCGGACCGATGGCATGAATGAATACAAACTCCCTTTTGCCAATGACACCAAACACAGAACCCTCCAGGAGGCCCTGGACGGAGCTGATGTATTTATTGGTCTTTCAAAAAAGGATATCATCGCTGGTGAAGATTTAAAAACCATGGCCCCCAACCCCATTATTTTCGCTATGGCCAACCCGGATCCAGAAATAACCTATCCCGAAGCCATGGCTGCCCGACCAGACGCCATTATGGGAACTGGTCGTTCAGACTACCCTAATCAGGTCAATAATGTGCTGGGATTTCCCTTTATTTTCCGAGGAGCTCTGGATGTTCAGGCTACCACAATTAATGAAGAGATGAAAGTTGCGGCTACCCTTGCTTTGGCGGCTCTGGCCAAGGAAGATACCCCCGATGAAGTCATCCAGATTTATGGTCTGGATCAGTTGGAGTTTGGTCGTGATTATCTCATTCCCAAACCTTTCGACCCCCGGGTACTCCTGTGGGAATCAGTGGCCGTTGCTGAAGCCGCCATGAAAACGGGTGTAGCCCAACGCACCATCGATCTTGATGAATACCGGGAAGAGCTTGAAGCTCGCCTTGGCAAAGGTCGTGAGTTTATGCGTACGCTGTATAATCGGGCCAAGGCTTCCCCCAAACGAGTCATTTATCCTGAAGGTGAAAACCCGCGTATTATTCGTGCGAGTTACCTGGTCCTCCAAGAGGGCATAGCCAAACCTATTTTGGTGGGTCGTAAGGAAAAGATCCGGGCCATGGCCGAAGAGTTGAATATCGACCTTGCAGGTGTGGAAATCGTCGATCCGCTTAAGTGCGAACGTCGCGATGAGTTTATTGAGGAATTTTATAAGATGCGGCAGCGTAAGGGCGTTACCCTGAGTGGGGCCAGACGGTTTATGGATCGTTACGAATCCTTTGGGGCCATGATGCTGCATATGGGTGAGGCGGATGCCATGATCTACGGTATCACCCAGCAATATCCAGATGCATTGAGACCGGTGTTGCAGATTATCAAACCCCGGAAGGACTTGCAGCAGGTTGCTGGTTTATTTCTACTTATTTTTAAAGATGGGATGAAAATCTTTGCTGATGTAACGGTTAACATTGATCCCTCGGCCGAGGTGATTTCCGAAATTGCCCTCATGGCTGCAGAGGAAGCCAGACGTTTGCGAATGACCCCCAGGGTTGCCATGTTGAGTTTCTCCAATTTTGGGTCATCCAAACATCCTTATGCGCAAAAGATGAGTGAGGCAGTACGACTAGTCAGGGAAAAGGATCCTGGCTTGATGATTGATGGAGAAATGAATGCAGATCTGGCAATTATGCCTGATATCCAGAATGAACACTATCCATTTAGTCAATTAAAGGGTTCGGCCAATGTTCTGATTTTCCCGGATCTCCAATCCAGCAACATCAGCTATAAACTTGTCCATCGCTTGAGTGGGGCAGAGGCCATTGGCCCGATCCTGGTGGGCATGGAGAAGCCAGTTCATATCTTGCAGGTTGGTTCCACCAGTGTCCAGGATGTAGCTAATATGACGGCTATCGCAGTGGTTGATGCTCAGGAGCAGGAAAAACTTTCCAAACACGAGGCCTGATTCAGTATATTCTCAGGTTACATTTAATGCTTTAATCAAATATTGTGGCATGGAGATTGCCTCGCAGGCACTGGAAAATGATGGGAACGGTAACTTGTCATATGGCAGGATTCGGTTCTTGAAGAGACTTGGCGTACCGCCTATATTGGCGCACCAATGTTGAAAGAAAGGGCACTTTAGAGATCATGCAGGAACATTACGGAATCGCCTTGGCCTTTGGTACAGTTGGCTTCCTTCTTATGTATTGCGGATTCATCATTCAAAAGTTGATATCCCCGAAAAATCAAACCCCGGAAAAAATGAATACCTACGAATGTGGTGAAGTACCAGAAGGGGAAGGTTGGCTTCAATTCAACATCCGTTTCTATGTTATTGCCCTCATTTTTATCATTTTTGACGTTGAAGTTGTCTTCCTTTTTCCCTGGGCAGTCGTTTTTAAAGACATGGGCTTTCTGACTTTTGTCGAGGTCTTTGTCTTTATGCTCATTCTGATGGTGGGTCTTGCCTATGTCTGGGTCAAGGGTGATCTGGATTGGGTGAAAATGAAATTAAAATATGGCACCGGTCGCTACTCTGCGTCCAGGCTTCACGAAGCGGAGACCAAATAAATGGGTGCATTAAACCATAAATTTAATGAGAATATCCTCATTACTTCTCTGGATAAATTATTGAACTGGTCACGATCCGGTTCCGAGTGGTATTTCCAGTTCGGATTGGCCTGCTGTGCCATTGAAATGATGTCAGCTGCCGCCGCCCGTCATGATCTGGAACGTTTTGGCGCCATGCCTCGATCATCACCTCGTCAGGCTGATGTCATGATTGTGGCTGGAACCGTCACCTTGAAAATGGCCACACGAGTCAAACGTCTCTATGAGCAAATGGCAGAACCAAAATATGTGATCTCCATGGGCTCCTGTTCTAACTCAGGTGGTCCCTATTGGCAACATGGCTATCATGTCCTCAAGGGAGTCGACCAAATTATTCCTGTGGATATCTACATCCCAGGTTGTCCTCCCCGACCGGAAGCGCTGATTGAAGGTCTCATGCATCTCCAAAAGAAAATGCGTGAAGAACATGTTCTGGAAAAGAAAGAAGACTGACGTGACTGAACAAGAAATATACGCCGACCTATCCAAAAAATTTGGGGATAAAATTCTCGAGTTTATGGAGGAAGGGACCCACAATCCTACGGTGATCGTTGAGGCTGATCAGATTGGTAAAATTGTCAGTTACCTCAAAGACGATGAGCGGTTTCAGTTTGATTCACTAATGAATTTGGCTGGCCACGACCCTGGTGCGGAGTCGGAATTGAGTGTGATCTACCATCTGTACTCTACTGAACTTAAACATTATATCACACTAAAAGTGTTTACATCCCGAGAAGAAGCTGTGGTGGCCAGTGTGGCCAACATTTACCAGACAGCCAATTGGCATGAACGGGAAGCTTTTGATCTATATGGGATCAAATTTGATGGTCATCCCGATTTGAAACGTATACTCCTGGAAGATGACTGGGAAGGTTTTCCCCTGAGAAAAGATTATGTGCCTGCGGAATTCTACCGTGGTATGCGCATTGAGAAGGTGAAATAATGGGCCGCCTCCACGCTGAAGAAATGATTCTGAATATGGGACCGCAGCACCCCAGTACCCACGGAGTGTTAAGACTGAAACTGCGTACAGACGGAGAAATCGTCTCCCATATCGAACCCGTCATTGGATATTTGCACCGCTCGTTTGAAAAGCACGCCGAGAATCTTGAATACCAAATGGTGACGCCTTTTACGGGTCGCTGTGACTATCTAGCTGCCATGGGTAGCGAACATGGTTATGCCATGGCGGTTGAAAAAATGCTGGGTATCGAATTGCCGGAACGGGTTGAATATCTCCGAGTTATTTTTGCCGAACTGCAAAGAATTGCCAGTCATCTGGTGGCCGTCGGAACTTTTGGTCTGGATGTAGGTGCGATTACGCCTTTTATCTATTGTTTCAGGGAACGGGAACTCATTCTGGATTTATTTGAAATGGCTTCAGGTGCCCGCTTGCTTTACAACTATATCTGGATTGGTGGTCTGGCTCATGATGTTCCCCCTGGTTTTGTAGAAAAAACCTACGAATTTCTAGATGCCTTTGAAAAGCGGGTTGCTGAGTACAATCAAATTCTGACTGGAAATAAAATATTTATCGAGAGAGCTGCTGATATTGGTGTTATGACACCTGAGGTCGCCATCAATTATGGAGTGACAGGGCCGAGTTTGAGAGCTTCTGGTGTGAATATTGATATTCGCCGCACAGAACCTTATTCAATCTATGACCGATTTGATTTTGATGTCCCGCTTGGACAGGGTGCCATGGGAACGGTGGGTGATAGCTGGGATCGCTATTATATGCGGGTTCTTGAAATGAGCGAGAGTGCTAAAATTGTGCGCCAGGCCTTGGACCAGCTCCCGGTCGAAGGAGATGTCCAGGCAGCGATTCCTCGCCGGATACGTCCACCCCAGGGTGAAATCTATTTTCGCAGTGAGAACCCTCGTGGAGAACTGGGCTATTACATTGTTAGCGATGGAAAAAATGTACCACTGCGTCTCAAGATGCGCTCCCCGGCATTCTCAAACCTCAGTGTTATTAACGAAATTGGCCAGGGCTGGATGATCTCTGATGTGATCGCGATTCTCGGAAGTCTGGACATTGTACTAGGGGAGATTGATCGCTAAATGATACAATTACTTGCTAACTGGATCCTGTCTTTTGACATGCTCTCAGGTATGGGTGCTTCCGTAGCCTGGGGATTATCTCTCTTTATTGTAGCTGCGCTCATTTTTGTTTTTGTAGCAGTGAACGCCATTGTGCTGGTCTACATCGAGCGCAAAGTATCAGCCTTTATGCAGGTTCGCCTGGGACCCATGCGGGTGGGAAAATATGGCACCCTGCAAACAGTGGCTGATGCCTTGAAACTTTTACAGAAGGAAGACATTATTCCCAAAATGGCCGATAAGGTCCTCTTTGTTGTCGGACCCTGGGTTATTCTGGTTGCCTCTGTAGTCACTTTTGCTGCCATTCCCTTCTCGGATACTCTGCTAGCTGCCAACATGAATATTGGGCTCTTTTATGTGGTCTCCATTTCCTCTATTGTTGTGCTGGGTATCGTCATGGCTGGCTGGGCTTCCAACAATAAATGGTCACTCTATGGTGCCATGAGATCAGCCGCTCAAATTATTTCATACGAAATTCCTGTGGGGATCACCCTGATTGCTGTGGTGGCCGTCGTAGGAAGTCTTAATCTTCAAACCATTATTGAGGCCCAGGGTGGGACAGGTAATCTGTTCCACTGGATACCGATCCCCCTTCCCAATTGGTTTATCTTTCATAGTCCATTTCTATTTATGGCGGCCTTTGTTTATCTCATAGGGGCAACGGCTGAGATCAATCGCGTTCCCTTCGATATCCCAGAATCTGAATCAGAGTTGGTGGCAGGTTTTATGACTGAGTTCTCAGGACTCCGATGGGCTTTATTCTTTTTATCTGAGTATGCCAATGCCACGCTGGTGGCTTTTCTGGTTTCCATCGTTTTTCTCGGTGGATGGCAAAGCCCCTTCTCCAGTTATCAAGGGACTCAGATTGGGTTTTCAATTATTACCATTTTCGCGCTATTCTGGACCATATTTGTTCAGGGAAAAACCAAGCGTCTTTCAGTTTACCCCCTAGGCTTGAGTCTGGTCATTACCATTGCCGCCTGGCTCTTTCCCGGTTTTGCCATCTGGATGGCGTCCCCGGGTATCTTCTGGATGCTCATGAAGGTAGCTGGCATCATCTTTCTCTTGATGTGGTTTCGCTGGACATTTCCCCGATTACGTGTGGATCAACTCATGTACTTGAGTTGGAAAGTAATCCTTCCCTTATCACTTATAAATCTCATGGGTGTGGCTATCTGGATGTGGCTCACCGGTGAAATCCAATTTTAGGATAGAACCATGAGCTATTTTAGTAATATTACCAATGCGATCACCACCCTGGTAGACGGGATGAAAGTGACCATGGGCTACTTTGTTCGAGCCCGTGAACACGTCACTTTACAGTACCCCGACGAAGTCTGGCCAATTCCCACCAGGAATATTGGGGTCGGTGAGCTGGATAGTTATAATACGATTCGATCCAAGCTGGTTGTGGACTTTGAAGACTGCATCGGTTGCAAAGCCTGTGAACGAGCCTGTCCAGTAGATTGTATCCATATAGAGACTTTCAAGGCTGGCCCGGAAGAAGATATTGGTACGACCAAAAACGGTACCAAAATCAAATTACGGGTGACCAGTTTCACCATTGACATGAGTGAATGCATGTTTTGTGATCTGTGTACACCGCCCTGTCCAGAAGACTGCATACGAATGACACCTGATTATCAATTCGTGAGTAATGATAATGTAAAACTTGATGTCACCCCTGAAGAACGCTGGAGAGATCGGGGCCACTTGATTTACCAGTTTTCCAAAGTGTCTCCTGAAGAGCGGGCACAGCGTGGGGCAGAGGCTGAAAAGGAAGCCGCCGCGAAAGCGGCCGCCCTCGAGGCCAAACGCATTGCCGCTGAAAAAGCCGCAGCTGCAAAGGCAGCTGAAGAAGCTGCCCAAAAGGAAGTGACTGAGGAAACCCAAGAGGTGAATCCCTCACAAAACATGGTAGAAGCTGCCGCTGCTCCTGAAGTCACACCACCCCAAGCTCCACCTGGCCCTCCAACTCAGGCAAAGCCTCCAGTTGAAGCAGGGATGGAGCGGGTCGACCTTCCCATGGAGACTTCTGCAGTACCAGAAAATCCAGTAGACAAACCAGTAGAAAAACCTGCTTTCACCGAGACTCCTGCTGAACCGGAGACTTCAACAGACACAAACGATGCTTCAAAAGGGGAGACTGAGAATGGCTGATTTCATTTTCTGGGTTATCTGGGCGCTGATCGTTGCATCAGCAGCACTGGTAGCATTCGGAAATAACCTGATTCATTCGGTATTCGCTCTCATGGGAACCTTTCTGGGCGTAGCCGGTATTTATATTTTCTTAAACGCTGATTTTCTGGCAGTCACCCAAATTGTGGTGTATGTCGGTGGAATTTTGGTTCTGTTAGTCTTTGGAATCATGCTTACCAATCAAATCACTACGGCTCGGATCTCTCAAAGTTCGGTGCAAAAAGGATTAGGTTTGGTTGTGGTTTTGGGAGTGGCAGCCATTATTCTTACCGCTGTCTTACCCCATGATTGGGTCGGTTCAACCCTGCCCATGGCTTTCACTGATACAGTCTCGGGCATAGGAAAGCTGTTATTTACGGATTATCTGATTTTGTTTGAGATTGCTTCCGTCCTGCTACTCGGGGCTCTCATCGGCGCCGCTACCCTGGCGAGAAAGGAGCTATAGGATGGACCATCTTAATTCATATCTCGTTCTCAGTGCCATCCTATTTAGTCTCGGTTTATATACCGTAGTGACCCGGCGGAATGCAGTGGCTATTCTCATGGGTGTGGAGCTGATTCTCAATGCTGCGAATATCAATTTCGTCGCCTTTTCAAAATTTGTGACCCACAATCTGGATGGACACCTCATGTCGGTATTTATCATCATGCTGGCTGCTGCTGAAGCCGCAGTTGCCTTGGCAATAGTTCTGAATCTCTATAACGATCGCGGGCACATCAATGTTGATGAAGCCAACGCACTGAAACAATAGGTGCAGCGGATATGATTAAATTAGCACTCTTTATCCTGTTCCTCCCGCTGGTTTCATTTGCCTTTCAAATCTTTTCGTTCAGACGCTTTGAAGAGAAGAAAGGGGAATGGGTCTCTGTTGGAATTCAATTCGTCACCCTGATTATGTCCCTGGTCATGTTTGGGATGATGCTCTCAAAAAGCGATCCAAATTTCAGTCTGGAATTACATCAGAGCTGGCTTGATCTGGGACTGTTCAAAATTGATCTTGGTGTTTATATCGACAATATCACCGTGATCATGCTGGTGGTGGTGGCCACTATCTCATCTTTGGTTCATCTTTATTCCACAGCCTATATGGCCGGAGATGTACGCTATTCCAGATATTTTGGTTTTCTGGGTATCTTTACCTTCTCCATGAACGGTATTGTCCTCGCCAACAGCCTGTTCATGATTTATATCTTTTGGGAGCTGGTAGGGCTTTCATCCTATCTGCTCATTGGACACTGGTGGGAGAAAGATTCAGCAGCCAATGCTGGCAAAAAAGCCTTTATCACCAATCGAGTTGGAGATATCGGAATGTTCACCGGTATGCTGATTATCGCAACGGTCCTGGGTACTTTCAACTTTCAGCTTATTGCCGAGCGGATTCATGAGGGGGTCTGGGCTGCCAATGCTGGAATGCTCTTCGGGGGTATTGATCCACATAAACTGCTGACTATTGCTGGAGTCCTGGTCTTCATGGGTGCCGTGGGTAAATCGGCACAGTTTCCACTCCATGTCTGGCTACCAGACGCCATGGAAGGTCCCACACCGGTTTCAGCCCTGATCCATGCTGCCACCATGGTAGCCGCAGGTGTTTATCTGACGGTTCGGATTTTCCCCTTTCTTACCGCTGATGCCATGGCGACCATCGCCTTTGTTGGTGGGTTTACAGCCATTTATGCTGCCACCATTGCCATTACACAGAACGATATTAAAAAAGTATTGGCCTACTCAACCGTCAGTCAGCTGGGCTATATGATCATGGCTCTGGGAACCGGTGCCTATGTGGCAGGTTTCTTTCACCTTGTGACTCATGCCATGTTCAAGGGTGCCCTCTTTCTGGCTTCAGGTTCAGTAATTCATGCCATGCACCATAGCTTACACAAACTCCATGACCATGAGACGGATGCCCAGGATATGCGCAATATGGGTGGTCTGAGAACCAAGATGCCTATCACGTTCGGTGTCTTTATGGTGACCACTGCGGCGATTTCTGGAATTCCTCTGTTTTCAGGCTTTTTGAGCAAGGATGCCATTCTCGCCGGAACCTGGGCTTATGCCGCCAATGTCCATGACGGCTGGTTGGCCCATCTTCATCTGGCCTGGATTCTCCCTGTTTTTGGATTTGGAGCTGCAGCGATCACTGCTTTTTACATGTTTCGATTAATCTTTATGACCTTCTATGGTGAAGCTAAACAACCTCAGATTTTCAAGCATATCAAGGAATCTCCCAAAGTGATGACGATTCCCCTGGTGGTGTTAGCCATCCTTTCGCTATTCTTTGTTTGGACCATACCATCAGTGAACCCCCTCTCAGATCATGGTTGGTTCACGGCTTTGATTCAGGCACCGGAGAGTGCTGTAACCACAGGGGCTGCATTTGATCTGGAGCATTTTACACACGGGCTGCATGCCGCACACATTCCCGCCATGGTGACCTCATTGCTAGTGGCTGGTCTGGGAATTCTACTGGCGGTGCTGGTGTATCTGCTGAATAAAATTTCTGCTGAGAAGCTTGCCATAAAATTAGGTGCGCTTTATCGAGGATCATTTAACAAGTGGTATATGGATGAGTTTTATATCAATGGCATTATCAGACCGTTTCTAAAGGGCTGTGGCGCTGTTGGTCGATTTGATCTGGATTTTTATGATCATTATCTCATCAACGGGTGGGGTCGCAATACCAAACGTACTTCCAAGGGAGTCGGGCTGGCTGATGACCTCATTGTAGACGGTGCCGTTAATTTTGCCGGTATCATCTTTCAATGGTTAGGTTGGACATTAAAATTCGTCCAAACCGGTAAAATTCAAAATTATCTCATTTTTGTATTGATCGGCGCAGCGCTGCTGTATGTCGTCAATGTATTCTAGGACTGAAGGAGTCGATTAACGCCATGGAAAATCATTTACTAAGCATTGTAACCTTCCTGCCAGTATTTGGAGCGGTGATTATTGCCCTGATCCCCAAGGAAAAGTTGGACATAATCCGTTGGGGTTCGGCAGCAATAACTGGTATTCAGCTTATTCTGGCCATCTGGATCTTATATATTTTCGATTTCTCAAGTGCAGAGGTTCAGCTCCAGGAGCATTTTGCCTGGATCCCTGCTTTTAACATTGAATACTTTATGGGTGTTGATGGACTAAGTGCTCCCATGATATTGCTCACGGCGCTGTTAAGCTTCCTGGCCATATTCACATCCTGGAATATTGACAAAGCTCAAAAAGGCTATTTTGCCCTCTTCCTGCTCCTTGATGCAGGCATGATGGGTGTTTTTTCATCCCTGGATTTTTTCCTCTTTTATATTTTCTGGGAAGTCATGCTCCTGCCCATGTACTTTTTAATTGGTATCTGGGGTGGTCCGCAACGCGAATACGCCGCCATTAAATTTTTCTTATACACACTTTTTGGATCAGTACTGCTCCTGCTAGGAATGTTGGCTCTGTATTTTATATCTGAACCTCATACGTTTAACATGCTGATTCTGGCTGAACATTCAGCCCAATTTGGTCAGGCTTATCTGCTGGGGATGAACGCGGGGAAGGTGATATTTATGCTCCTCTTCGTGGGTTTTGCCATCAAGGTACCTATTTTCCCATTCCATACCTGGTTACCCCTGGCTCACGTTGAAGCTCCCACTGCCATCTCGGTGATTCTTGCTGGTGTCTTGCTGAAAATGGGAACCTATGGCTTCCTGAGGATCAGCTTTCCTGTCCTTAAAGATGCCACCCTATGGTTTGCCCTGCCCCTGGCGATACTCGGCCTGATTAACGTCATTTACGGCGCTATGGCGGCATTGGCTCAACGGGATCTAAAGAAGATGGTCGCCTACTCATCTGTTTCACATATGGGATTTGTTCTTTTGGGTATGGCGGCGCTGACACCGGCTGGCATGAACGGGGCCGTTTTCCAGATGTTTAATCATGGTACCATCTCAGCCATGCTCTTTATGTTGGTGGGAGTGCTCTATGACCGAGCTCATCATCGTGATATCGAAGGTTTTGGTGGAATAGCCAAGGTGGTTCCAATTTATGCAGGTGTCACGGCTCTGGCCTTTTTTGCCGGTCTTGGTTTGCCTGGATTTTCAGGATTTATCTCAGAAGCCCTGTGTTTTATTGGAGCTTTCCCGGTCTTTACCTGGATTACCATTTTTGCCACTCTGGGAATTGTGTTGAATGCTGGATATTTCCTATGGGCTTATCAACGCATCTTTATGGGTGAACTCAACAGCAAGTATGAGAAGCTGGAAGAAATCAATCATCGTGAATTATTTGCTCTCATACCTCTGGCAATAATCACTTTCTTTCTGGGTGTCTATCCCACACCCATGTTGAATTTGATGAGTAGCACCTTGAATCACCTCGTGGAAGCTGTCAAAACTGCCGGAATGGTAGCGGGTCTGTAATCAAATAGGAACTCTTATGAATCTTAATCAAATCATGACGGATCTTTCCTATTTCATACCTGAGATGATGCTCACGGTGATACTGCTGCTGGTCATCGTGTTTGACCTCTTTCAGAAGGCAGACAGTTCCATACGATCTGGGTACCTGGCTCTCGGGGGATTGGTGCTGGTGACTTTTGCTCTCATAGGTCAGGACGTTTCTATCTCGGTGGGAATATTTTCAAACATGCTGGCTGTGGATCCCTTTGGGAACTTTCTGAAGATTCTGGTCAGTGTGGGTACCATCCTGGTCATGTGGATGTCATTTAACTCCAACGAGCTAAAAAACAGGCGAGTAGGGGAGTACTATGTACTCTTGCTCACCCTGGTGCTGGGCATGTATTTTCTCGTTTCAGCAACTCATTTACTCAGCATTTACATCTCTCTCGAGATGGTCAGTATCATGAGTTATCTCCTCTCAGGATATCTGAAGGAGCAAAATCGCTCCAATGAAGCATCCATTAAATATGTGGTGTTCGGGGCCTTCAGCTCAGGTATTCTACTGTATGGGTTTTCATTACTCTATGGTTTGACGGGTAGCGCAGATATTTATGAAATTCAAGCAGCGCTTTCGGCGGGAACCGCTTCTCCAGCCCTGATGATGCTCATATTGATTATGGTGCTGGTTGGATTTGGCTATAAAATTGCTGCTGTACCCTTCCATTTCTGGACACCGGATGTCTATGAAGGTGCCCCGGCTCCCATAACCGCTTTTCTATCTGTAGCTCCAAAAGCTGCTGGTTTTGCCATTATCATTCGCTTTTTCAATGTCGCTCTATCCAGTGCCGGGAATCCCAACATGGAGGCGTGGTCAGCTCTGAGTAATATGAACTGGCAGGCTGTCATTGGTGTCCTGGCTGTGCTTTCCATGACAGCGGGAAATGTCATCGCCCTGCAGCAATCCAATATCAAGCGCATGCTGGCCTATTCGAGTATTGCCCATGCGGGATACATGTTGCTGGGAGTGGTTGTGGCGGATCAGACAGGGATTGCTGCAGTATTGTATTATGCTGCGGTGTACATGTTAATGAATCTGGGTGCCTTTTTCATCGCCATCCACATCAAGAATGCTTTTAATACCGAAGAGATAGAAGATTATCAAGGTTTGGGTTACAAAGCCCCGGTTCTGGGTGTGATGATGGCCATCTTTATGTTCTCCTTGACCGGGCTACCACCCACAGGTGGTTTTGTGGCAAAGTTTTACATCTTCCGGGCATTAATTGAAAACGGCGATATGTATTTCTGGCTGGCGATGATTGGTTTGATTAATGGTGTCATTTCACTTTACTATTATATGAGAGTTGTCAAGGCTATGTATTTTGGGAAAATGGAGTTGGTCAAGACGATTCACAATGCGCCGATCAATGTCACCGTGCTTCTCAGCGTGCTGGCTCTCCCTTTATTATTTGCCTGGATGCTGGGTGATCCACTGTCAATTTTTGCCCAGAACGCAGTTCAATTTTTTGTAAAATAATTCGAGTTATCGATTTGAATAAAACCCTGCCAATACTGGTGGGGTTTTTTTTGACCTTGAATGGAGGTCCCTTGTCATGCGAAAAGCCTGGATGTTGAGCAGAACTGACTTGAAGATAGAAGATAGAAAAATTGGGGGATGAGGAGAGAAGCGCGGCTCAGTCCGCTTCATCAGCCTCGTCCACATCAAACAACCAGTGTCCGGTTTCATCTATCCAGACTTGCTTCGTTAATATACCAGCCTTATTACATTTTATCCGATACTCAATGCCATCATAACTACGATATCTGAAATTTTTATCCTGAAAATATTTCCCAGTGAGTTCGCCCTTGTTGATGTCATTCCAATCCTGGCCAACCACCTTTGTAAAAGACTCAGCTATTGGATAGCTTCCTTCTCTGGCATAATACATACGTAATTCATTCCGAATTGTCCCGATGGAGGCCACTGCTTCACTGCGCTTGGCGATTTCAAGATTATGCTTGTAGATGGGTACGGCAGCCCCTACCAGGACAGCAATAATGACAATGACTATCATGAGCTCAACCAGTGAGAATCCATTTGGTGCTGATTTATTATTCACGGTGCGCTATTCTTTGTTTACCTTAATTACTGCGGTGGTATGACAATATAAGAATATTTGCATTCAAGATATATACCTACAGAACTAATAATAGTCACAAAATATATATTTCACTCGCTTTGAAGACGGTCAGAGTCCAATATCCCGTGCCACCCTGTGGCATTTTTCAGGGGAATATCATTGAGGTGTAACAAATTAATTAAAAAAACAACAGACTATTCAGCTCGAGAGCTGAATAGTCTGTTGTAGCATGGTAAACTGAACTGGAATGATTGCGATGAGAGGTTTCTGGCTCAGTTTATCAGTCAACCAGTCCCAGCTTTTTCAATTCCTTTTCATAACGGTTCACCAGGTCATCCATGTTGGCAATCACCGCCTGGACTGCTTCTGATTGGGTCATGTCCACCCCGGCCTTTTTCAATTGCTCAACCGGATAGTCACTGCCGCCTGATTTCAGCAGATTGATATAATTTGCTTTGGCTGCTTTCTTCGATCTTCTACTGCCCTCATTCATCTGCTTGAATAAAGCTGCAGAAGCTGCATAGCTGGTTGCATATTGGTAAACATAATAGGGGACCGAGGAAAAATGGGGGATACGTGCCCAGGTGACGTCATAAAGCTCATGATTAGCCATGGAATCTCCGTAATAAGTGACCAGGACATCATGATAGACACTATTAAGCACATCCGCTGTGATAGGTTGACCGTCTTCCACCAGTTTATGAACCTGGTATTCATAGTCAGCAAATAATACCTGGGTGTAAAAGGTCCCGGCAATATTATCAATAGCATGACTCAGGAGGACGAGACGTTCCTTGGGATCTTTGCTCTGGTTCAGCAGGTACTCAAGCAGGTGAGCCTCGGCCATGGTGGAAGCCACCTCGGCCACAAAGAGGGTATAGCCCGCATTGGTGAAGGACTGAGCCTCATTGGCCAGCATGGTATGGACTGTATGGCCCATTTCGTGGGCCAGAGTAAAGACATCATTCAGGGTATTGGTGTAGTTCAACAGCATATAGGGATGAACACCGTAGAGTCCGGCGGAAAAAGCACCAGTGGTTTTCCCCGGGGTCTCATAGACATCCACCCAGCCCGGAGTGAAAGCTGATTGAAGCTTGCCGCTGTAATCTTTCCCCAGGGGCTCCATAGATTCCTGCACGCTTTGAGCAACCCCGTCATAATCATATTCCTTCTCGAATTCAATGACCGGGATAGCTGAGTCATAGCCATCATATTCATCCAGTTTGAGGGCCTGCTTACGGAGCTTGTGGTAGCGCTGTAAAGGAGCAACCCCAGCCCGTCCCTGTTCCAGCAGGTTCAGATAGACTTCAACCGGAATATTGTTGCGTTCCAGCGTGGCTTCCAGTGTTGAGCTGTAATTGCGCGCCTGGGCAAAGGCCCAATCCCGCTGACAAATACCATCATAAGAAGCAGCGTAGGTATTGATGGTCTTATTGTAGGTTCCATTACGTTCCAGAAAGGCCGCTTTGCGGTCTTCATGATTGCGGGATGTGGCAAAGATGCGACCGGCTTCACCCTCAGATATCTGGACTTCTTCACCCGTTGACAGGGTGATAGTCCCAAATTTGATATCTGCGGTGGACAATTGATCATAGACATTTCCAGGCGTGCCACTCATGCGGCTGAAATAGGACAACAGGCGTTCACTGTTTTCGTCCAGTACGTGGGCCTGCTGGCGGTAAAGATCTGCTACGCTAAAGCGGAAAGGTTCAAGGGCGGGAGTCTTGTTGAACCACTTTTCCATGGTTTCCCAGGGGATGGCCAGCATTTCAGGAGCAAACCAGGAGGTGGCTGTGCCGAATTTTGAGAACAGAATTTCCACTTTTTGGAGCTTGGCGTAAACCTCATTGTCGCGGCTGTCCAAAGCCCTGACGAGCCCGGCATAGGTGGATACCCGATCAGCGATCAGTCCCAGCTCTTCTTTCATGGTGAGAGCTCTGAGCAGCTTCTCGGGACCTCCTGACAGCGTGCCCTTGAGCTGAGCATATTCATCCATCAAGCCTTCCAGACGTTGAAGATCCTGTGCCCAGGTGTTCCAATCGCTATATATGTCCCCCAGGTTCCATTGGTATTTGGCGTCAATGTCGGCTCTGTCTTTAGGGGCTGCCATCAGGAGCTGCGAGGAAAGCAGCAGCAACAGAATCAGCGAGCAGTTTTTAAAAAACATTTTCATGGTATACTCCATTTATAAAACAAGGGTTATTTTGATCGTGACAGGCGGCTTATCACGTCCCCATCCCTTGGGGATCATCAGCAGGCAAATTAGGATAAATCATGGCAATATGCATCGATATGTTTATTACGAATTGATTCTCTGTAAATATTGCTACTAGGACCTGTTTAATAATAATACTGGCTTTCTCTCCCTTTTCGTTGTTTATTGAATTCGCTTATTGAAAATGGGGGCGACCTGGTTTCGACGGGATGACGAAGACCATTGGCTGCATGTAGTGTTTTCCCGAGATCACTTTAAAAAATTGGACGCCAATTATAAACGGCGAATCTAACTACGCACTAGCTGCTTAATTAAATAGTAGCTCGTTCCTTCTCTGCTCTTGCCCATTGGCAGGGTCTGGGGCGTCGCTAAAATGGGATCGGAAACTCATTCGTCAACGGTGGGAATCTTAAACTTAGTTGAATAGTCGTTATAAGATCCAGTCCGGAGGAGCTGTAACGGTGAATTTAAAGTTCGGAATACACATGTAGACGCTGATCGGCTTTGCGTTTCGGACGGGAGTTCGATTCTCCCCGCCTCCACACGGCTTCACTTTCGCGATGCTCAAGCTACGCCGGTGCAGGCTCTCCTCGCAATAGCGAAAGTGAAGTCGGGTGCCCCGGCGTAGTGTGATAACACGGAGCCGGATCAAACATCTTTAGCTAACCACCATATTTTCGAAATAGTTGTCCGGCCATAGCCCTTTGGCGAAGGCTGACCCCCGCGCTCCGCGTGGGGAAATCACCAATTTTATTATGGGAGGAATTCCATGTGCAAGCAGATGATGATGTATTAAGTCTATGTACCACGTAGCATCGGTGAACCTCACCGACATTACACCGGATTCTCTATTGATTCTGAGAAACGTCTGGAAGCTCATAACATGGGAAAGTCGAGACATACTGCAAGATATGCTCCCTGGCTTCTTGAAACTGTGATTGGCTTCACTGATGAGCAAAAAGCCAAAGCATTCAAATTGTACCTGAAATCCCATTCTGGGAGAGCGTTTTTTTCTAAACATTTTTGAACAAGATCGAAAATTGCCACATCCGTGCCACCCAATGTGACTATCACGATGGAAGCTTGATAAGCGACATGAGAAAATGACTTGTCGTTGATCAGTTTGCATCATCAAATACACATACTGATTTTAAAAGTATCTGTAATTAATTGTGGGATAGAGCGTTACGGGATATTACCGAGGGATACATAATCCCCTTGTTGAAATTGACAAAAATACTTTAAGCATCTCTCTCAAAAAGCGTGTGTCATAACTAAGGCACATCTCACCAGTCTCATAAACCCACGGAAAACAAATCTTGGGGATGCTCGATGGGATCCATCTAGATATTCACATTGACTATAATACTGGGTACTTTATCTTATTAGAGCTCTCCTCGAATTTTTCTGATTTACATGATGAACGGAAAGAAGTCCCTACAAGAATAAACCAGAGATGACTACAAACAGTACACTTGTTAGCATGATCAAGCATATCCATCCAGAACAGGATACCAGTGGTGTTTGTCTGGTCGATTCAACGAACTGTATAAAGTATGTTAATACGCATGTGAAAAACATCTTTGAGGCGATTGGATCAGCAATCATTGGAACTAATATTACCGAATTCGTAGCATCTGAGCATAAAGATCGTCTGAGTACAGTTCTAAACAACATACGTCAGAACAGAAAAGGTGTAACAGATCTTCAGCTTAAGTGGGATCATAGATTGTCACTTTCTGAGACCATCAGTATCTTTCCCGATGTAGGCAATAACGGTGTTTTAGTCCTCCTTCTGCCACTGAATGACAAAATAATAGCAACTGCTGATGCGGACTCCTCCCCAGAATTGGACGAAGTCCGAAAATTGAATAGCTTGCAGAACGAGATTATCAGGAATATTTCGCATGAGATCCGCACCCCTCTGACTGGTATTCTCGGCATTACCAGCTTATTGATAGATAGAGCCGGCAAAAAGTTTTCAGATGAGAATATCGATCTCGTTGAGAATCTGCACAGAAACAATTATCGACTAATTAACACAGTCGACCGTATTATCTGCCTGGCAGAGCTGGAATCAGGAACGTTCAATGGGCATCCCGTTGAGATCGATCTTTACGAACTGCTGCAGGAGATTCTCAATTCAGATCGTAATAGCATTAAAGAATGGAAGACTCCGATCCGATTCAGTTCCGACAAAGATATTCCCAAAATACGTGCTGATAAAACCACCCTTATTCATGCATTGACCGCCCTGATCGACAATGCGGCCAAATTTACCAGGGAGGGTGAGGTCAAACTGTCTCTTGCTAATAAAAAGACTAATTTGAGCATCACAATCTCAGACACCGGTATCGGAATGTCTGAGGATTTCATCCAGATGGTATATGAACCATTCAGCCAGGAGAGTTTTGGTCTTAATCGCGAATTTCAGGGTCTGGGGATCGGGATGACCCTCGCCAGGAAATGCCTGGAATACAATAATATCAAGATTGATGTGAGTAGCCATAAGAAGTGGGGCACAGTTATCGAATTGTCGCTAAACTACTCTGCTCATAATTCAACATTTTCTTCAGAGAAATGTGATAATTGAGGACTAAAAACATGCAACATATCCTTTATGTCGAAGACCATATGGACACCATAGACCTTGTTCAACAGATATTCGAAGATCAGTTCATCATAGACTGGGCCACCTCTGTTGAGGATGCCAAGATGCTCCTGAATGAGCATACACATAAATTAATACTTATGGATATCGCACTCAGAGGAAAATTCACCGGTATCGATTACGTGAAAGAGTTGAAATCCGACATGGCCCTGAGGCATATCCCTGTCGTGGCACTCACGGCTTTTGCGGGTAGCTATGACAGAGCTACAGCGTTATCTGCAGGGTTCGATGAATACATTGAGAAACCGTTCGAACCTTCTCTTTTAATGGAAGTGGTCGCAAGATTCCTACCTGGCCACACCTAGAAACTTTCACACCTGCCAAAACAAGATGAAATAATTAGCAGGATTTTCTAAGAGATTATTTTTGGAAATCCTGAATGCACGCCGTCGAGTTGATGAAAAACAAATATCTCTGAGCCAACGGCGGGAGTAGCTCTACGGCTACTTTTTCAAAAATTCCCAAACAGTGGGATTGGAGTTTGTTGCGGACGGAGATATTGCCCCATAACATTATTTTTCCTTTTTGATTTTTACCCTTTGTGAACCGAGTTTCGAGCTTTATCATAGAGCAATCCGGCAAGGGAGGACATGGTGTCTTTTCGATAGTCAGGTACAAGGATTACAGCCACTTAAATGATAAAAAAAGCCCCCTCCGCTTCACGGAAAAAAGTCAGTACTGTTATCAATTCCATTGGACCCGTTGAAAACCTGGAAAGCTATGTCAAAGCGGATTGGTGGAAGCATATCTTCAATGCAAACTACCTGCGTACTGATGGTGATGTTGTTGAAGATACCAATCTCACCAAATCAGAAATTGATTTATTTTTAAAAGCCAGTGAAGCTGAGACAGGCGACGCCATTTTAGATCTTTGCTGTGGACAGGGTCGCCATACTCTGGAGCTTGCTCGACGGGGCTTTACCAATCTTGTGGGTCTTGATCGCTCACACTATCTCATTAACCGGGCTAAAAACCTGGCGCGTAATGAGGGCCTTAGCCTGACATTCCGGGAGGGAGATGCTCGTAAATTTTCACTCCCCACTGATCAATTTGATCGTGTTTTTGTTGCTGGAAACAGTTTCGGATATTTCGAATCCAGTCAGGATGATGATCGCGTTTTGAGAGAGATCAAACGGGTGCTCAAACCAGGCGGCATGTTGCTTTTAGATCTCGCCGATGGCGGATTTTTAAGAAAAACCTATCAGCCTCGCAGCTGGGAATGGATTGACGATAAATATTTTGTCTGCCGGGAGCGATCTTTGTCAGGTGATGAACAACGTCTTATCTCAAGAGAAGTCATCACCCACGTTAAGAAGGGTGTCATTGCTGATCAGTTTTACGCTGAGAGACTCTATACTCAGGAGAGTATTCAGAGCCTCCTGGAACGGAATAATTTTCATGATGTTCAATTTCATGGTGAAATAGTAACAGATTCCTCTCGAAATCAGGATCTGGGCATGATGGCCCAACGCCTCATTATTACGGCCAAGGTTGACAAGGCCTGGACCTCTGTGAAAAAACCCAGCCAGGATAAATTGAAAGTCACCGTCCTCATGGGGGATCCACGCAAGGTTGATACCGTCAAACCGAACAGTACCTGGGACACGGATGACTTTGAAACCATTAAGCGTCTCAAAGATGCTCTGGCCAGGTTGGATGGATTCCAGTTTAGCTACCTGGACAATCATGATACCCTGATTGCTGATCTCAGCAAAAGTCGGGAAAAGACTGACCTGATCTTTAATCTGTGTGATGAAGGATTTTTCAATGATGCGGTGAAGGAATTGCATGTACCCGCTTTACTCGAAATCCTGAATCTGCCCTATACTGGGGGGAATCCACAATGTTTGGCCCATTGTTTTGATAAATCTCTGGTGCGAGGAGTCGCACAGGAAATGGACATCCCCGTTCCGCGAGCCTTCATGGTCACTCCGGAGCAAACCACCTTTATTGACCTTGCTCTTGCCTTTCCGGTGATTGTCAAACCCAACTTTGGTGATTCAAGTATTGGTATCACCCAGGAAAGTGTCTGCTATAACGTAGAACAACTGGAAAATGCCATTTTCCTAAGTCGTGAAAAGGTTGGCTATGAGAAACCAATTCTCATCGAGGAGTACTTAACCGGCAAGGACATCAGTGTCGGGATTATTGGCTCTCCGCCAGAGAATTATCGGATACTCCCCATTATTGCTGAGGATTATTCCGACCTGCCTGCTGGCTTGCCGCAAATCTGTGGCTATGAGGCCAAATGGAATCCGGATTCGCCCTATGCTTGCATCACTTCGATACCCGCCGAACTGCCTGCTGAAACCGAACGCTTTCTGGGTGCCAGTTGTGTGAAGCTCTTCATGCGTCTCGGTTGTCGAGATTATGCCCGTTTTGACTGGCGTCTTGATGAGAATGGAACGCCCCGTCTCCTGGAAGTGAATCCAAATCCGGGTTGGTGTTGGGATGGCCATCTCGCCAGAATGTCAGAGCTGGACAGTGTAGATTATGGAATGATGCTGGACTTGAT
>JAIPGJ010000040.1 GCA_021736185.1 Fidelibacterota bacterium | reverse complement strand
AGATCCACAGGTTTGGTTAAAAAATCCCAGGCACCTGCTTTCATGGCAGATACTGCAATATCCACCGTTCCAAAAGCTGTGATCAATACGAGGATCGTCTGGGGGTGACGGGTTTTTACCTCTTTCAGGAGATCTGCTCCAGTCATGTAGGGCATTTTGTAATCGGATAAGACAATATCAACCGAGGCGCCATACATATAAGCTAAAGCAGTCTGGGCTGATTCAGCAGTGCTCACATCATAGCCTAGTTTCCTTAGAAAACCAGCCAGAGTGTCACGTTGCAGTTTTTCATCATCAACGATTAAAATTTTAGTCATGCTTTCACCGGTAATTCAATTTCAAATGTGCTTCCCTTGCCCCATTCACTGGTCACCTGAATAGTACCATGATGATCAGCAATAATCTTATGAGTCAATGCCAGTCCAACCCCAGTCCCCATATCCTTAGTGGAGTAGTACAAATCAAAGATGCGACTCACCTGATCGGCTTTGATTCCTGCGCCATTGTCCTCGATAATAATTTTGATTATCTCTGCATCTCGTTGTGCACTCATTTTGACTTCCTGTCCAATTGAACAGGCTTCAAGGGCATTTTTTACGAGATTGGTGATAGCTTGTCGCAAATAATCAGCATCAGCCTCAAATAAAAGGTGTGCTGATTTCACCCTGAGTTTTACCCCCTTATCCAGCGCTTGAGAACCATATAATTGATGAACCTGCGCAAAGAGTTCGGCAATATCAATCTCAGAATAATTCAAGCTGTTGGGTCGGGTATACTCCAGGAAATCCTGTAGAGATCGATTGATTCGTTCAATCTCTGAAACCATCGTACTGGTGAGTGAATCATAATCCTCTTTATCCTCGCTTGGATCAAACTCCCTTTTCAAGCGCTGTGCCACCATTCCAATCGCATTTAAGGGATTTCTAATCTCATGGGCCACTCCAGCAGCCAATTCCCCCATGGCCGCCTGCTTCTCCCTGAGACGATTCAATCTCTCCAGGTGATAAACTTCTTTCTCAATCCTGGCTTTTTCGCTTTCCAGAAAAGAGGCATTTTGCCGGGAGATTAAAAATATCACGATAGCAAAGGCCAATAATGTCAGGAGCAGGGTGCGAATGAGCACTTGATAAATGATTTGATGACTAAGACTCACCAGGGTTTCATCTTCAAAACCAATTCGAATTTCACCAATGCTCGACCCGAAAAATACGGGTCTGACCACCTCCAATAAAGTGGTATCCTGTTTATTAATCTGGTAAAGGATATCTTCCAGGGGCTTCCGGTCCCAGCTTTCATCTAGCATAAACCCATCTTTGGAAACAAAATACGGCTCATGGTCATCCAGGGCCAATTGAAGATATTTCAGTCCTTTGACATGCAGAAGATCTTCCAGGGCTGATTCCATTGCCGTGAGGTATTTAAAATCCTGTTCAGCTTCTACAGATAGTTGACAGGCAATAACTCCCCCTCTATCCCGCGGAATGGCAACCATAAATTTATCTTCACGTTGGTCGACACCAAGAATGAGGAGGTCACTTGTTTTGTTGATGATGGGAGCCAGTTTTTCCTGTATCCAGGCTGCCTCGGACCGACTTGTCCCCTGGGACTTTTCAAAATCTGTGCTAAGTGCTCGATCAACCTGCCCCAACTTATTGTATATGGACACCTCAAGAATCGTCTCATCATTAACCAATTCATCCAGGTCATCACTTGATAACTCTCTTTTCGCATCCATTTGATTCAGGAGGATGAGTATATCCAGAGCTCTGTCAATAAAGGATTGTTTGAGCTCTTCGGTGAGGTAGGCTTGCCCACTTCCGCTTTGCGCGATGACGGCCGCAGTCATGGCGGCTTGATCCTGAACAAGCTGAAGTAAATCACGATAGCGCGAACGATATTCAAGATAGCTAGACATTAGCAACAAACCCAGAACAACAAAGTATAATACCAGGTACCAGGGCTTAGATTTAATCAAGTTTTTCGTTGCGGTAAACAGTGAGTATTCCTCTAATGATAATGTTAAGAGCCAGTTCTTATAAGCTAAGAAGATAATTCTAAAAAATTACCAGAAGCTATCAACCATTTTGAACATAATGACTAAGCTTATTCATTGTTATCTGGAAATTTCCAGGGAACACGTCGGGAATTTGACGAACAGGCAAACGCCTGATAAAGAAATAGTGACTGTCTTTGAAGCTATGTGATCTTCTGGAATTTATCTGGTGAAGCTTCTCATTTTTTATGGAGTTCTACGGATGCCGAACTTGTTCGTTGGAGACTGGATAAATGTATCAGATATTTCAAAAAAAATGCCCCGGACCCTTCAATTCACTTAGGGGCCGGGGCATTTGAATTTAATCTAAAGCTGATTTATTTTCTTTTACCCACCTTAAGTCGGTTCAAAGCACGTGCTATAGCCCTTTGAGCCCGCAGTTCGTCATCCATCTTATTTTGTCCGTGGTTAAGATGTCCCTTGGCTCGTTCATAAGCCTTCTGGGCGCGGGTCAAATCAATATCACTCTGTGGTTCCGCTGATTCCACTAAGAGTTGAACACCGGTTTTGGTGATCTCAGCAAAGCCTTTTGTGGATGCATAAATTTTGTTAACAGAACCTTTCACCACTTTGAGTTCACCAATATCCAGAGCCATGATTGAATCTGTATGGCCTGCCATGACACCAAAGGCTCCATCCACACCGGGAGCGCGGAGGTAATCGACCTGACCCTCATCATATACTTTAGTAGGTGTAATGATTTCCAGATGAAATTGTGCTGCCATTAGGTTTTAACCACTTTTCTTCGTGCTGGCGATGACATCATCAATATTGCCTTTAAACATGAATGCATTTTCATTGTATTTATCCATATCACCAGCAAGGATTGCTTCGAAACCGGTAATCGAATCCTCCAGACTAACATATTTGCCGGCACTGCCAGTAAAAGCTTCAGCAACGAAAAATGGTTGTGAGAAGAATTTCTGCATGCGACGGGCACGATTCACTGTGTTCTTATCATCATCAGATAATTCATCCATACCTAGAATGGCAATAATATCCTGAAGGTCTTTATATTTCTGGAGCACAACTTTGACCTCCTGCGCCACATTGTAATGGCGGTCGCCAACAACACGGGGATCAAGGATTCTAGATGTAGATGATAGTGGATCAACAGCGGGATAGATACCCAGCTCTGAAATACTACGTTCCAGCACTGTCGTAGCATCCAGGTGAGCAAATGTGGTTGCAGGGGCTGGATCTGTCAAATCATCAGCCGGCACATAAATGGCCTGGACAGATGTAACTGAACCTTTTTTGGTTGATGTGATTCTTTCCTGTAAATCACCCATCTCTGTTGACAGAGTCGGTTGATAACCGACAGCAGATGGCATACGTCCCAAGAGTGCAGATACTTCAGATCCGGCCTGTGTGAAACGGAAAATATTATCTACAAAAAGGAGGACGTCCTTGCCCTCAACATCACGAAAATATTCAGCCATGGTCAGACCTGACAGCGCCACACGGAGACGCGCTCCTGGTGGTTCATTCATCTGACCAAAAACCATAGCAGTTTTGTTGATCACACCTGATTCTGTCATTTCAAGATAAAGGTCATTACCCTCCCGAGTTCGTTCACCAACACCTGAGAAAACTGAATAGCCACCATGCTCTGTAGCAATATTGCGGATCAACTCCTGAATGAGCACCGTTTTTCCAACACCAGCGCCACCGAACAAACCGGTTTTCCCACCTTTTGAGTAGGGTTCAAGTAAATCAACAACTTTTATGCCTGTCTCCAAAATTTCACTTGCGGTAGTCAGGTCTTCCTGCTTGGGTGGATCCCGGTGAATGGGGTGACGTTTCACATTGGGAGCAGGTTTCCCATCGATGACATTTCCCACCACATCAAACATGCGGCCCAGAGTTTCCGGACCAACGGGAACAGAAATGGGAGAACCAACATCAGTTACCTTGGTACCACGCTGGAGACCATCGGTGGAGTCCATGGCGATGGTTCGGACCACATTCTCACCGAGATGCTGGGCGACTTCTAAAACCAGCAGCCCTTCTTCACGCTCAATATTCAGAGCATTTAAAATTTCTGGCAGCTGATCTTCCTCAAAACGAACATCAACCACAGCACCCATAATCTGAACTACTTTACCTTGCTTTGCCATCGTATGAATTTTCCTCTTATTCCACTAAAGCTTCGGCACCACTCACAACTTCCAAAATCTCGGTGGTAATTGCAGCTTGACGTGCCTTATTGTATTCCAGCCGGAGAGCATCAATGAGATCCCCTGCGTTATTCGTAGCCGCTTCCATGGAGGTCATCCTGGCTGCCTGCTCGGCCGCATTGGATTCCAGCAAAAAGCGCCACATCTGAATATTTAAATGACGGGGTACTAATGATTTGACGACCTCGTCCTTGGAGGGCTCAAATAGATAATCCGTGCGTACTGCCTCGTCATCCTCCTCTAATACAAGAGGGAGATAATGATATTCAACGATTTCCTGTTGAGCGACATTCTTAAACTCATTAAAGATGACTCTTACATCATCAAATTCACCTGCCAGATAACGATCAGATACGGCGCTGGCCATTTTTATGGCATGGCTAAAATTGAGTTCATTCCAGAAATCAGAATAATGTTCAACGACATCATAACCTCTTTTACTGAAATACTCATAGCCCTTTCGTCCGATGCAGATGAGTTTTGAATGCTCTTTACCTGCCCCTTTGACGATGAGCTCAGCCTGGCGCAGAATATTTGTATTAAAGCTTCCACACAGACCTCGATCGGATGTCAAGATGATAAAGGCCATTTGGCGGGCGGGTCGCATTGTCAAAAGGTCATGCGTGGTTCGGTCAATATCGGGGAGCAGATGATTCAGTACACCATTGATCCGACGAGCATAGGGCCTTGCCTGTTCCATGTTGCTTTGAGCACGACGCAATTTTGCCGCCGCCACCAGCTTCATGGCACGCGTAACCTGCTTGATACTCTCAATACTACCAATTCGCTTTCGAATGTCTTTTAAATTCGCCATGGGGATCCTGTATTAGGCTACGAACCCTTTAACAAAGTCCGAAACTGTCTTTTTTAAAGCAGCATCAATCTCATCCGTCAGTTTGCCTTCAGTGACAATCTGCTTGAGCAGGTCTGAATTATTGGCTTCCATATTGTTCAGCAATTCATGTTCAAAACGACGAATCTCTTTCGGGTCGATTTGATCCAGAAAACCTTTTGAAGCTGCGTAGAAAATAGCAATCTGTTTTTCCACAACCATGGGGACAAATTGATTCTGTTTTAACACCTCATAGAGAATTTTTCCCCTGGTCAACTGGTTTTGAGTCTCAGCATCCAGATCAGAACCAAACTGAGCAAAAGCAGCCAACTCACGGTATTGTGCCAGAGCCAGTCGCATACCCCCCGCCACCTTTTTCATGATTCCAATTTGCGCATTTCCACCTACACGAGAGACAGAAATACCCACATTGAGGGCTGGACGTTGTCCGCTATTGAAAAGATCGGTTTCCAAAAATATCTGACCATCGGTAATGGAAATCACGTTGGTAGGGATATAGGCAGAAACATCCCCCATCTGGGTTTCAATAATGGGCAGGGCTGTGAGTGAACCGCCACCTAAATCTTTGTTCAATTTGGAGGAACGTTCCAGCAGGCGGCTATGCAGATAGAATACATCTCCTGGATACGCTTCACGACCTGGTGGTCTTCTGAGCAGAAGGGACATCTGGCGGTAAGCCACGGCGTGTTTGGACAGATCATCATAAATAATCAAGGCATGTTTGCCGTTATCACGAAAATATTCACCAATGGAGGCGCCCGTGTAAGGTGCCAAAAATTGTAATGGGGCTGGATCAGAGGCATTGGCAGCAACCACCGTAGTATATTCCATGGCGCCCTGAGCTTCAAGCTCAGCCACCACACGGGCAACGGTTGAAGCCTTCTGACCGATGGCAACATAAATACAAAAGACAGGTTCATCGGGCGTATCAGGGCTGTGGGTGTATTTCTGATTCACAATGGTATCCAGAGCAACCGCGGTTTTCCCCGTCTGACGGTCACCAATGATTAATTCACGCTGGCCACGGCCAATGGGAATCATACTATCGATGGCTTTAATACCCGTCTGTAAAGGTTCATTTACAGGGCTTCTGGCCAATACTCCCAGAGCTTTACGTTCAACGGGGTAGGATTTTCCAGCTTTAATATCGCCCTTGCCATCCATGGGCACACCAATGGGGCTCAACACTCTTCCGATAACCGCATCACCAACTGCAACTGAGACGACCTTACCTGTTCGCTTGGCCTGATCACCCTCTTTTACCAGTCGGGTATTGCCAAATAGTACCAGTCCAACTTCGTCTTCTTCAAGGTTCATGGCCATACCAACAACCCCATTGGGGAGTTCAATCAATTCAGAGGCCATGACATTTTCCAGTCCACTGACTCGGGCAATACCATCACCAACCATGATGACTTCACCAATCTCGGCAACATCAATTGAGAGATCTAATTTGCCCAGCTCTTCCTGGAGTAATTTTGTGATTTCGTCTGTTCGAATATCCGTCATATTCTTGTCTTTCCTTTAGGAATGAATCAGTGTTTGTCTGATACGTGCTATTTTACTAGACAAGGAGGCATCCAAAATGGTATTGCCTACTCGTAATGTTAAACCACCCAGAATATCCTGATCAACTTCTGCAGTAAAATCAGCTTTCAAGGATGTGACTGATTGGACAGCCCGTTGAATTCGATCAATGGTTTCGCTTGATAACTTGCTGATGCTAATGGCGTGAACCTTGACCCGATTACTGCGCTTATAAAAAGCTGTTTCCAGGCTAAGCACAATCATCGCCAGGAGTTTCATGTCCCGTTCCTCACCTAATTGGGCCAGAAAGGCCTGATTGATGGGATGAAGATCAGGATACACCTTGCCAAGCACTTTAATTTTGTCACTTGCGTCAACTTTGGTTGAGGCTAAAAATGCCTTCAGTGTCGGTTCCTGTCGATACCTGGTATAGAATGTCTGCAGCGAGCGAAAAACGGGCTCCAGGGCATCCTTCTGCTCAGCGATACTTAAAAGCAGGTTGGCGTACTGGCGACTTTTTACAGATGTGCGCATTAATTCTTACCGTAATCCTTAAGCGCATCTTCAATGAGACGCTCGTTGTCTTCCCGAGAAAGGGATTTAGCGATAATCTTTTCAGCTGCCGCCATTGAAATATCCACAATTTGGTTGCGGATCTGAGCAATCGCCTTTTCCCGCTCTGCGCCGATCTGAACTTCAGCCTGTTTGAGAATCCCTGCAGATTTATCTTTAGCTTCATTGAGAATATCGGCTTTCATCCGCTCTGCGGTTTCCTTGCCAGCGGCCACAATGTTTTGGGCTTCCTGGCGAGCTTTAGCTACCATGGCTTCATATTCACCGGCAACTTTTTCAGCCTCTTTGCGGGCTGCTTCTGCTTCCTCGAGTGATTCCCGAATGAAGTTCTCTCGATTTTCCAGCGCTTTGATCATGGGTTTCCAGGCTTTGGTCCCCAGGATCACCAACACAGCGATGAAGGTGATCCAGGTCCAGATCATTAAGCCGGTGTCAAACCGTAGCAGGTTTTCCATAGTTCCTCCGAAGGAGAGTTTTCAGGCTTTCTTATTTCAGAGCGATGAGGAGAGCAACAACCTCACCGATAATCGCAACACCTTCAAGCAGGAAGAGAGGCAAGTTCACTGCACCAGTAATACTGGCTGCGGCTTCAGGCTGACGAGCAATTCCAGCTGCTGCTGCAGCGGCCAATTTTCCAATACCAAGGCCAGCACCAATAACGATCATACCAGCACCAATTGCGGCACCTAGATAAGCAAATTCCATTTTAAAACTCCTTTTTACAGTTGTGTGTTTCTATCCCCATTACCCTGATACTGCCTACATGTCTCATATCCCTGAACTGAGTAAGAGCTTTTTGAGTAACGCTGATAGAAGGTTTATATTTTTTATTATTAAAGATCAAAACTATCAATGATGTGGGTGAATTGACTGGCCAATAAAAACAGATGAAAGCAAAGTAAAAACGTAGGCCTGTACAATGCTCACGATAATTTCCAAAAAGGTAATTCCCACATTCAGAGCCACTGAAGCCACACCGACATAGGCATTATGCAGCAAAAATATCGGAGCAAAAATCGCCAGCATAGCAATATGCCCGGCTGTCATATTGGCTGCCAATCTCATAGTCAAAGCGAATGGTCTTACAAACATACTCAATATCTCAATCGGTATCAGGATGATATAGACTGGCCAGGCTAACCCACCTGGCACTAAATTTTTCCAGTGTTTGAAAAATCCATGTTCCAGGATACCCGCAACGATAATGGCCATAAAAGTGATCAGTGCCAATGCGGCAGTCACATTAATATTTCCCGTTGCTGTTGTTCCGCCATGACCATGATTGATATAATTGAAGAATGGCATAAGACCGAGGAAGTTCATGGTCAGGATGAGAAAGAAAAAGGACATCACTAGAGGTCCCCATCTCAGCACATGATTCTTCCCCATTGTCGGGATTAAGATTCCTGTCCGCACAAAATCAACGACATATTCAAATGCATTGGTAAAACCGCTTGGGACAGGTCGTTCCTCCTTGCGATATCTACGGGTGGCATAAAGCGCTATAGCAACCAGAAATCCGGCTGCAATCCAGAGCATGACAACGTGTTTTGTAATGGAAATGTCGACACCAAAAAGTTCGAGATGAATCATGACATCGCTATTAGCGACATGCTCGATAATTTTATCCCCAATATTGCTGTTGGTTCCGTGGCCTGGTTCAGCCATCAAGAATTCTCCCCTGTTTTTTGTGCGTCTCTTGCCATAAAAAGCGGCCAATAATAAGCTTCGACCCCATGCCACGCAAGGAAGTTTATGACTAACATTACAATAAATGTCACATTATCTAAGGTTCCTGCTTTTACGAGAATAACTGACCAGAGCCCCAGCAGAACAACCTTAAAGAAAAAGCCCATAATATTAATTTTTTGAAGGTTTTTTGGTTCATTCGTTTTTGAATATTCCGCCCAGATTAATAATCCGCCACTTATCAGAACCGGAAGGATCGCACCGGCGATGACAGAGTTAAGTCTGTCGAAGTGTCCTGCAAAAATCAATGCCAGAACAGCTAAACCATTTAGAATCAAGGCAAACAAGCCCAAAACCTGCCAGGCTTTCATTGGTCCTTATCCTTCATGTACACGCTCTTATATAGCTCATACATGCCGATTAAAACCCCCGCTAAAGCTCCAATGAGGAGGCCATACTGAGGCGAGCCAAATTTTTGACCGAGGAAATAACCGATGGCGCCCAGACCCAGCACAGCTCCAGTCATCGAAGATGCCGCAGCCATGTACTTGCCTGAACCATCGGGTTTCAACTGCTGCTATACCCCTTCACCCAATGCCTCAAATTCATCTGCGGTAGATGTTTCAGGGACCATGGAACTCCGTCCATGAAATACGGCGCCATCCTCAATGATGAGTCTGGTCGCAATCACATCGCCTTTTAAGCGGCCTGCTTTTCCAAGGGCGACCTTCCCCTGTACCTCGATATTACCCCCGACAATGCCGCCGATGATGGCATACTCCCCTTTGATGCCCCCTTTGACAACACCCGATTCAGAAACGGTCACAAACCCACTGGCTTCTATGCTACCATCTACGGTTCCGTTGATATGGGCGCTTCCATTAATTTTCATATCACCAAATATATGTGTTCCGCGTCCAACAATAGTTTCAATACGATGGATTCGATTGCCCATTTTAGTAGTCCTTCTCAACGGTAGGAGAGTTTGTTTCACTCAATTCAGTGATAAATGTTGCTGGATCCAGAGGAACTCCTTCGTACCATATTTCAAAATGGAGGTGGGCCCCATCGGAAATCCCTGTGTTCCCCATGATAGCAATAGGTTCAGCCCGATCCACAACCTGTCTCTGGGTTACCAGGTTTTGCTCGTTGTGTCCGTATACGGTGAGATATCCATTGCCATGATCGATAATAATCGTATTGCCGAAGCGATATGTCCAATCTGCGAAAATGACATATCCCCGTCCGGCAGCTTTCACCACTCTATCCTCAATAGATGAAAGATCGATACCGAGATGGTCCTGGCTAAAGAGTCCCTCACGAACCTTGAAACCAGCGTTTACAAAACCCTTAATTGGCAGATAGGTAGGTAAATCCTTCAGCAATCCCATGGTTTCAAAAGGGGAAAGTTCCCAGTTATTCATAGAAGCAGCAGTACTATCACCGGGGTTAGCACTCAAATCATAATGGCTGCCCAGAGTACTTTCAATAAAGTGATTAATTTCTTCAATGCGTTTGGAATTTTTAAGCAAACCGGCAACGTCCTGTCTTTCATTTAGCAAGAAATCATTTTCCATTTTGATATGGCGGTATTCGATGGCTTTGGGCAAATAATAGGTTGAAAAAAGAATAATAACCCCAAGCAGAAGGACAATAAGGAACTTTAAAATGTTGACCGTCGTCGCTGTGATAGAGTATGATCTACCGTTTGCTTCGTTATCCGGTAAAATAAGAATGGTGTATTTTTCGTGTTTCATGAATTCCAGTTTCTAATTTATTATGAGGAAAATTGTTCCAGTCAAAGCGTCGTTAAAGGTCGCTGATCAATAAATGTTTGCTTGTTTCGATTTGACATTTTTGCGGTTTATGTTCACTATTTTTTCATTGACTCGAAAAGTTCCAACAGCCGATCCAGATCATCATCGCCAAAATACTCGATTTCAATAATCCCTTTTTTCGGGCCAGCCTTAATCTGTACCCGGGTCCCTAAAACGGTCATGAGTGTCTCTTCACTCCGAGTTAAGAAGACTGATTTTTTTGGGGGAGATTTTTTCTTGGTTACCGGGACAAGCGTCTTTTCCTTCAATTTCTTGACAAAATTTTCAGTTTCACGTACACTCCAGTTATTCCTACGAACCTGTTGAAAAACATGAACCATTTCTTTTTCTGATTCGATGCCCAGGAGTGCCCGTCCATGGCCCGCTGAAATAATCATATTTTTCAGCGCAATTTTTATTTCCAGAGGCAACTTGAGTAAGCGCATGGCATTGGTCACGGCAGCTCTGCTTTTGCCAATATTCCCGGCAATTTCCTCGTGGGATAGAGCATACTTTTCAGAGAGAAGCGAGTAAGCCTCGGCTTCTTCCAGGGGATTCAGGTTGTCCCGCTGTAAATTTTCGATCAAGGCCAGTTCCATCATATCCACATCTCTGTCCACTACCAGAATGTGAATGGGAATGGTTTCCAGTCCTAGTTCCTGGCAGGCTCGCAGCCGCCGCTCGCCAGCGATGAGTTCATATTCTCCATTGACTTCCCGAACCGTGATAGGTTGTATAAGACCTTTTGATTTGATGGATGCTTTAAGGTCCTCAAAAGCCTGCACGGCTTTTTCTGAATCAAAATCTTTTCTGGGCTGAAAGGGATTGGGACGAATCGTATTTGGAGACACCAGGAGTGATGAAACTGAGGGTTCCTGAGAGGCTCCCAATGAATCTAAGATTGCATCCAGTCCTCGACCCAAACGTTTAGGAGCTTCAGGCATTTTGAAGCACCTCCTCAACCAGGCTCATGTAATTGGCTGCTCCCACAGAGTTTGCATCATAGAGCATAATCGGTTTCCCATAACTCGGAGATTCACTTAAACGGACGTTCCGATTTATGTAGGTCTTATAAACCCGTTCCTTAAAATAGGTTTTTACTTCATCAACAACCTGCTTGCTCAAATTCAAACGACTATCATACATGGTCATCAAAACCCCTTCAATTACCAGGGCCTTGTTGATGGTCTTTTGAACGCGGCGAACGGTATTTAAAAGTTGACCCAAGCCTTCGAGAGCATAATACTCACATTGAATGGGAATCAGGATTGAATGAGCAGCAGTCAGGGCATTCAGTGTAAGAAGACCCAGAGATGGGGGGCAGTCAATAATAATAAAATCATAATTTTCCTCAACTTCTGCCACAGCCTCCTTCAGAATCCGCTCTCTGGCAATAGCTGATACCAGTTCAACTTCTGCACCAACTAGAGACGGGCTGGAGGGAACCAGATCAAGAAAGGGCAACTCACACTTCTGCATGATATCTGAAATTTTAGCATGATTCAGGAGGACTTGGTAGATGCTTTGACCATCCACTCTTACCGGGTGACCCAGTCCAGCAGTAGAATTTGCCTGGGGGTCCAAATCGATGAGCAGGGTCTTTTTTTCAGCCACAGCCAGACCAGCAGCCAGATTGACCGAGGTTGTCGTTTTCCCCACACCCCCCTTTTGATTCACGATGGCTATTATTTTTGCCATAAGATACTGTTTTTTAAAGACCTTTGCTAGTTATGTTAAGGCTTTGAATATAGTTGATGTCTATCCCAAATACAACGTGTAGCTGAATCTCAATCTGCATTGGATTTGAAATACGTTAAACGTAGGATTTCAGGTAATGAGACAGAAAAAATAATGATGACAGCGCCTATCAATGCCGACCCAGAAAGTTCCTCGCCCAGAAGAACCCATCCCCAGAAGCTCGCCACAATGGGGACGAGGAAAGTAGTATAACTCATTTTCACTATGGTGACCCGATTGACCAGCCAGAAATACATGGTAAATCCAATGGCGGACCCAAATACTGCCAGGAAGGTGGTGGCACCCATCGTTAAGAAGTTGAACTCCAGCTGATGCCAGGACTCAAAAATAAGACCAGTACAAAGCAGGAGTGTTGCTCCGAGTAACATGGCCGATGCATTCGCGGCTACAGGATCAAGGTGTTCCCCTTCCCGCTTATATAGTACATTTGGGTAAGCAGCTGCCAGGATGGACACCAAAATAAAGAGCATACCTATGGCTGCCTGGGGATCAAAGGTTGCGCCCTGGAGATTGAATATGAACATGGTACCTATAATGGCACCAACCAGGCTGAAAACGCTGCCAGCATTAATTTTTTCGCTTGCAAGCATCCGATGTGCAAATATGGCAATCATGACGGGCAAGGTCGTCCAGAGGATGGAAGTAATATTGCTGTTTACAAATTGCATACCCCAATAGGTGAGACCATAACCGAAGAAAAAATTGCCAACGCCTAAAGCGAAAATGATCCGCCGATCTTCCCATCTTGGTAAAATCTTTTTCTTGCGTAATTTTTGAAATAGAATCAGCAGAAAACCAGCCATGAAGAAGCGTAAAGCGGCCATAAGGAATGGTGTATCACCTACACTGACCTTAATTGCCATCCATGTACTACCCCAAATAAAAATGAGGGCAACATATAGAGTGGGAATGAGATAGGATGCCTTTTTCACGCAGAGAAATTAGCTTGGTTCTCCGTCTAGGCTATGTAAATGTTTTGAATGATAAGAATAGCAAACCTTTTCTCAAACCGGTCTCGCATCTTTTCCAGAAATGGGAAATTCATTCATAATAATAAACCACTGTTTGGATTATTTTGATGCGGAAATAACTTTTTTCATATTTCTTTCTTCAATAACACAAAAATATTTAGATCATTCATTTGTAATGAATAAAATTTTAGCTGACCGGAAATCCTTCTGATCTCTTGGAAATATTGAATTTAATGCAATCCTGATAATTATCTGTTATTATTAACCTTTACTAATCAAGTATTATGTACACTATTTTCTTTTAATATTTCTCATTCATTTCGGCATGTAAATAGCAAAGCTAGATTTTGAAATATAGATTTGTTATGAATGCAACCGACATACAAAGCCGCCTTACAGATAAAACCAGACCGGTTTTTGCCATTGGCGTGGCTTCCGAGTTGGTCGGTGTCTCAGTCCACACCCTGCGAATGTATGAGACGGCAGGTCTCATTATTCCACAGCGCACAAAATCCAAACATCGTCTCTACTCCCAGGCAGATATCGAAAGACTTCAGTGCATTCGGGTCATGATCGAAGACCGCGGGTTCAATCTGGCTGGTATCAAGGGATTGATGTCCATGGCCCCCTGTTGGGAGATTAAAGGGTGTAGTGAAGCAGACCAAGCTCATTGTGATGCCTTCAAATCATCCTTCGAACCTTGTTGGGTGGTTAAAACAAAGGCTACAGCCTGTCAGGACGAAATATGTAATGAGTGCCCTGTCTATCGGGATGTAACAACCTGTCATAATATGAAATCCTATTTACAAGAACACTGGAAGAACGCATGAGTATTAGCATGAATCGCCGCGATTTTATTAAAATCGCAGGAGTGGGTGCCGGAAGCCTGGCTTTCGCAACCCCTTTATTTGATTTCTCCACAGGAGAGATATTAGCTCCTGATACCATTCCTGGCATGTATGCCAAAAGAACACCCACATACTGCGAGATTTGTTTCTGGAAGTGTGCCGGTTGGGTCCACACCAATCAAGAGGGTAAGATTTGGAAAGTCACCGGTCATGAGGATGACCCTCATTCAAATGGTCGACTCTGCCCGCGTGGTACCGGTGGTGTTGGCATGTACAATGATGAGGACCGTCTGAAAACACCTCTTATGCGTACTGAAGTGAATGGCGTCCAGACCTTCAGGGAGGCCAGTTGGGATGAAGCCTTTACCTATATAGCTGATGAACTGAAAAAAGTCGCTGAAAAGCACGGACCTGAATGTACAGCACTCTTTACCCACGGATCCGGTGGACATTATTTTGGCGATTTATTAAAGGCGTTTGGCTCAAATAATATTACTGCGCCTTCCTATGCACAATGTCGTGGACCCAGGGAAGTCGGTTTCTTCGCCACCTTTGGAGAGGGTGTTGGATCACCAGAAAGGGTCGATATCCGTGACACACGCTGTCTGGTTCTCATCGGCTCTCATTTTGGTGAAAACATGCACAACGGACCCGTTCAGGAGATCGCCCAGGCTACGGGCAAGGGTGCTACCATCATTACGGTTGACCCCCGGTTCTCTACGGTGGCCAGCAAATCCAAATTCTGGTTGCCGATTAAACCGGCTACAGATATGGCACTCCTTCTAGCCTGGATGCATGTCATTATCAATGAGAATCTTTATGATCAAGCCTATGTTGAAAAATATACCTATGGGTTTGAGGATCTGAAAGCTCATGTAGCTCAGATGACACCAGAGTGGGCTTATGGCCTCACAACCATTAAGCCAGAAATTATTCGAGCCACTGCTCGTGAAATGGCTAATGCCAGTCCGCGGGTGATCATACATCCCGGTCGTCATGTCACCTGGTATGGCGATGATACACAAAGGCTGAGAGCCGTAGCTATGCTCAATGCACTACTGGGGTCATGGGGCCGTCGAGGAGGCTTTTATAATCCAGAGCAAGTGAGCTTCAAAATGTATCCCCATCCTCCCTTTCCAAAACCTAAACGCACCTGGAAAGATGCCTATCCTGGCAAGTTCAAACTGGCCAGCCTGGCTTTAGCTTCTGGGATATGTGATGCTACAGTTCCGACAACTGGAAGAGACTGTTCCTTCAAGGCCTGGATCGTGAACGGAACCAACTTGATCCATACGCTGCCAAATCAGGCGAACACGCTGAAAGCTATTCAAGCCTTGGATCTCCTGGTAGTCGTTGATACCATGCCCATGGAAATTACCGGTTATGCTGATGTGATTTTGCCTGAATGCACCTATCTGGAGCGCTATGATGATATCCGGGTAAGCGCCCATCGTGAACCCACTCTGGCATTACGAATGCCTGCAGCCGAGCCCAAATATAACACCAAACCGGCCTGGTGGATAGCCAAGGGACTGGCAGAAAAAATGGGATTGGGGCATTTCTTCCCCTGGGAAAACATCGAAGAAAAGCTGGATTGGGAGCTGAAGCAGGTGGGTTCCTCCCTGGCAGAGATGAAACGCCTGGGCGTAAAGAAAATGAAACGTTCCGTTGATGATCTTTACCCCATGGAAAATCTTGAAGATTTTGAATTTAATACCAACACCGGTAAAATCGAACTCTACTCCACATCCATGGAAGATGAAGGCTACGATCCGTTACCCAAATACAAGGCACATGAAGAACCGCCAGCAGGTTTCTATCGACTTATTTATGGTCGAGCACCCATGCACACTTTCAGCCGCACAGCCAACAATCCCAATCTAACCGATCTTATGGATGAGAACAGCGTCTGGGTTAATCCCAAGGTTGCCAAAGAGTGGGGTCTAAAAAACGATCAGTATTTATGGCTGGAAAATCAGGATGGAGTGGTTAGCAAGACTCCCATTAAGGTTCGCGTCACAGAGCGTATTCGCTTTGATAGTGTTTATATGGTTCACGGTTTTGGTCATACCGATAAAAAATTAACCCGGGCATATGGGCGGGGAGCCAGTGATGCCGATTTAATTACACGGGTTCACATAGACCCTGAAATGGGTGGAACGGGGATGAGAGGTAATTTTGTCACCTTCCGTTTTGAAGCCGGAGAGGAGGTGTCCTCATGAGATATGCCATGGCGGTAGACACCCTCAAATGTGTAGGTTGTAATGATTGTGTGGTGGCCTGCCAGACCGAAAATAATGTTCCCATTGGTTACTGCCGGGACTGGATTGTGGAGAAGACAACGGGGTCCTATCCAGAGCTGCAATTAGAGATTCGCTCTGAACGATGTAATCATTGTGCCAATGCTCCCTGCGTGAGGACCTGTCCCACTGAGGCCAGTCACTATGCTGAAGGCGGCATTGTCCTTGTAGAAGAAAGCGAATGTATCGGCTGTAAGGCCTGTATTACATCCTGCCCTTATGATGCCCGCTTTATTCACCCTGAAGGCTATGTTGATAAATGTACATTCTGCATCCATCGTGTTGAAAAAGGCCAGGATCCCGCATGTGTTGCTGTTTGTCCCACACATTGCATGATCTTTGGTGATCTGGATGATCCCAATAGTGACATCTCAAGAGCCATGGCTACCAGAAAATGGAAATCACTCATTCCCGAAGCTGGGACTGACCCCAAAGTTTTCTACCTGATATAGAGGTTATTATGATTGAAGAAATTATCACCAGTGGACGTATGAACCCGGAGATTGACCCCATCCTCCATGTTTGGGGTTGGGAAATCCCCTTTTATCTATTTCTGGGAGGAATCTCCGCAGGAATATTGATTTTCTCCGCCTATTTCACCTTACGAAATCGTCAGGATGAGCTCCCCGTTGCGGTTAAATGGATGCCCCTGGCAGTCCCCTTTCTTATTGGGATTGGATTAATCGCGCTCCTCCTGGATCTATCGCATGTTCTTTATTTCTGGCAGCTGTTCACCAATATACGATGGGAGTCACCCATGTCCTGGGGAGCCTGGACTCTAGCTATCATTATGCCGCTTTCCATAGCCTGGATTGCTACCTGGATTGAAGATATCTTCCCAAACTGGGATTGGAAGTTTGACGAAGCTAAGGCAGTAGTTAACTGGCTGAAGGATCAACGCCGGATCATGGCTCAGGTTCTCATTCTGTTATCCGTCATACTTGGTATGTATACAGGAATTCTTCTATCTGCCTTCAATGCCAGACCGTTTTGGAACACGAGTATTCTGGGACCTCTCTTTCTCACTTCCGGATTATCAGCCAGCGCGGCTCTCGTTTCCTACTTTTCCAAAACCGCGGTTGAGAAACGATTATTCACCCGTATTGATATCATTTTAATCGCTATTGAGTTGTTCATGATTATCCATCTGTTTATGGGTCATCTTGCAGGAACACAGGTTCACATTCAGGCGGCAAAAATGTTCCTGGGTGGTCCCTTTACCGTCCCATTCTGGGTTTTCGTTGTTGGCTTAGGATTGATTCTGCCAGTGATTCTGGAAGTCCTGGAACTAAAACATAAATTTGTTCCGGCGATTGTGCCTGTGGTACTGATTGTTACCGGGAATATCATGCTGCGCTTTATTGTGGTGAATGCCGGTCAAGCCAGCCGCTGGTTGTATTAAGTTTAAATATAATAAGGGTTATTAATGATGAAAACGAAGTACATGAATCCCTATCTGGCAGGTGTGCTATTGGGATTGGTGCTCCTCATGGCTTTCTTCTTTTCAGGAAGAGGGTTGGGAGCCAGTGGTGCTGTGAAAAGTGTGGTCGTGGCAGCTGTTGAGGTAGTGGCTCCAGGACACGCTGCAAATTCAAGCTTTTACAGCAAATATGTTGGCGAGGATAAATCACCCATGAAAGCCTGGTTGGTTTTCGAGATGATCGGGGTGCTGGTAGGTGGATTTCTATCTGGAGCATTTTCAGGTCGTTTGAAGTGGAAAGTTGAACACTTTCCAGGTATAACAGCCAATCGCAGACTCGTTTTTGCGGGAATAGGTGGTGTTCTTTTTGGTTATGGGTCCCAGTTGGGTAGAGGGTGTACCAGTGGGTCTGCATTATCTGGTATGGCAAGTCTGTCTGTTGCAGGATTTGTCTCCATGATGGCCATCTTTGGGACTGCCTTTGCTTTGGCATTTTTCTTTAGAAAAAATTGGATATAGGAGTCTATGATGGGACCTCTCGTACCTCAAGAAATTATAGGCGCTGACTGGAATCTGTTTATCGCCTTTGTCGTCGGAATCGGATTTGGTTTTGTGCTGGAACAAGCCGGATTCTCTTCCAGCCGTAAATTGGCCGGTATGTTTTACGGTTATGATACAGTTGTGTTAAAAGTGTTTTTTACAGGAGCTATAACCGCCATGCTGGGGTTGCTCTTTTTCAGTCTCTTTGGCTGGATAGATCTCAATCTGATTTATGTTAATCCCACCTTTCTGGGGAGTGCCATCGTAGGTGGAATCATCATGGGTGCTGGATTTATAATAGGTGGATTCTGTCCGGGGACCAGTGTCTGCGCCGCTGCCATTGGTAAAATTGACGCCATGGTATTCGTCGGCGGCATCTTTCTGGGAATCTTTTTCTTCGCTGAGTCATTTCCCCTGATCAAGGATTTCTATATGTCAGGATCAATGGGACCGCTCAAAGTTTCTGATGTTTTTGGAATCTCCGGGGGTGCACTGGCTTTGCTTGTGATCATCGCCGCACTTATTATGTTCAAGCTGGGTGAATTAGCCGAAAAAAAATGGCCCAGAGAGGAGTATTGATATGACAATAAAGAATATCATTTTTGTAGGTTTGATTCTTCTGGGAGTGGTTATCGCTATGGTTCCCGAGAATACAACCAAACCCTATAAGCTCACCGCTGAACAGATGCTGGTTGAAGTCCAGGGTGCTGCTGAGATGGTCACTGCAGATGAGGTGGCCCATTGGATTATTGAAAAAGACCCCACTCTGCAACTCATTGATGTACGTACACCTGATGAATTCCAGAAATTCCATCTGGAAGGGGCTGTCAATGTTCCCATCTCCGTCATTCTTAAAGATGAATACCGGGATTATGTGGATCAGGGAGTCAAGATGAACGTGCTTTATTCAAATGGGACGCTGGGATCGCATCAAGCCTGGATGATCTTGCGTCAGCTGGGATTTCAGAATAATTATGTTCTACAGGGTGGACTGAACTACTGGTTTGATACGATCATGAACCCCGAAAAACCCGCTTCAACATCTCCAGATGAAGAATTCGCAAAATATGATTTCCGCAAAGCAGCCAGCGGTGTGTTTGGCGGTGGCAGCGAGGCAACTTTGACCGCTCCCGTACAAACGGAAGCGGAAAAACCGGTGATAAAGCGTACGCAAAAGAAGAAAGCACCAGCCGGCGGTTGTTAACCCTGTCGGAAAAAGCTTATTAAATATTTATCGGACGGGATGGTAAGCTTTTGTTTACCAATTACGACCAAGGGCTGCTGAAATGCAGCCCTTTTTTTGTTCGCTCAGGGGTGAACACGGCAACATAGTTCAGGCCCTTTTAGTCGGAACAAAGAAGACGAGCAACTATCCGGGTTTTTTGTTCTTTTCGCTAAATTGGTTGAGAGCTGAGAGCTTAAATTTTCAATTGTCAGGGTCGACTCCTGCATACAATTACAATAATATAACTGTAAAATCACGTATTGCGTTTCAGTGAGAATTCTTCTACCTATGTCCTGAAGTGCGACCCATGACATTCACTATTAAGGAATGACTCCATATGCGACTTTTGCCACCTTGATATCTTGCAATTACTCTGATTTTATTTCAAATGGGATGCGGCTGAGATTTTGCCCAGAACGATACGAATATCACTCTTGAGGCAACAGTCAATATTCAAGATGTGATCACGTTGGTATCTACCATATTAGGGAATAATCCAGGGTAAATCCCTTGAACTCCAAGGAATCGGCATTAATATTGCGTTTGTTTCAGTGACCAAAGGAGTCGCATTTTATGCATGAGATGTCCATCGCTATGAATATTATAAATATCGCCTGTAAAGAGGCCGAAAAGGATGGTGCAAGCTCCATATCCAAGATTGAGCTTGATGTTGGCAAATTATCAGGGGTCATGATTGACTCACTCAATTTCTGTTATGACGCTGTCTGCAAGGGAACCATGGCAGAAAATTCAACCCTGTCAATCAATGAGATCCCTGCTCTGGCACGGTGCAAAAACTGTCAGCATTCATTTGAAATAGATGCATTTATGGCTCTATGCCCCATGTGTGAAAGTTATGAAATTGATATCCTGCAGGGACGAGAGCTGAAACTCAAAGCAGTTAGTGTAAATGAATAGAATTGGCCAAAAACACGAAACGAATCTCGTAAAGCACGCGAAGACGCAGTGGTTGATAGAAATGGCAGCAACCAGCATACACCCCTTATCTATCTCTGCGACTCTGCGATCTCTGCGAGAACATATAAACTGATTGAATATGAGTGAAAGGATATAGATATGTGCGATACCTGCGGATGTGGATCTAACAGTACCACCTTCACAAAGCATGGTGAAGATCACCATCATCATAGGGATGGACACCAGCATACTCATGACCATCAACCACATGATCACAACCATGACCATTCACACGATCGAACCATCACGGTGGAGCAGGATATCCTGGGAGAGAATAACTTATTAGCCCAGCGTAATCGTGGCTACTTCGAAGCAAAAAATGTATTCTGCATTAATCTGGTGAGTTCACCTGGATCTGGTAAAACAACCCTCCTGGAAAAGACCTTAACTGCCTTGAAGGAAGAAATCCCCGCCGCTGTCATCGAGGGCGATCAACAAACCATGAACGATGCAGATCGCATTGCCACCACTGGTGTTCCTGTTCTCCAGATCAATACGGGGAATGGCTGTCATCTTGATGCTGAGATGATTCATACTGCTTATGGTGAATTGAAACTGAAAGACAATTCTGCCCTTTTCATTGAAAATGTGGGTAATCTGGTTTGTCCTGCACTTTTCGATCTGGGA
>JAIPGJ010000039.1 GCA_021736185.1 Fidelibacterota bacterium | reverse complement strand
GGAATATCGAAGGGACCTGTGGTGAGCAAAAAGCGGTAATCAAACTGGGGAAATCCCAGTTCAAGTGGATTATCCAAAAATTTCTTTGATTGACTGGCCACATGCTGACCCAACATATAATCCCATCTATCGTCATCTGTTTTGGGATCTGATTCCCAATTCCACCATTGATGTGAAAAAGCGACGCGATAATCTCTATCCAGAATCGTTTTTGCCGGAGCGCCGGTAGCTAGAATCATACCGCCGAAAAAGCCATCTACCTGAGGTGACATTTCACGCTCGCCATAATCATTGCTTGAGGAGACAGGATCGTCACCATCATAGATATAGGAAAGGCTGCGGGGGAAAATGTAACCATGAAGTGTATCACCATCGACGACGGCAGGAGCACCAGCAACACGGCCCAGATCTTCAACATCTGTCTGCCAGTTAAGGACTGGAGCAGAAGCATCGAAAACTATTCCAAATTCGTCATAAAATCCATCGGCCTCTGTGAGGGTCGGATCGTAATTGGGATTCTGTCCCTGATCCCTGTAGTAGGGAACGCCATATTCATCGTATCCAGTCCATCCATCTCCATTGAGATCATAGGGGTCTACAGCGTCCAGAACATCGGTCTCCGTATCAGCTTCATCCCAGCCATCATAATCGACCAGATCATCAATGGCCAGATTGGAGTCATCAACGGATGCCACATCCACATCATACCAGAAGCCAATATAAGCATCATTCAGATCACCATTCAAACCCGTGTTGAAAATCTCATACTCAAAAGCAACTGCATCATCATATTCAGGGAGACTCCAGGTCATACCTCGCTGGACAATACGTACACCCAGGGGCAAGTGGCTACTCTCAGAATGGGTTGCAAGATCATCAAATATCATGTAACTATCTTCAAGCGATTTGGCCTTGGCTCCATTCACTGTGGTACCCAGTTCTCCAGGGAACCCAGTCGTAGGCAAATATTCCTGATCGGGATTATAGAAGTAGGAGGTTACCGCCGGGCTACCCCCGATGAGCGCACCTACCCAGATTCCTGAGTCATACAAATAATCATTGTTTGCTCCACCGGGCCACTGCATGGAAGGCCGACCCGTGGATGGAAAGTTAGGGTCACCAACACTACCGAAGTTGGAAACGGCAGTCCAGAGATTTCCAGTTGAGTGAATATAGTACGCTTTTTGAGGGCGCGCTGCAGGCTTTGCCAGAGTATTTCCATCATTCCCCTGATCCAGCTTGTTACGTGCATCTACAAGCTCAGGGAGAAGCAGGAACATAAACCCGAGGATGAGTCGAGTAATCAGATTAAAATTTGCCAATTTCATAAAATAATGGACCTAACTTTTCAATTATTAGAAGCCAAAGGAGACACCGATTTGGTATCTACGAGTATCGCCATATACAGCGGGATTCAGATCGGACCCCATCTCAGGATGGGATTTATTATAGTCCACTTTCCCATCATTGTTGCTGTCTGTCTGAGCCAGATATTCATCGTGGGTCAAGTCACCATCATCGTATGCTTCTTTTAATGTGCGATAAGTGTGGTACCACTCTGTATCAGCAACCGTGTTAATATTCTGACGATCGAACAGATTGGTCACGAGAAAAAATATCTGGGAATTTGTTTTTCCGATATCATATCTATAAGACAGTCTCAAATCAGTTTGAGAGGTAGCTGGCATGACACCTTCGTTTTCAACAATGAGTCGTCCCTGCCCCGGGAGTGTATATCTGGTACCACTTCCAGCAGTAATAACCATACTGGCCAGGAAGCCCTGATATTTCATATTCACATTTGCAGAGAAGGTGTGGGTTTGATCCCAATCCAGAAATGATTCGAAGGTAGGAACAATATTTCCAGCCCATTCAGTCGTATATCCCTGACCGGCGACAGATGATTTTCCCTTGGCAATTGAATAGGTATAATTCAATTCCCCATACAATAAGGACGGGGGTCTGCGCATGAGAGAGAGCTCGAAGCCACGTACTGATCCATAATCAGCGTTGAAATAGGTGGTATACCAATCGGATACAGTCCAGTAAACGGCCCGAGTATCCGTTAATCCAAAGATATCCTTATAAAAACCCTTGGCTTCAATCAGCATCTTGTTTTTGAATTCATGACGAACACCCACTTCATAGGAAGTTGTCAGTTCAGGCTCAAGATTGGGGTCACCCACGATTGGGAATCCGCCACCCATATTGTAAGTGATGTTTCTGAATAGATAATCCAGACGGGGGCGCTGATAATAGCGACCATAGTTGAAATAGAGCATGTCACGATCTGTAATAGGATGAGAAACTCCCAAACGGGGCGCAAAACGCATTTCACTATTGGCAGGTCTAGGATCTTTCAGATCCCGCAATTCGTGAACGTAGGTATCTGATAAGGCCTCATTATAGTATTCCAGAGTACCATTGCCATCCCAGTCAGCATAGTCTTCAGAAGTCCAGGTTGGGTCTGTGGCATCACCGGGATAATCCTGATTGGGATCAAAGCGTTCCCAGCGGAGACCAATGTTCATGATCAAACCTGGAAATTCCATCTTGTCATTCACATAAAGTGAAAAATCATATGGGGTGACTTGATAGCGCTCTGCATAACCGTAACGATCTGGAGGATCATGGTTGAATAGGTCGTAGCCTTTGTATTCCAAACCAGTACTGACCTTATTGTGTTGGTCATACTGAGTCACAAAATCGACCTTTACAGTCGTGGTGATTTTGTCATCGGCATGCCAGTGATCTCTATTAAATGTATATGGATTATAGGGTCCCACTCCGTAGAAACCACGGTAGTGCTGAAAACCTTCATCAATGGGGAAATCTACCCAATCAATCCAATTGGCTTTATCAGCATCATCTATATCACCATCATTATCCCAGTCTCGCTCAGATTCGTCAACATAATCATTGTTATTGGCGTCGTGGAACATGTCCTTGCTATCATCAAAACCCCAGATCTTTTCATCAGGATTGTAATCATCTAATTTGCCATTTCCATTTAGATCTTCACCTGCGTCCAGTACTCCGTTATAATTCCGGTCTTCATTCACCTGCTCAATGATATTGCTATTCATCTTCGTCTGGTAGCGAGCAATTTTCACCTCATAATAGGATTTGGGTGAAAGTGTATGGGTATAACCACCCATAATGAGGTTACTACTACGATCTATCCAGGGGAGTCGATCTGCCATATTGTAAGTGGTGAGTGCATTGTTTCTATCCGTATCTTCAGAATCAATAATGCCATTGCCATTCAAGTCTTCGCCATCATCCAGCAGTCCATTGCGGTTCAGATCCTCGGTATCCAATTGGCCATTGCCATACCAGGCATCCAGCACACCTTCTGCATCAATTTTTCCATTTCCATTGTAATCTTCACCGTCATCCAGGATACCGTTGCCATTTGTATCCTCGGTCTGCAGACCAGCGGTGCTTAACCAGCTGGCATAAAAATCAGGGATCTCATCATCGGTCAGTGTGCCATCGGTAAAATCAGTACCGCCGCCATCATAGGACTCCAGATAGCGTGGCATATAGGAGCGCATGCGATCCTCTAAAATCGTGTGGCTATATTCGTGTACGTAACCCCACTGGCTGATTGATCTGGTATAGAGACCGCTAAAATTAATTTTAATCGCATCGCTCATGCGGTAGGTGAGTTTGGCGGTGTAATTGTTTAGATCACCCCATTGGTTGGAAAGGCGACCGCTATTCTCGTCGATCTCACCTGATACAAAAAGGTTTAAATCCGGGGTGAGCAGAGGAAGGCTACCGCTAAATTCCACTTTTCTTCGATTGTGTGGATCTTCTCCGGTAAATGCGTCGGCCACCAGGTTGGAGGTTGTATATCTAACTTTGCCCTTCACTCCCTTGCCACCTTCAGCAGAAACAATATTGATTACACCGGATTGGGCGCCACCGTATTCAGCACCAAACCCACCAGATAGAATATTGGCCTCATCAACGGCCATGACAGGAACGTCAGCGTCATTGGGATTACCAGTCAGTGGATCATTAAGGGCAATTCCATCAAATAAATAAACAACTTCACTGGCACGTCCACCACGGAGGTGCAAACCACCATCATTCACAGCGCCTGCAGACAGAGCTACAGCACCTTCAACGTTGGTCACCGGCATATTGGAAAGATCGTCAGCAGCGAGGGTTCTTCGACTGGCAGTTAAATCTTTTTGAACCAGGGATCTTTTGGCCACGACAACGACTGATTCTGAGCTCTGAATAATTTCCGTGCTCATTTCAATATCAAGTGGGGTTGTGAGGTCAGCCATTACCTGTACTTCTTGAAATTCGAGCAAGCCATACCCAATGTATTGTGCTTGAACCGAATAGATTCCTACAGGGACATTAATGATGTAATACTGTCCATCAAGGTCTGAAGCGGCACCCAGATTTGACCCCTTAACAAATACATTCACTCCGACCAATGCCTCACCTGTAGCTGCGTCAGTAACGCGCCCAGATATTTTTCCAGTTGTTCCGGCAAAAGCGACTTGAATTGCCAATACGGATATAAGCATGCCGATCAGCATGTTGCGAAATTTCATTCCAATTATCCTCCACTAACGTAACATTAACGCATCGACCGGTAGAATACTCTAAAATAAATGGGCAAGCAAGTTTTTTGTGAGACCTTCTAAAAGCCTTATTAAGTAAGGGTTTTTGTGAAAATTTGATATCAACAAATGATGTGAGCTAGGCATACTTACCTAGATGAGTGAATTCAAGCAATTTTAAATAACCCAAAATTGGCTCACCATGATTCATGATAGGGGCGATTCCTGAAATACCTGAAAGGCTTGTATAGTCTAGCATTATGTAAATCGCGGTGAACAAACTAAACAAGGAATTGATTTCAGTGTGGGAAGGGAGAGTGAAATGAGCAGCATTTTCCCAGGTCAATTTTTTGTCCCGGGGCTCAAGGTAGATGCCACAATTCGAGTGAGAATTCTTAAAGAAAGCAGGAAAATATTTTATTCATGATGGGGCAAATCTATGAAAAGTGGATGGAGTTTGTTTGAGGCGGAATCCAAACGCTCCAGGATAATTATCTGACAGGATTGCCACCATATCCTCTGAACATTGGCAGGGAGTGAAGGTTCTCGCCGCCTGCATCTTGGGAACAGATTGATTAACTGAGAGTAGGTTTTTTCCCATCAGTTACTACAGACCGTGTAATCACACATTTCTTTTTGCCATCCCAATCAGGAAGCTCAAACATAATGTTTTGCATTACTTTTTCCATGGATCGGCGTAACGCTCGAGCACCGGTGCCATACTTCTGGGCTTCATCAATGATGGCATCCAAAGCGCCCTCTTCAATGATCAATTCAACACCTTCTAATTCAAACATCTTATGAAACTGCTTGACCAGGGCATTACGGGGTTCCAGGAGAATGGAATGCAAGGCCTCTCGAGTGAGATCTTCCAGAGCGGCCACCACTGGCAATCGGCCAATGAGCTCAGGAATGAGCCCGTACTGCAGGAGATCTTCAGGCTCAACCACCTGAAGCAATTCAGCGCCCTTGAGTCTGCTGGCCTCTTCATCGGTGGTAGAGAATCCCAGGTATGTCTTTTTACGACGACGGGCAATGATGTCTTCGATACCCTCAAACGCCCCGCCCACAATAAACAGAATATTTTTGGTATTGATGGAGACCAGCGGTTGCTCAGGATGTTTACGCCCACCCTTGGGTGGAACCTGGGCGATGGTGCCTTCCAATATTTTCAATAAGGCCTGCTGAACGCCCTCTCCAGAGACATCTCGAGTAATGGATGCATTGGCAGAGCGGCGTGAGATTTTATCAATCTCGTCTATATATATGATCCCGGACTGGGTAGCATTCACATCATAATCTGCAGATTGTAACAAACGGACCAGTATGTTTTCTACATCTTCGCCTACGTAACCGGCCTCGGTAAGCACCGTGGCATCGGCAATGGCAAAGGGAACATCGAGAAAAGTGGCTAAGGCGCGGGCCAGGAGTGTCTTGCCAGTACCAGTGGGTCCCATGAGCAGAATATTACTCTTCTCAAGTTCCACATCGTGCAAATCATCCTGTACCATGATACGCTTATAATGATTATAGACTGCTACCGAAACAGCCCGCTTGGCCTGCTCCTGACCAATGACGTAATCGTCAAGGTGTGCCTTGATTTCACCCGGTTTTGGAATATCAGCAATTGATGAGAATAAACTGAAGGCGGTTTTCAGCCCGGGGCTTTCTTCTTTAATAATCTGTTGGGCCTGATCAATGCAGCGCCCGCAAATATTTGAACCCGTGGGACTGGCGATGAGCATACCTGTGTCTTCCTGTGGACGACCGCAAAAAGAACAGGTTTTGACCTGCTTTTGTTTAGCCAAGGATTTATCCCCGTTTTTCGAGAATTTCATCTACGATGCCATAGGCAACCGCTTCAGCCGCAGACATAAAATAATTCCTGTCCGCATCCTTCTCGATTTGAGAGACACGTTTGCCACAAAACTTGGCTAACATCTGGTTCATTTTCATTTTGGTTTTTAAAATTTCATCAGCTGCAATTACAATGTCCGACGCCTGACCCTCAGTACCGCCCATGGGTTGGTGAATCATGACTCTTGAATTTGGTAAGGTATAGCGTTTGCCCTTGGCCCCACCAGCCAGAAGAAATGCACCCATGCTGGAAGCTTGTCCTACGACAATGGTGGAAACATCTGGTTTGATAAAATTCATGGTGTCCAGAATAGCCATCCCGGAGGTAATGATACCACCTGGGGAGTTTATATATAAGTTAATATCTTTTTCACTGTCTTCGGCTTCCAGAAACAAGAGCTGAGCGACAACCAGTGATGCCACATTGTCATCTATGGGTGTACTCAGAAAAATGATCCGTTCTTTAAGAAGACGACTATAAATATCATAAGCTCGTTCTGAACGTCCTGTTTGTTCAACGACCATTGGAACGAGTTGATTAGTGAGCGTGTGCATGATAGCCTCCTATTTCTTTGCTGGTGGCTTTTTTAACTTTTACTTTGGCAAAAGATTCAATATGAGCAAATATCTTTTTCTCCAGAATATCATCTTTAATCTGGGGTAGATATTGTTTATCTCTATATAAGGCTTTCATCTTTTCTTTATCACCAGGCATTTGTGCAACGAGTTCATCAAGTTTTAATTCCACATCTTTGTCAGTTACTTCAATTTTTTCAGTGGCAATCAGTTTTTTGCGAATCAGATACCAGGATAACTCCCAGACCGCCCTTTCCCGATTGTGTTCACGAACCTCTTCTTCGTTCACATCGGCACCACGTTCTTGACGGACGCGCTCAACCAACTTGCCGAGGTAGTCATCAATCATCACCTCAGGGACATCCAATTTGGTTTCTTCAACCAGCTTGTTGGCCAGGCTTTGGTCATGGGCTCTTAAAACATCATAGTCCAGTTGCTTCTGAATATCTTCCCGACTGTTTGCCTTCAATGCATCAATGGACTCGAATTTTGGATCCACCTGTTTGGCGAATTCATCGTCCAATTTTGGAAGGATATGGGTTTCAACTGCCTTAACCTGCATGCGAAGATGTAGGTCTTCAGCATCCTTGGTTTGCGCGGGAATATCAAAAGTCACCTCATCACCCGCCTTGGAGCCAATGAGTTTTTTTGCCACCTTACCACCAAATACACCATCACCAATCTTGATATATCGATCCGCAACGTGACTACCTACAATGGGAACGCCCTCTGCATCCAGGTATTGGAGATCACCCTTGAGAAGATCCCCATCCTGGGCACCATCATCTCGGATTTCCACCTCGGCAAAACGTTCTTGAAGATGCTCCAGAGCATGGGCAACATCTTCGTCGGTGGCCGAATATTCTGTCTTGGTGATTTTAAAGCCCGATTTATAATCGAACATTTTAAAATCAGGTTCGACCTGCAGTTTGAGAGAAAATTCAAGGTCCTTACCAATGTCAAATTCTGACATATCCTCAATACTGCCTTGATCTATGGGGGATAATTCGTTGTCGATGATCCCTTTATAGTAAGCAGCCTGAACGGTTTCATCCAGAATTTCAGCTAGTACACTATGTCCATAGGACTGCAGCATGATTTTTCTAGGAATTTTCCCAGGTCTGAAACCAGGTCGTTTGACCTGCTTGTTCAATTTGGTCAATTTCTTCTCGAAACCGGGTTCCATTTCGGACCATTCCACTTGAACTTTCAAGGTCCTTTCGTGAGGTTTTCCTACTTCAATCTTGATATCCACAAATCTCTCCCATTTACTCTATATTCACGCCAGGCATATTTTTTACCTCTGGCATCATTCCAAATTAGCGCGGCAAGATAGTTGGGAACCTATGCAAGTGGAATGAAAATCCGTTGATCATTATTTCGATGCGTCCAATGAGAAACGCAAAATGATTATCCAGAAATATCTCCTATCTTCCCAATGAATCTCATGCTAGGAAATCATATTAAGCTCGGATACTTTTATTATGATGATTTCTAACGCTCCTGACCAGCATGTGAATATCCTTGGCCTTATGACTGGGAGTTCTGCAGATGGCCTTGATCTGTGTCTGGTAAAATTTTCCGGTAAAAACCGCCAGCCAATTTATGAAGTGCTTGACAGCCACGAAATTGCTTACCCCGATCTTTTCCATCAAAAATTCAGAAGTCCTTTGGACATTACCGAAGCGGAAATCTCAAACCTTGATAATGAATTGGGGAAATGGATGGCCGCTGAAATCACCAAACTCAATCTGAGTTTTGATATCATCGCTTCACATGGTCAGACCATTAAGCATGAACCGCCTCATTTTACCTTACAGATTGGAAATCCCAGATTTATGTCTGAGACATTTAACTGTCCGGTCATCTATGATTTCCGAACAGCAGATATTGAGCTGGGAGGCCAGGGTGCACCACTAATCCCCATAGTAGATCAATATCTTCTCCAACAAGAATCCTCTGATGTGTTGGCGCTGAATATTGGTGGCATTGCCAATTTGACCATGGTTCCAGGTAGCCATAGTCCAGCCCCAATAGTGGCCTGGGATACAGGACCTGGCAATACCCTTATCGACAAAGCGGTTCGTTTATTTACGAAAGACAGGATGGCCTTTGATGATGGCGGCTATTTGGCAGCCCAAGGTGAACTCAATAAAAAACTCCTTCATCTATTACTTGAGCATGAGTTTTATCAACGCACTCCCCCGCGCTCAGCCGGGCAGGAGCAATTCGGAGACATTTATTTTCAAGAGTTGCTTAAACTGTTTTATCCAGGTGATGAGCAGGAGTTTAAAGATTTTATTTATACATTAACTGTTTTAACGGCCAAAACTATTTCCAGAAGTGTTAACTCTTTATCAGCAGATTATTTTGCCTCCACCATGTTTGTTGGTGGAGGAGGAGCATTAAATAAAACTCTAATGGAGTTGCTTCGCAGAGAACTGCCTTCAATTGATATTCGCAAAATGAATTTAAATGGAATTAACCAAAGCAATAAAGAAGCTTTTGGATTTGCCTATCTTGGCTATCTGTTTATCAATAATTTGACTGGCAACATCCCCAGCGTCACTGGAGCACGAAAAGCGGTTAAGCTTGGACAGCTATTTTATTCAGAAATTGGCTGATCCGTTCCAGGCTTTTCATCAAGATATAAATCAGAAAGTTGCTTGGTAAGATACTTGAAGGCATCATCAACGCTATCTGTCCGGTAACAAAGATCAAGGTCGGAGTGACTGATGACTCCAAAATCTGCAAGTCCCTGTAAATCTATCATTTTGTCCCAGAATTGAGAACCGAACATCAGAACTGGCATTTGCTTGCTGATTTTTTTGGTTTGGATCAACGTCAGGGTTTCAAAAAGTTCATCAAAGGTGCCAAAACCACCAGGAAAGGCAATCAGTGCTTTGGCCAGGTAAACAAACCAATATTTTCTCATAAAGAAATAATGAAATTCCATTTCGAGTTCGCGACTGATATATGGGTTTCCAGATTGTTCGAAGGGTAATGAGATATTTAATCCTACGGACAGGCCCTTCGCCTCGGCAGCTCCCCGATTGGCAGCTTCCATGATTCCTGGACCGCCCCCTGTAGCTACAATAAACCGACGACGACCTTGCTTCAGTTTCTTGGACCAGGTGGTCATTTTGTAGGATAATTCTCTGGCATCTTCATAATAGCGTGACATGCCTAGATCCCGTTCCAGCTGTTCAAGCTTTTCAACACTGCTTCCCTCAGCTTTGGCCTTTTCGATAGCCTGGGCGACAATATGCCTGGGCTGGGTTCTGGCGGAGCCAAAAAAAACAATAGTATCCTGGATCTTATTTTTTCTAAATACTTCTTCAGGTCCGATGTATTCGCTCATAATGCGTAGCAAACGACCCCTGGGGCTATGAATGAGTTCCTGATTGTCGTAAAATTTTTCGGTGCGTTTTTTCATTTTCTATTTCCTAAACTACTTCTATAGGTTCTTGTCTACTTTTATTAAGGGCACAAAAATAGTCTTGAAATATTCAATTCACAGTTGAATCACAAATATATCTTTAAGTTTGATTTTATTGGGAACGCGAAAGTTTTAATAATCAAAGACCCCTGACACATTGTGGCTCAGGGGTCTTTGAATTTTCATTTGATCATGGAGGACCCGGTCATCCAGGTTTCGAATCACCGGGTCATGAGAAGTTTAATCAGCCAGAGGAAGACCCTCAGTTGAAGCCAGTCCCCTGGCCAAATCTTCATCCGTCGGACGATAGTCAGTTAAATTTCCTGCAAAATACTCATCGTAGGCTGACATATCGAAATGTCCATGGCCACTCAGATTAAAGAGAATGGTTTTTTCCTCACCGGCTTCACGAGCTTCTATGGCAGCGTCCATGGCTCCCTTGATCGCATGGGCTGATTCTGGTGCTGGAATAATGCCCTCAGCTCTGGCGAAAATGGCGGCAGCGTCAAAGACCTCAACCTGATGGTAGGCATAGGCATCAACCAAACCCTCACGTACAACGTGTGAAAGCAGGGGCGCCATGCCATGGTAGCGGAGTCCACCAGCGTGAATTCCCGGCGGCATAAACGTGTGCCCTAAAGTATACATGGAGACCAGTGGGGTCATCTGGGCCATATCCCCAAAATCATAGGTAAACTTCCCCCGGGTCAGGGTCGGGCAGGCTGTCGGTTCAATGGCTCTAAAATCTATTTTCGCTCCGTTAATCTTATCTCGGAGATAAGGGAAAGCCAAGCCGGCGAAATTGCTTCCGCCACCCACACATCCAATGATGATGTCAGGTGTATCTCCTGCAATCGCCATTTGTTTCTTGGCTTCCAAACCAATGACTGTCTGATGCAGGAGCACATGATTCAATACACTTCCCAGCGCATACTTGGTATCATCGCGTTTGGCGGCATCTTCAACGGCTTCTGATATGGCAATGCCAAGTGAACCTCTGTTGTTGGGGTCTTGTGCTAATATAGCTCTTCCAAATTCGGTATCACTGCTGGGGCTCGAGACAATTTCTGCACCCCAGGCTTTCATCATGGATCGTCGGTAAGGTTTCTGCTCATAACTGACCTTCACCATATAGACTTTCACTTCCAGATCAAACATTTGACCTGCCAGAGCCAGCGAGCTCCCCCATTGTCCGGCTCCCGTTTCAGTGGCAAGTCGTTTGACACCTTCCTGTTTGTTGTAGTAGGCCTGAGCGATAGCCGTATTGGGCTTATGACTGCCAGCGGGGCTGACACCTTCATATTTGAAATAAATTTTGGCTGGTGTCTTCAGGGCTTTTTCCAACCCGGTGGCCCGTATCAGTGGCGAGGGCCTCCACATTTTGAGTCCTTGAAGGACTGGATCAGGGATGGCAATCTCCCGTTCCATACTCATCTCCTGTTCAATCAGGGCCATGGGAAATAGTGGTGCCAGATCATCGGGTCCAAGAGGTTGCAAGGTTCCTGGATGCAGGGGTGGCATGGGTGCTGTCTTTAAATCAGCTGCAATATTGTACCAGCTTTTGGGCATATCATTTTCTGAAAGAAAAATCTTCTTCACGTTTACTCCTCGGGTTCTTTTCTATTATTATTTTCTGAAAGAGGGAACCCGGCAGTTGTGCCAGGTCCACCAAAATGTGTGCTTTGCCAGCGGTGGTGCTAACATCATTGGTCCAAACTTTTATCCAGGGATTTGAGCAATTGAACAAAACCATTGTGACCGTATTTTAATTCTCTGGCTCCCCGCGATACGGTACCGATGGCTACTCCCAGTTCCTTGGCAATTTCTCTCTGTGGCAGGCCCTGGTGCAGCAGTTTGATAATCTCCCACCTCAATACCAGATCTTCCAGCTCCTGGGGTGTGAGAAAATCCTGGAGCAGTTTGCTCATCTGTTTTTCATCAGAAATGGAGCTTAGGATGCTGGCAAGTTCGTGGTGTGTATATTCTTGTTTCATTGCACTGATACATTAGAACAATATTTTGTCAATGCAAGTCTTTTTGATTTATTCGAAAAATGTAATTCTCACCTTCAGCATATTCTGTTTAAGTTGAATCATGCCAAAATCCGCCCCCATTATCAAAGCTACCAATCTCACCAAGCTCTATGACACACTCAAAGCAGTTGATGGGATAAATTTTCAGATAGAGCCAGGAACATGCTACGGTTTTCTGGGACCCAATGGCGCAGGTAAAACCACGGTCATGCGTATGATCTACTGTGTGACCCCACTCAGCTCAGGCATCCTGGAGGTGAATGGCAACAACGTCATGAAGCGTATGAGTGCCGTCAAAAGGGGCATCGGAGTTGTCACCCAGGATGATAGTCTCGATTATGATTTAAATGTGATCAATAATCTGCTGGTCTATGCCCGCTATTATGATCTCACCAAGGAGCAGGCTGTCCGTAGAGCCGATGAATTGATTGAATTCTTCCAACTGGGTGAAAAACGCCAGGCCCATGTCCGTACCTTGAGTGGCGGTATGAAACGGCGTCTCCAGATCGCCAGAGCATTGATTAACAAGCCCAGCATTCTCATTCTGGATGAACCCTCTACCGGCCTGGATCCACAGGCCAGACATCATGTGTGGGCCAAATGTCATGAACTGCTTGAACAGGGTGTCACCCTCTTGTTGACAACCCACTACATGGATGAAGCTGAACAACTCTGCGATAAAATTGCCGTCATGGATCAAGGCAGGATCATCACCGAAGCATCTCCCTGGGATTTGATCAAATCAGAGGTGTCTCCCTACGTCGTGGAAGTCCGCAGTGATGAGCAGACCCGGCAAAAGATTCTCACCGCCGTTGCGGATCAAATCGATTTCCATGAAGCGCTGTCAGATCGTCTGCTGCTCTACACAGCCGACGCCATTCCCCTGCATGCCCAGATTCAGGATATGAACATCCCCGTCAAAACATTGCTTAGTCGACGTGCATCCCTGGAAGATGTATTTCTGAAACTGACTGGAAGGGAGCTCATCGATTGAGAACCCCAGCACCTAAAGTCAGAAGCATGGCAGCAATGCGGGTCTGGCAGAGAAATGCCACCGTATATAAAAGAACCTGGAAGCTCAATATTCTCCCAAATTTCTTTGAGCCCTTTCTGTACTTGTTGGGGATGGGTCTGGGTTTGGGTGCCTACATTAACCAAATGGAAGGCATCCCCTATATCGAGTTTATTGCTCCCGGTCTGCTGATCTCCAGTATCATGTGGGGCGCCACCCTGGAAACAACCTACAACGTTTTTGTAAAAATGAATTTCGATCGTATCTATGACGGCATTCTAACCACACCCATCAATCCCAAGGATCTGGCCCTGGGAGAACTCCTCTGGGGCGCTACGCGAGGCACCATCTATGGCGGGGCATTTTTATCCATCCTGTTCCTCTTTGGAATGGGACTTCACTGGGGAATCCTGCTGATTTTTCCGTTGATTTTTGTAATTGGTTTTATGTTCGCCACGATTGGGCTGCTGTTTACCTCCATGATCAAGGAGATTGAATTGTTCAACTATTTTTTTACGCTGTTCCTGACCCCCTTGTTTTTGTTCTCAGGAATCTTTTTTCCCATGACTCAATTGCCCGAAGCAGTGCAAATGATTGCCTGGTTCACGCCATTGTATCATGGCGTCGAGCTAAGCCGTGGCATTTTTAATCAGATCTGGAGTGTAGATTTGCTCCAGCATCTCACTTGGATCATTGTCGTCACTCTCCTTAACACATACGTTGTGTTGAGAGCCATTCATAAAAGACTTTATAATTAAAATAATAATTCTCGGGGAAACTATGCGAGGATTGCCTTCGTCTCGCTCGGCTTACTGCGTTTCGAATCCTCGCCTGGATGTATGATTAATTAAATCTCTCGACGGAGCCGGGCCTGCCACGCCGGAGCTTGTTGCCCGAGGATTATAGGTAAATCAAATCTCTCTGCGAAGGCGGGCCACCGGGATATTGAGCTGCTCCCGATATTTGGCAACCGTGCGCCGGGCGATGGGGAAGCCTTCCACCTGCAATACTTTTGAGATGGCTTCATCTGAAATCGGATGTGATTTATCCTCTTCCTCAATAATAACCCTTAAACGCTCCTTGATGCGACGGGTTGAAATATTCTCACCATCTTCTGCTTCGATTCCTTCGCTAAAGAAATAGCGCAGTTCAAAAGTGCCCCAATCAGTCTGAGCATACTTTCCACTGGTCACACGGCTGATGGTGGAAATATCCATGCTGATATCTTCGGCAATATCCCTGAGTACCATGGGCTTCAAGTGGTCAGCCCCCATCAAAAAGAACCCTTTTTGACGTTCAATGATGGCATTGATCACTTTCAACATGGTTATCCGCCGCATTTGAATGGAGTTGATAAACCATTTGGCAGATTCAACCTTCTTTTTCAAGAAGAGCTTCGTGTCTGTGTCCAGTTTTTTCTGATTGGACAACATATTTTTATAGCTGCCGGATATACGCAGCTCGGGGATAAATGAGTCATTCAAGGTGACAATAAATTCCCCATCCTGCTCTCGAATATAAAAATCAGGTGTCACATAGTTGGTGCCAGGATCCAGATAGCCGTCACCGGGTTTAGGATTGAGATGAGAAATGAGCTCCTCTGCTTCTCGCAGATCATCTTTTGTGAGATGCAGTTTACGCAGGATTCTCTCAAAGCGTTTGTTGGCAAATTCGTCAAAATAGTCTTTAATGATATGGTGCGCAGCCGTATTGGGATGGATTTTCCGAATCTGAATCAGCAGGCATTCCTGGAGTGATCGAGAACCAATCCCCAGGGGTTCCAGCTGAGTGAGTTGCCGGTGTAAGCGCTCAACAGTGTGAAGATCAACTTCAAATTTATCTGCCAGCACTTCAAGTTCTATGATGAGATATCCACGCTCGTCCAGACTCCAGATCATTTCTTCCAGAATGGCTCTTTCATCCTCTGAGATGAGGAGAGTAGCTATTTGCTCGATTAAATCTTCAGCCAGACTGGGCCGATAAGGATTCTGGAATTCTGTTTCTTCAGCACTTCTATCATAGTGTTGCTTGGCTTCATAACCATCGTTGGAGAAATAATCGTCCATGTCAATATCAGGCTCTTCTGTATCCGTTTCTTCTTCAGGATTGTCGAGTTCTTCAACATCTTCCTGCAACTCAAGCAGTGGATTGATCTCAAGTTCGGTCTTAATCCTCAACTCCAGCGCCATTGATGGCAGTTGCAGCAGAGTGGAGAGCAGAATCTGCTGGGGCGTGAGGGTCTGCTTTAGTTCAAGATGTTGTGATAGTTCCAAGGTAGTTATCGATCCAGTTTGAAATTGCTTCCGAGATAGAGTTTTCTTGCCTGTTCGTCATTTGCCAGAAATTCAGCATTACCTGATAATAATATTTTACCCTGAAACAGCAAATAGCTACGATCAGTAATTGAAAGGGTTTCGTGGACATTGTGATCGGTAATCAGAACACCAATGCCTTTTGTTTTCAAAGCCAGGACGATTTGCTGGATGTCCTCAACTGCAATGGGGTCCACCCCGGCAAAGGGCTCATCCAATAGTATAAAATGCGGGTCCGTGACCAGCGCTCTGGCGATCTCCGTGCGGCGTCTTTCCCCACCACTCAACTGATGGCCCTTATTTTTCCGAACATGGGCGATGGATAATTCATCCAGTAAGTGTTCCAACTTTTCTTCCTGGGCCTGTTTATCAATTTCCAGGGTTTCGCAGATCAATCTTAAATTGTCTTCCACACTCAGTTTCCTGAAAATGCTGGCTTCCTGTGGCAAATAACCAATTCCAGCCCGCGCTCGTTGATACATGGGAGCACGCGTGATATCCTGATCCCCCAGAAAAACCGATCCAGAGTTGGGGCGGATCATTCCTGTCACCATATAAAAAGTTGTGGTTTTCCCAGCTCCATTGGGTCCAAGCAGACCAACCACTTCCCCTTTTTTTACTTCAATAGAAACATCGCTCACCACCGTGCGATTGCCATATAGTTTAAAGAGATTCCTGCCGCTCAGGGTCGTTTCATTCATTCTCAAACTCTCGATAGCTTACCCCAGTGGGTTGCGTAATGGTCCAATTTTCTAAATTGGCATCGGATTCAAAACCAACGCCAAATAGGGTGTCAGTAAGGGTTGTGAGGACAATTTGCTGATCTGTGTAAATCAATTGTTTATTTTCGTGCCAGTACAAAATACTGGTCGCCAGGGTCATTCCTGAATCGGACTCAACAAATACATTTCCCCGTGCAGTAAACAGATGACTAGCTTCATCAATCCGGCCGGTATCAGCGGTCATAATGGAACTGTGGGCGCCATCCAGATCGAAAAAGTCCAACCGGACCTTGCCAATAAACAGGATCTCGCGCGGATCTTCATAATGGGCGGAATAGGCGGCTCGGGCCTGAACATTCTCCTTGCCAACCGAATTGATCCGAATCACCGGATTCCAGCTTTCCTGGGTGGGGAGACGTTCTTCTGAAGCCTTACCGTCAGTCAACGATTCCCCAACGGGATCACAGGCCAAAAGAAAAATGCTCATAAAAACTAACATTGTGATTCTGTATGTCATGGACTTAATGTAATCGTGTCCTGAAACAAAGTCAGGAAAAAAGCTGGGAAAATGATTATTTTGGCATAGTCTTAGATTCGGTGCAAAAAATGCACCAGTAGGAGCAATACTTTGAAAACATTTCGTGAGAGCCTTATAGATAAAGTCCTTGTTTTTGATGGAGCTATGGGGACCAGCATCCAGCGTTTGAATCTCGACAGTGAAGATTTCTGGGGTAAAGAGGGCTGCAATGAACTGCTGGTTCTTTCGAAACCTAACGCTATTCGGTCCATTCATGCCAGTTTTCTTGAGGTGGGTTGCGATGTTATCGAGACCAATACTTTTGGCGGCACTTCGGTGGTTTTGGGTGACTACGATTTAGCAGATAAAGTTTATGAAATTAATTTAAAAGCGGCCCAGCTCGCTCGTTCAGTGGCAGATGAGTTTTCAACGCCGGGACATCCCCGCTATGTTTCTGGGTCCATGGGACCAGGAACTCGGCTGCCCTCTTTGGGACATATTTCCTATCAGGAGCTCTATCAGGCCTATAGAGAACAGGCTGCCGGACTCATTGATGGTGGCGTCCACATCCTCCAGGTGGAAACCGTTCAGGATCCCCTGCAGGCCAAGGCAGCCTTGAATGCGGTCTTCCATACTTTAAAAGAAAAACACATGAATCTTCCCGTCATGGCGTCCGTGACCATGGAAACCATGGGAACCATGCTCCTGGGAACCGATATGCTGGGAGCGCTGACCACCTTGGAGCCCTATCCCCTGGACGTTGTGGGACTGAACTGCGGGACAGGTCCCAAAGCCATGAGTGAACATCTCCACACCCTTTCAGCGCATTCACACTTTCCCATATCGGTGATTCCCAACGCGGGTCTCCCGCAAAATATCAATGGGGAAATGGTCTATGATTTGACCGCCCCGGAGTTGGCCCATGATTTAAGCCACTTTATCTCAGGCATGGGCGTCAGCGTTGTGGGTGGTTGTTGTGGAACCACGGCTGAACATTTAAAGGCAGTGGTAGAACAGGCTGGTCGTCTCAACCCGGCCAGGCGCGAACCTGTCTTTTCTCCAGGCGCTACCTCGCTCTATTCAGTATCTTCATTTAAACAGGAACCTGCGCCCCTGATTATTGGTGAACGAACCAATGCCAATGGTTCAAAGCAATTTCGTGAAATGCTGCTCGCCGGGGATCTGGATGGCATGGTGAGCATGGCACGTGATCAAATCGCTGAAGGAGCCCATGTCCTCGATGTCTGTGTGGCCTATGTGGGTCGTGATGAAGCAGCTGATATGGATGAGTATATCAAAAGGCTGAACAGCCAGATTTCCATCCCCATTATGATTGACTCAACCGAAGTCCCCACCATACGGACTGCCCTACAGCGTATCACGGGGCGCGCTATTGTTAATTCGATCAATCTGGAAGATGGCGAAGCCAAAGCCGAGGAAGTCATTAAACTCTGTCGTGAATTTGGTGCCGGTCTGGTCTGCCTGACCATCGATGAAGATGGTATGGCCAAGAGCGCTCGGAAGAAACTTGAAGTGGCTCAACGTATTTATGACTTGGCTGTGACCAAGCATGGATTGCGAGAGAGTGACCTCTTTTTTGATCCCCTGACCTTCACGCTGGCCTCTGGCGATGAAGAATTTCGCAAATCAGCCATTGAGACCATGGAGGGAATTCGTCTCATCAAACAAGCCTTTCCCCAGGCCTTCACCAGCCTTGGTGTTTCCAATGTGTCCTTTGGTCTGAAACCCGCAGCCCGTCATTTGCTGAACTCTGTTTTCCTGAATATGGCCATCGAAGCCGGTCTGGATGCAGCCATTCTCCATGCGGGTCGCATTCAGCCCTATTACCAGATAAAAGAAGCTGAACGGAAGATCTGTGAAGATCTCATCCTTGATAATAGAGCGGAGGGCTACGATCCCCTGGTCAGTCTGCTGGAATTAAATACCGATCTGGTGGCCGCCGCCAAGAACAAGGTCGATCTCTCATCCTTGCCCCTGAAAGAACGCCTGGTTGCCCGTATTATTCAAGGGAACCGGTCTGGTCTGAACGCTGATCTTGATGCTGGACTGAAGGAGTATTCGGCTCTGGATATTGTCAACAAAATCCTGCTGGATGGCATGAAGGAAGTGGGCGAACTCTTCGGGGCAGGCAAAATGCAGCTGCCCTTCGTCCTCCAGTCTGCTGAAACCATGAAAGCTGCCGTGGGCTATCTGGAAGCCTTTATGGAGAAAACCGATGCCTCAGCCAAGGGGAAAATCATTCTGGCCACGGTCAAAGGTGATGTTCACGATATTGGTAAAAATCTGGTGGATATCATTCTCAGTAACAATGGTTTCAGTGTGGTCAACCTGGGGATCAAGGTATCGGTGGAAGCCATGTTAAAAAGTTTCCAGGATGAGCAGGCTGATGCCATTGGCATGAGTGGTCTCCTGGTAAAATCCACCATTGTGATGAAAGACAATCTGGAAGTGCTGACAGAGCATAGGATTACCCCGCCCATTATTCTGGGGGGTGCAGCCCTGACCCGGGCTTATGTAGAACAGGATTTGCGAAAAATTTATTCCGGATCGTTGGCCTATGCCCGGGACGCCTTTGATGGATTAAAGTTTATGCAGCAAATTGAGGCAGGAACCCTGGAACAAGACCTGGCAGTCAGTCAGCCTGTCAAAAAGAGCCGAACCACGCAAGCGGCCATAAAAGAGATTGAAGTCTTGCAGCCGGCTGAAAGCATTCCCAAACCCCCTTTCTGGGGTCGTAGAGTGGTCGATGATGTGGACCTGAATACGATTTTTCCCTATATCAATCAGTCCGCCCTGTTTAGAGGCCAGTGGGGTTTCAAGCGCGGGAAGGTCAGTGCTGAAGAATATGCCAAATTGGAGAAGGAAACCATTTTTCCGACTTTCAACAAACTGTCCAGGCAGGTGGTGGATGAGAACTTGCTTTCGCCAAAAGTCATTTATGGCTATTACGCCTGTCAATCCGAAGGTGACAGACTCTGGATATATGCCCATCCCCAGGACGACAAAGCCAAACATTACATCGATTTCCCCAGACAGAGTGAAGCCCCCGGTCGGTCCATCCCGGATTATTACCGCAGCGTCGCCTCAGGCCAGCGCGATGTGCTGGCTTTCCAATTGGTCACTGTGGGGGCTCGGGCAACCGAGTTTGCACAAAAATTATATCAAGCTAATGCTTATACCGATTATCTGTACTTCCATGGCTTTGCTGTAGAGACCGCCGAAGCCCTGGCAGAATATTGGCACAAACAAGTCCGTCAGGAATTAGGGATTCACCAGGATGATGGTCAGTTGCCCAAAGAACTTTTCCGGCAAAAATATCAGGGGAGTCGCTATTCATTTGGTTACCCAGCCTGTCCCGAATTAAAAGACCAGGAGGTGATTTTCGAATTGCTGGATGCTGAAGCTGAAGGGATCAGCCTCACGGAAGAGTATCAGATTGTCCCGGAGCAAAGCACATCAGCCATTATCGTCCACCACCCCGGGGCAAAATACTTTTCGGTATAAAAATATGTTAGAGCGAGTGTTTAATAATTTGGGAGATTGCACAGATAAGAACTAAAGAATCCCTATTATTTTACTTCAGTCTCATTTTTCTCCTCTTCATCTCCTGTGGCGAAGACGTTGAATTTAAAAAACCTATTGGTGGCTGGCATTTTGAGGTCGTGGAAGGCACTTTTGCAAACGGGTCTGTATCAATTGATTCAATGCCAAATGATTGCTATAGCTATTTCTTTTGTGATGCCTTCCTCAGTATATCAGAAAATTCTTGGACGGTTTACACTCGTGAATTTGGAGATGAGTGTTTTATTGAAACAAGTGCATGTGACATCTTTGAGGACCAAATTACTCTATACCACGACGAGTTACCTGATGTGGAACAGGAAAGTGTAGAATACTGAATCGAAGATGGATACCTGATCTTGATCTTCACACGTACTGGTAACCACATAATTGAGTATTTATGCAAACTCTCCGAATATGATGGGACATTGCCTCCGAGTGGATGGATATTCGATTGAGCGCAGATCGCCGCTCTAACAAAAGCTTCAAGCTGGCTCGCATGAAAGGGTGTGCAAAGTGAATATGTCGTGGTCGTTCACAGTTATCGAACAAGGTGAGTCTGTTTCAGGAAGCAGCTTAAGCTTATGGCGTTATGTTTTTCGTAAATGTGCCGAACCAATACTTGCGGAAGACTTAAATACAGTCCATATTGTGGTCACATTATTGGAGGCACTATGAAATTCAGCAAAGCAATAAAACCAATCAGCTATTTAAAAGCGCATGCATCAGAAATCGTAAGAGATGTGAATGCAAATCATG
>JAIPGJ010000038.1 GCA_021736185.1 Fidelibacterota bacterium | reverse complement strand
TGGCCAGAACCAAGAAATGGTTATCCGAATTCAATCATTTGCCTGATGTGGTGGTTGATATCCCTGGTTTGAATCCCCTGGAATATTTACCCGTATTTTTCAGGGCCATATACTTTATTGGTATCAAATACTCTGGGAGAAGACATTTCTGGCGTTTGATATTTTGGGCCGTCAGGCACCACTTTCGCAAAGTGGATTGGGCGCTGGTAAATCTGATTTTAATCTATCAATTGCATCATCTGCAAATGGATTATTCAGCAGCACTCAGCAGAGAGCCGTCCTCGGAATAGATGGTCGAAGGTCTTTTGGTCGAAGGTCTTAAAGTCGAAAGTCGAAAGTCGAAAGTCGAAAGTCTGAAAGTAATTGGTTCTCGCAGCCACCGCCAATAGCGGGGTACAGGGCGCGGAGACGCAGAGATGATGAAAATTTTGGAGTTAGGGGTTGAATATCGAAGGTCTGAAACCTCGGCCACTCATTCATCATGCTAAAGTTTATATGGAATGGCGGTCCGTTACCTGACAGCCATCATTTTGGTGGAGGATTTGTTTCAAGACCCAAGCGTCGGGTTGCTTCAGGGTCAAGTTGGTGCAAAGCACGTTGTAATGTGCTTGTATCTTCGAAGATATTACTTTGTAGATAACGTTGAGCCAAATAGCGCCGGGCTCTGAGCAGCTCCCGGTATTTTAATCGCCATTTCTCGCTATCATCAATGATGAAATCCAATAACTCCAAACCCCGCTCGAGACAGGCTTTGTATTCAGTCATATTCTCTCGGTGATTGTTAGCTCGATTCAACTCATTGGTAACCATGATAATCTGTTGATAGCTTGGAAAGCTGGCAAATCTATGCTCCAAGTTTTTATGCCAAATCATCATCATCTCCCAGGAGTAGCTCACTGCACAATGATTTAATCTGGGCTCGTGTGGCCTCATCCTCAACCATCATGGATGTATTGCCATCACGGGGTCTAATATTGATGAAGGAAGTATACTCAACACGTAATTCTACGGGCTCGAATGGGTAAAAGTTGGCCCCCCATAGATTGGACTGTTTAGATCCATTTTCCAGAAGGAGTTGTTCTGCATCTGCATGCATTTCGCCGCCAACCGCAAGCATCTTCCGGTCTACATCAACGACAATTTTAACAAACGAGTTGAATATTTCAGCAGTTAGGTCACTTAACAATGAAGGTGAGATCTTTTTGCTAAGTAGGATTATTTGAGGCTGCATTGCTTATCCTGCAATCAATTAAGTTGATATTCTATATACAATCTATTCTGGATTGTGAAGCAAACAACCGATTCCTAGCGTCACAATTTTATCCGCCACTGCCTGTTTTAGTCTAGAGGACGAGGGATGCGAAGAACGCAGAGGGCTGTTTGAGTAGTCGAAAGTCTTAAGGTCGAAGGTGGTAAACTGTAAAGTCAGGACATGGGTAACACTGTTTTAAGGTGATACCCTGTCATTTTCTGGTTAACTGTTGTGGAGCTAGGCCTTTTTTACGATACTTATTACATATAATAAAATAATAGCGCCAACCGTGGCGGTAACGATAGCACCTAATAAGCCGCCAGAGGCGATGTTCAGTAAACTGAATACAAAGCCACCCAAAACAGCGCCAACAATCCCTACCAGAATGTTGCCTATGACACCAAATCCGCTGCCCTTCATGATGTTGCCAGCCAGCCACCCGGCCAGGGCGCCAATGGCTAAAAATATGATCAAGCTATTGATATCCATGATACCTCCCGTTTATTTTTGTTTTGTAAGATAGACGCCCACAACAAAACTGATCGCTCCCGCAATGTAGAAAGTCATGACCCTATCCGTATCTGAACCTGTGACCGCTACGGTGAGTTGTGATCCGACTGAACCCGAGAGTTGATAAGCCCAGATTGCCAGGCCAATTCCTAAAACTACCAGGCTGGCCCCAATTATTTTCATGGGTGTTCCTGAATCATTTGCCATGCTAAACTCCTTTCGTTAAGAGAGATAGAAATTTTTTGTATTAAAGCTTGCGTAGCGGTTCAGCAGCGGTGCAAATCACCGTCCGCCGCCATCTCCAGCTATTATCTGGACGCTGTTCTTTACCAGATAGTTTTTACCATTTTGGATGCCCTCAGATTGGCATCGGCCGTTATGAGAGGTGCCCCTTTGATCACTGAAGTTGCACAAATCAAGCGGTCAGCTGGGTCCCAATTGACCTCACTACTGAACGAAACAGACAGATCAGCTATTTCTGGTGTTATACTTTCAAAAACGTAATGATTTGCAGCTCGGACCAGGCGAATAAATTCAGAATAGCTTGCATCAATGACCAGGTGTCCCTTGCTCATGAGCATGGCGATTTCCCAAAGTGAAATATCAGCAATAAGGATCTCACCGAGCTCATTTGCCTGATCGATCATCTTTCTGGCACGGGTGGAAATCTTCTCAGGCTGCAGTGCATCCCAAATAATGATATGCGTATCCAGGGTTATCATTGGCTATCCGCATTCCATGATTCTTCAATTGGAGCAATCGCATCACCAATGATGGCGTCTACGCTCAATTCCTGCAAGGCATGCTTTGCATTTGCCTGGGCGGCATCTGCCGGTACAAGTTGCGCTATCACCTTGCCCCTGGAAGTGATCTGGATCTGGGCACCGTGTTTGATTTCCTCAAGTACCTTCATGAGGTTTGCCCGTAACTCGCTGACGGCAATTGTGGTCATGATATGCCTCCCCTTCTATTGTACAAATATAATGTACAATAGATCAGTAGTCAATCATCTTGTACACTACTATTGTACAAATGCTAAAGTTCTGTCGCCTGAGTTCAGGGGGCTGCTGACCGCTGGATGGGAACCCGGGGAAGGAACCCACGGCGGTCCGCTGTAATGATTGCTTAAGTTTCCATCCTGTGCAATTGTTGATCATGCATTTTGGACAGGAAAAGCAGAGCGATAATGGCACCCAGTAAGGCAAAAGCCATATCAGATTGGGTGTCCCAGATATAGCCTTGCGTACCAAGAAAGGCCTCACCAGATGCTCCGGATAATTCGGCAACCCCCCATTCCATAAGTTCATATAAGGCACTAAAGGCCAGGCAAAAACAGACGACTAAAAAGTTGCGCCAGCCTTTGGTGTTTATGACCGCTTTTCGAATAAAGATTTCCCGGGCAATAATAGCCGGGATGAATCCTTGTGCTAAATGACCAAGCTTATCGTAGTTGTTTCTTGATAATTCAAAGACATCTTTAACCCAATCAAAAAGCGGAACCTTTGCATAGGTGTAATGGCTACCAACCATTAGAATGATGCAGTGTATAAGTATCAAGGTGTAAGTGAGATTGGTTAATTTGAATTTTTTATATGTTAGAGCCAGAACAGTAAAACCGATTAATGCCGGAACGACTTCTAAAAACCAGGTGAAATAATCTTCTGGGGATATTCCTGACCAGACCAACACAATAAAAAATATCGACACCCATGCAATTTTCATTTTTACCTCGATTTAAACTTTAGGTGCTGGATCCATCTGCGTCATATTGGACTCCGCAAAGCAGGCGATGGGAAATCTTGAGCTTGCCAGGATGAAACCCGAAGGACCCAGTCTGGCCCCTGCGATCAATTAAATTGATATGCATTTATAATCTATCCTGGATTGTTAAACAAACAACCATTGCCAGGGTCACGATTTTATCCATCACTGCGTGTTTTAGTCCAGTGAACGAGGGATGCGAAGAACGCAGAGGGTTGTTTGAGTAGTCGAAAGTCAAAAGCTTGTCCTGTCGAAGGGTCAAAGGTCTTAAGGTCGAAAGTGCGGCGCAGTTAAAGTTATAAATTAATAGTGAAAAGTTAGAGCGACCAGGCAAGAGCCTATCTTGCATCTCTCGCGGCCGCCGCTTATAGCGGGGTGCAGGGCGCGAGGCGCAAAGAAAAAAGTGAAAAGTTTGCCCAGGTAAAGTCAGGACATGGGTAACCCTTTTTAATCTGATGTTTGTCATCTTCTGGGAAGTATTTTTTGCATACTGAGCCTATTTCAGGCTCAGCCCTTTGGTCAATCCGACGAATTTAAAAATGCTACTTAATTTACTACGCCAGTTCCACACTCGATGATTGTTACATGCTAAACTTGTTTTTGCAGTCCAGTTTACCAGTGCCCCAGTCGAATGGAGGCACAGTTTTCATATACTTCATCAAAGAGTTGGAGCAGACGATTCTGCTTGAGCCCGATTTGAGTTCCGACATCGAAAATATTTGATCTTGAGGGCTGACCCTGCCCTGCTATCGTTGTGGAGTGGTTTCCATTAAACCCGCCACTGGGAGCCAGATCATAGGCAGGTGCAAGGGACCATTCTTTTTCAGAAAAGAGAAATGAAAAATTTTTGGAGTGATCATCCTTATTTCCAGTTAGCACATTAAAAACCATTCGCCTGAAGAGTTTATATGAATCATTTATATTTCTGGTCAGTGCGAAAGAGGCTTTCATTATCTCACTATAATCCAGAGATGGATAGCGATGACTTGCATTGAGCAGACCGGAAGCGGTATGCATGTGAATGCGCTCATCGCCCTTTCTGTCAAATCTTTTGACCCCAAAATATTTGTTTTCGAAAAGTTGGGTTTGGGGCATTTCAATGCCGCACTTTCGTGCAATACGAGAATATTCGAATTCTATGCACCCAATATCAGGAGGATCAAGCGATGAGGGGAACTTGACCATCCAGGATTCATGATTGACCTTAATCAGAGCTTTGGGTCTGGCTCCACCTGGCGAGCCCCCCACAGCAATTAACATTTCTAGATGTTCAGAATACTCCGTTTCAGAAATCACTTTGTGTACTTCCTGGGCCAGGAAGGCCAACTCTGTAGAACTAAACTCCGATTGAATTTTCTGATCCGGGAAATATTGCAGAGCGCCCATCCCATTTGATCCGATGAGACTCAAGCGATCAAGGGCAGATAGTGAGCTTAAGGAAATTCCCTGGCTGATGAGAAAGCGATCCAGGAGCAGATTACCCCATCCATCTGGGAGACTATCATTAAAAACACCAAAGTTGCCAGCAAACGGTTCATCGGGGGCTGTAAACAGACCCGGTTTCAGCGGGAGGTGAAAGGGGGATATGGAAAATCCCGTCTTCAGGAAGGAGGGTGAATATTCAAAAACAATTTTCTGCTCAGGCGTCTGAGCCACTTGCCCAACCAGTTGAGAGCCAATTTTTACATCAATTAATTGAATGCGATCAAACATCACGGGCCCGTTTTCTAGCTTGCTGCTTGGTAGCTCTTAATACTTCTGCGATACTTTTAAATTGATTCATAGGGAATAACTGGTGAAATTCATTTGAAGCATCTAACACAACAGCAATTGTTATCAAGCTTTGAAGCGCAATCTGATGCTTTGTTTCAAATCTCTTGATGCTTCCCAGGCTGACTCCAGATTGATTGGCAAGTTCCTGCTGAGTAATATTCAAAAGAATACGTCTGGCTTTCATACGGTTGGCAATTTTTTCTGAAATTTTATTTGGATTAAAATCGTCAATTACATATTCTTGTATATTCATTATATTATCCTTTATGATTCAATATAGTATATAATGGATAATATATTAGCTTTTATTTGAAATAATAAATTTTAAACTTTGATTGGGTTCCAAGCAGGCAATTCTTGTGGTTAGCATTTATGCCTTAACTTGGTCAAGTGTTGCCACTGAAATTTAACGCTTCAAATTGCTTTTATCATTCCCCAGACTCAGAATGCCTGGTCAGCGGAGCATCCCAGATGGGAGGCTTCACGATCCAGGCTTAATGGATGGGTCGTAAAATTATTGAGTTGTGTTGGTGGGAACCGGGATGCGGATAAAGAAGCGATTTCCCTGTGGGAGATTGGGTTCCACCCAGACCTGGGCGGCATGGGCTGTGGCAATGCGTTTAACGATGGCCAGTCCCAGGCCTCGCCCCTTTTGATGCTTGCCACTGAGTTGGGTATGGCGTTCAAAAATTGACTCCCGGTAGCGCTCCTGGATCGTATCGCCAAAATCACTGACTGAGACTGAAACGGCTGCTTCGTCTCTATGAGCACGAATGAGTATCCGCTGGCCAGCCCGGGCGTATTTTATGGCATTGCTGATATAATTTTTAAACACCTCGCTGATCAAGGGGTTGGCTTGGATAAACAGCTTTCGAGGGAGGTCCATTTCAAGGGTCATACTTGCCTGGTCCAGACGAGCAGTAAATTCTTCCGCAACTTCAGAGAGTAATTTGTTTAGATCCAGTTGCTCCAGGGGAATGGCCTCGCCAAAAGTCGCCTGGGTCAGGAGTGAGGTTTCATCCAGGACATTGATTAATCGCTTCGAAGTTGAATGAATCACTTCCAGCAACTGATTATCCGGCATTTTTTCCACAGCCAGTTCGGCGGCACCTAATATCACACCGGCTGGATTTCGCAAATCATGGGTGATGATATCAAGGAGCAGCTCTCTCAGGCCGTCTGACTCTGCCAGTCGTTTTTCTGCTTCTTTGCTGCTGGTGATGTCCTGGGAACAGCCTCTGAAAAAAACGGGTTTCCCTTTTTTCAATTGGGGTTCGTCAATTTCTTCATGTAACCAGCGCAAACTGCCATCCGCTCGAACAATCCGATAATCCGTTCTGACCAGGGTCTTGGATTTAATTTCACGCTTATAGCGTTCCACATCCTCGGGGTGAATCATACTCAGGACATGGCGCAGGGTAATTTGTTCCCTTGGATCCATGCCGAATATCTGATATAGCTCGGGAGACCAGGTCATGGTTTTGCTCACTGCATCAAAATCCCAACTTCCCACGCGAGCCAGTCTCTGTGAAATCAACAGCTGAGCTTGATTCTTACGTAATTCTTTATGCTCTATTTTCAGGTCTTCAGCGGTCCTGGCCCGGACCAGAGCCCCACCAATCTGAGTGGCCAGTGTTTGTAGCTGGGAGAGGCTCTTGGCTGAGTACTTATTAAAAGTATAGCTCTGAGCGGTGACTTCACCGACTTGCACATTATCCCACACAATGGAAGCAAACATGAGTGAGGCACTCCTTCTGGCAACCTCGCCAAAGGGACGGTTCATGGATTTCGTCTTCATTTCAGCCGGTGTACGATTGACCAGGTGGGGTTTTAAGGTTCCCTTAATCGTATCAGGATCCAATTTCGCAAAAGAGGTGGAAAGCGGTTTAAAGGTCGTGGGGGTTGTCTCGCCCTCCAGAGTATCCTCAGTATAGAGACCCCGGTTGATTCCATTGATATGATCGATATAATTAATTGAGATGGCATCAGAATCAAAAAAGCTGCGTATCTGTTTGGCCCCTGCCCTGGCAATCTCTTCCATATCCATAAAAGTGCTCAGCTTATTGGCAAGCTCATTGGTGGCTTCCTGGAATCTTTGATGTTCTTTTATCTCAGTAATATCGCGCCAGACCACGTAGAGGGTTTCATTATCTTTTTCTTGAGATATGGCGGTCAAGAGGACTTCCACCGGAAAGACATCCCCATTGGCTCGGAGATGATCCCATTCGAAGCGATGACTGCCCTTCTGGTAAGCCAGGGCCATCATTTTATCGGCTTTTCCAACAGAATCCTGACCATCGGGTTGAAATTCAGGTGAGAGTTCAGATGGATGTGTGTGTAGCACTTGTGCCTTGGTTTTAAAGCCAAGCATGTCCACAGTGGCCTGATTGCAGTCTCCAAATACGCCATTCCTGATAATCAGGCTGGCATCAGCAGATTTATTGAATAATTCTCTATATTTGGATACCATCAATGGTTCCACCCTTACTCAATTGTGTGTATAAATTGACAATGTTGGGGAGTAAACGATTAGCCCCAAACTGCGCGCGGCAAAATATGATGTGACAGCGTAATCGAAAGAGCTTTCTGACAGGGGGTCGAAGGTCGAAGGTCGAAGGTCGAAGGTCTGAAAGTCGAAAGTCGAAAGTCGAAAGTCGAAAGTCGAAAAATTGAATCCAGGGAGCTATATAAATTATAAATCGTTCATCTTTCGCAGCCGCCGCTTATGGCGGGGTCCAGCGCGGTGGCGGTGTTCCTATTTCTGGTAATAGCTCTGATACCACTTCACGAATTCAGTGAGACCCTGCTTTAAAGTGATGGATGGTTTGAAGTTGATAAAGGATTCAAGGGCTGTTGTATCGGCCTGGGTACTGAAGACATCGCCGGGCTGGAACTCAACCAGTTCCTTCACGGCTTTTTTGCCAAGTGCTTCTTCCAGGGTCTCCACAAACTCCAGGACCGGCACGGGCTGGCTTCCACCAATATTAAAGAGGTGATAGTACGGGCTTTGAGTGGCCTGATACTGCTCTGAAAGTGTTTCAGGTTTTAAGGCATCTATTTTTCCCAGCATCCTTTTGATGCTCTCTACTACATCATCTACGTAGGTATAGTCGCGTAAATTGAGTCCATGATTGAAAAGTTGAATCTTCTGGCCGGCCAGGATGGCTTTGGTAAAGAAGTAGTAGGCCATATCCGGACGACCCCAGGGTCCATAGACGGTAAAAAAGCGCAGTCCCACCGTGGTCATTTGGTAGAGGTGGCTGTAAGTATGGGCCATGAGCTCATTGGATTTCTTGGTGGCGGCATATAGGGAAACGGGGTGATCCACGTTATCCGTTTCAGCAAAGGGCGATTTCTCATTGTTGCCATAGACTGAGCTGGAGGAGGCATAAATGAAGTTTTTCACCCCCTGTTGTCGGGACGCTTCCAGGATGTTGAAAAAACCGTCCAGATTTGATTCTATATAAGATCTGGGATTCTCCAGGGAGTAGCGCACACCGGCCTGGGCAGCCAGGTTGATGACGATGTCGGGGTTGAAGTCATTGAATACTTTGGTGAGGCCTTCGTAATTCTGGAGGTCTAGTAGTCGAAAGTCGAAAGCTTGTCCTGAGCCTGTCGAAGGGGTCGGAAGGTCGAAAGTAGCGGGGGGCTTGGGAGTCGCACTTCGACGGAGTTTATGCTGAGCGGAGCCGAAGTACTCAGTGTGACGCGTCGGCCCAGATTGCTGAATAACACCTAATTGCGCGAGGCGGGCTTTTTTGAGGGAGGGATCGTAATAGTCATTGAGATTATCGATGCCGCAAATCTCGTAACCCTCTTTCAGGAGTCTTTGAGCAAGATGGTGGCCAATAAAGCCAGCTGCACCGGTGATGAGTATTTTTTTCATAGGAGGAAATTAGTCGAAAGTCTGCAAGTCAAAAGTCAAAAGTCTGAAAGTCTGAAAGTCGAAAGTCGAAAGATCGAAGGTGGGAGGTTTTTTTGGGGTCTCTGGGGATGATTGGGAGATCATGGTTTTAAGGGTATTTACCTCTCATTTTGTTCCGCCAGAACAAGCAAAAGCATGTGCGTTGATAGAAGTGATGGACAATTAAAATGTTTGATATTATTTTTTTTGCGGGACACTGAGTTCCTGTGTTCGCTGAAGGTTCTTGGATGTTAGGGTGAAAGTATGTTTAAAAACCACAGGGGGCCACCGTCTGAGTCGATCTGGCCGCTAAACTGAGCCCGAGCTTAGGGTGCGGTGTAAAGAAATGTTGCCCAGGCGGATTCGGAGCCGGCTGTTTCGCGGCCATCAACATACTGTGCACCCATATCCACGCGCCATTTGTAGATATCCCCTGACAGTAGTAAGATTGTATCAGGAATGGTGAAATATTCTATACCCCCGATATAATTGCCAGGAGTCAATTGTCGACGTAGTATTAAATCATTTTCACCATTCAAAATAGTCAGTGTATAGTTCTCCAATGCAACATCATCTTCGTAGGTCCACTGCACTTTTCTATCTTGTGGCAACATAATATCCACTCCATTTGGTTGAAGACTGACTGCAGTAATGGCTCCAAAGCGGATGTAGCTCAAGGTATCAGAAAACGTGCTTTGGTTTCCAGCGTCATTTTCAGCAATAATGACATAATAGTAGCGCCGGTTTACGTTGTTCGTCCGGTCAATGTACTCAGTGATATCATCGGTCCTCATGTCAAGGATGGAAAGCAGCTCGTAATCGCCCAAACTATCCTGGGCATCGAAATATTCCGTCCGAAAGATCAAGTAGCTTTGCACATTTTCATCAGACGGATTGGGTAGCCATTCCAAGAATATCCCACCTGATTCATGGGCATCGATGCCTCGCTCTGGCCATTCTTCAGGCAGGGATTTTTGAACCCAGACGGGAGGAGACAACTGGGTAGAGTCTTCGACATCCAAACCGCAACTAAGAATTAAAAATGATACCACCGCTAATAGCCACCGCAGTTTGCGGGGTCCCGGGGTCCAGTTAAAAGTTAAAAGTGCTGCCAAGCAGAATTTCGAGTGAGCCCAATGTGGTCCACGAATTTTAACTCTATTTCTCAATATGGGTGTTTGGAGTTTTCGGGTCATGTGAGAAGATAAGCAATACGGTCTAATGTCCAAAGTGATAAAGCTTGTCCGCTGCAACTGTACCCCGCCAACGGAGGGGGGAAAGTGCAGGAGGGTCTGCGAGTTAAAAGTCAAAAGTCGAAGGTCTGAAGGTCTGAAAGTCGAAGGGTCAGAGGTGAGAGTCCCCATCTACTTCCGTAGATGCTTCTAAAGTGCGGATATGCCTTTAGATATTTGGATTGCGCCATTTCTTAATTCGCTCGCTTTGATAGCGTCCATATACTTTAAGTCCTCTGCAGGATATAGCATACTTCTCACTTCTCCACTTGAAGCTTATGCCATATCGAGGAATCGTGCGAGATCCTTGTCAGAAGATCTTTCAAATCCCTCAGGGATATTGTTCATTATAGAGATCACAGCAGTCTGAATCTGATTTCGGAAACCCCAATCCTTGGATGCAAAAGCGTGGTTATCTATGGAAGTGTAAATAAGCCCCACTAACTCCCTGGCTTCCTGCCAGATTCGTAAATCCTCAAATTGGGTGACTTTGGACATTCAGACCTGCGACTTTAGACCAGGAATTTCTTACCCGTTAATAATCCCACATATTTTCTCAATATCTGCCGTCTCCAGGTAGGGATGCATGGGCAGGCTGAAGATGCGCTGGCTCATCTCCTCACTGACAGGAAAATCTCCTGTCTGGTGTCCAAGATGGTTAAAGGCCGTTTGTTGATGCAAAGGTATTGGATAATATACAGCTGTTGGGATGTCGGCATCCTTCAGTTTTGCCTGCAGGCTTGCTCTATCTGAAGCATCCTTGGCCAAAATAGAGTACTGGGCCCAGACGCTGGTAAAGCCATCCTTGACCTCAGGGGTGACCACGCGATCTGAAAGCAGGGCGTTATATTGGGCAGCGACCTGATTGCGCAATTTTATTTCAGATGGAAAAAGCGTGAATTTTTCCAGAACAACGGCTGCCTGCAAAGTATCCATACGTCCATTAATACCAATCCGGACATTGTCATACTTGTCCCCACCCTGACCATGGACACGGATGGATAGCAAGGTTTCATAGAGCTCATCATCATCGGTAAAAATTGCTCCACCATCACCATAACAGCCTAGCGGTTTGGCTGGGAAAAATGAAGTTGAGGCTGCATCACCAAAACTGCCGGCCTTGCGGTTGCCGATCTGACCACCAAATCCCTGGGCAGCATCTTCCAGGAGCTTGAGATCATATTTTTTTGAAATGAGCTCGAGAGCAGCGTAATCGGCTGGCAGTCCAAATAAATCTACTGGAATAATCACTTTGGGGTTCAATTCACCCTGTTCAATCACTTGATTGATGGCAATATCCAGAAGCTCGGCGGAGATGTTATAGGTCCGGGGGTCAATATCCACAAAAACGGGGGTAGCCCCCAAAAGCTGGATGACTTCAGCGGTGGCGATAAAAGTGAAAGGCGTGGTGAATATGGCATCTCCGGGACCGACGCCCCAGGCCATGAGGGGCATGAGCAGGGCATCTGTTCCAGAAGAACAACTCACACAGTGTTTTACGCCGACGTATTCAGCCAACTGAGCTTCCATCTCCTTGATTTCAGGTCCCATGATGTATTGGCCATGGGCCAGAACCTCCTGGATTCTCTTATCCAGGTTTGTTTTTATCAGGGACTGTTGTTTTGCCAGATCAATAAATTGCATGTAGATTTTCCTTCATCTTTCAGTCGGGCTATTCAAAATAATTGCGAATCTCTCATTTTCCACATGGGTCTATACTTGAGCAAATATCATTCCCCGGGGGAAGTGTTTCGTGGCAATTTGCAATGATTGCCGGTACATGGCAGGATGCTCACACCCGCCGATGGGGGTGATTATTTTCATTGCAGCCGGTTCATATCAATTTTTCCCTTTGACTCAGGCTACGAACGAATTCACCCTTGAAAAGTTCAATGCTATCTATGTTGGGTCACAAATTAGTGGTAAATCTATTGAAACCAATTCTTCTACTCTCGCTCATGAGATTTGTCAATCAATCATTTGCATCCTGTTAAAACAAGTTGGAGTCATTCACATGATTTTCTAAGAGAACCTTTGGGTTTATCCTGAAAGCAAAAATGGATATAAAAATGAGCCCAAAATCAAATATAGAAAAGCGGGTTAAAGACCTGGCCGCGAGATACCTGGAATGTTATAACTTCCTGGAAGACAACGAGTTAACACACCAATTGATCGACCATCGATTGGTGTAATTCATGACTACATCGTATTTAAGGCTAAAACCTTAAATTAATATTTGCTATATATGGGTATAGCCTTATATTGAATTAACTAATATTAGGGTATAGCCTTATGAATGAACGAAAATTAATTTTAAATCAACTCGACCTAAAGCTGAAAAAATACAAGTCCATTGGGGCTATACCAGCACCTTCTCATGGTTGGGTGTATAGTATTCGTCAAGCCCTAAATATGTCGCTGAGACAACTTGGGAATAGAATGGGTATAACGGCTCCAAGTGTACATGAAATTGAAGAGCGGGAACGAAGTGGAACTGTCTCGCTAAAAGTGTTAAGGCAGGTTGGAGAAGCCCTGGATCTGAAACTCGTTTATGGATTTGTCCCAAGAGCAGAATCGCTGGAAGAAATGATTGAAAATCGGGCTTATCAATTGGCACAAGAAATCGTTGTGCGTACTTCAGTAAGCATGGATCTTGAAGATCAAAAAGTTTCAGATCTTCGAATTAAGAAGGCAGTAGAAGAAAAAGCCGCTGCAATAAAATCTGCCATACCAAGATATTTATGGGATTAAATTTAGATTACATCTACGGGCAAACACCTCTTGCTGAAGAAGAGCTGGAAGAATTGCTGATAAAGACAATTTCTACCAACGGGGAGTTAGATGAGTTTGAGCAACAAAACATTGAGACGGCTGTTGAGTGGAGCCTGAAGCAAAAATTTAGTTCTAACAAAATTCTCAGCACCGTATTTGTCTCTGAAGTACATAAGCGTATGTTTGACCGGGTGTGGGGCTGGGCTGGCACCTTTAGAAAGAGCAATAAAAACATTGGAGTGGATAAGCTTCTTATTCCACAGGAACTAAAATTACTGTTTGACGATTGCGCATATTGGATTGAAAACAATACTTTTTCACATGACGAGATGGCCATCAGGTTTAAACATCGTATCGTACAAATTCACCCCTTCCCCAATGGAAACGGAAGACACTCCAGGCTCTGTGCAGACATTTTAGTCTCTCATGCATTCGGACTTCCCGTTTTCAGCTGGGGAGGATATAACCTGAAAGATCCAGGAGCACGGAGGCAGCAATATTTTGATGCTTTGCATAATGCAGATGCGGGAGATCTTGAGCCATTGATTGCTTTTGCTCGGTCTTAAGATGCTGGGTCTGGTTTGATCCCCGATTCGGCGGACTGCCGTCAAAGCTCAATTTCGATACAATTAGCAAGAAAACTTGAAAATCTCTTTTGACTGGGTTATGGCCACAACCGGCACCAAGGGTAACTAACTCCTGCTTAGTGGAGAAATGCTAAGCCATAGTAACTGATTGAGAATCAACTGGGTGAGTGTATTTAAGGCGTCTTCTAACAGCCACAAGCCGCATTTCTCCTGATTAAATGTTACGATATTTACTAAATTTAGATACTTAACTACGCTATTTATACGTCGTCACTCCTTAAGCCTCGGAATAACCATTAACTCCATAAGTGAAGATGTAAAGAAATTGTTTGAATCTTATCCCTGGCCAGGAAATGTTAGGGAGTTGGAAAATACTATTATTAGAGTTTTTGTAGAATCATCACATAAAAATACACTCCAAATTGAGGATTTCACTGACATTAGTAAATCTGTGGAGGTGAAGAAAACAATATAACAATTAAACAAATATTTAATATTTCTTCACAATCCCTGTTAAAGAAGCTTGAACGAGTATTAGATTATTCTAGACCTAAAAAAGTGAATGGATGCTAGATGATTCGGTATCCAAACATAGGCATATCGTTGAACCAGGGACCGCATTTAGAAAGTGGATTTCCTGGACCGAGGACAAGAGCCTGAACTAGCAGCATAATTCCCACATAAATTAATTCCCACAAAATCAAGTCTACCCCGAATAAATATTGATTACAACTGCCATTGATATTTTTTCTTGTCCTATGGCCAACCCTCCGTGGCCAATTCGTGGCTTTTGATGACTTTTGTTGGCCATAGATCAAAACTAAATGGGTTATTACTAAGACAAAGAAGCCCATAAGTATCTATTACTTATGGGCTTTCCTATGCTCACCGCCCAGGACTCGAACCTGGAACCAATTGATTATTTTAGGATAATATGCGAAAGTTATACCTGATAACTGGGATAATATGCGAATATAAATGTCTTTTCGAGAAGCTCTAATGACCAGGGACTGATGGAAAATTCAATGCGGTGTAGGTTTAATGGATTTAACCAATTGACCATTTTGAATTCTATGGGTCCAAGCTATTTTTCAAGCATCCTTTAAATCGTTAGTAATCCGGGGTCCCTATGAAATCTATCAGAACACTCACCCTTCTCAGCACACTCTGGCTTATGGCAGGATGCGGTTCAGGCACAAATCCAGGAGCGAATCCCGAGGTGCTACAGGCGGGACCCAAACCGAGCTGGCTGATCCAGCAGCCGGTGGACCCCGACTATTATTTCGGTGTGGGCTCGGCAGCCAAGAATCAATACGGCTCAGAGGCCCAACGCAGTGCCCAGGATATGGCCCTGGCCGATCTGGCCTCACAGATCACCGTCAAAATCAGCAGTGAGATCATCACCACTTTAATTGAAAATGGCAGTCTCACCCGAGATGAATACCTGGCGACTGCCCACTCGGAAACCGTAGCCGAACTGGCAGGTCATGAGCTGGTGGATACCTGGCAGGATGCCCATTATCAGTATGCCTTTTACCGTTTGTCCAAAGCCAAATATGCGGCGATTCAAGCCAGCAAACGACAGGCTGCCCTGGCGCTCTCCAGCGATTTTCTGGCCAAGGCGCAAACGGCCATGGCTGCCGAACAATTTTCAGAATCCTTTCAGGCTACCCTGCAGGCTTTTATCCCCCTGCTCCCCTATCTCAATGAAGCGCTTGAAGTGACCATCAATGGCCAGACCCTCATCCTGAGTAATGAACTGTATGCACAGCTGCAGGAATTGCTCTCAGGCATTGGTCTTTCACCCAACAAGACCCACGTCCGGGGCAAGCTGGGTCAAGCCATCTCGGAAAAACTGACGATTTCAGCCAAAGACAATCAGGGGCGCTCCTGGCAGAATCTGCCCCTGAAAGTTCGCTTCAAAAAAGGCGCGGGGGAATTAGTGGAGTCGGTAAAAACCGGACCAGAGGGGCTGGCCCTGCTCCAGATCAGCAACATTACTTCGCCCATGAAGCTGCAGATTCTGGAAATCAGTGTCGATATTCAGCCACTCTTGCATGGTATTGAATCACCCATCGTGACCGGCATGATTAAAAGCATCCCTCCCAGCTCAACGCGAATTATTCTGGATGTGGTCAACCCCACCATCTATCTGGAAGCCAGCGAAACCTTTAACGGACAAGCCTTGAAACAGCTCCAGGTGGAGCCTCGGATTAAAAATCATTTTATTGAGGAAGGTTTCCATTTTGTGGAGAATCCCCAGGAGGCGGACTGGCACATGACCCTTCAGGCCACAGCCAACGAGGGTACCGAGTATAGTGGTCTCTACACCACTTTCGCCGATGTGAGCCTGAACGTGGTTGATGTGAAAAGTGGCCTGGAAATTTATAAAAATTCGGTCCCGCGGGTTAAAGGGATTGATCTGAATTACAGCAATGCTGCAAATAAGGCATTTAATAATGCCGCAGACGAAATGATTAGCAATATTCTACCGCAAATTTTGGAGAGTATCAAATAGGTTTGAATTGATCTCTTTAACACCCATGGAGTATTAGTTTTTTAGCAACTGACTCAGGTTGTTGGCAGATTCAATCTCTCGACGACAGAGCGAATGCTGCTACTGCGATTAACAATCCCCGAGGTCTGTCCAGTATTTACTATTCTTTGAGCTGGTAGGATCCTTTTTGGTTGAAGTCTTTTTGGCTTTATAGGCATTCCCGTCCTTGTAGACTTCATCGTTGGCATGATACTGAATGGATTTTGACCAGGCAGAACGACCTCCGCATTCACCGTCCTGTTCCTCCCCATCACCATCTTCATCATCTTCATTATCCTGGTCGTCACCAATCATAGTCACTTTATCGATCTGGCCATCGACTTGAGCTTCATACATATTCAAATCAACATGATCATCCACATGGCTGGCAGTCACCTTCCCTCCAACATAGACGCCTTCACCCAGATAAATCTCGACTACCGGCAAATTGGCGTCGTGACCCCGATTCAGAATGCTGATATCACCATCAACGTGAGTACCGGCTTTGAGGGAGATATGGCCATGGCGAGACCTGATATCTTTTTCGAAAGTGGCGCCATCCGCACGGACATCCCCGGTTTCAGTGGTGACGTCACCTTTGATGGTAGATCCTTCCCGAGCCCGTAAGGTACCGCTTTCGGTGTCAATGGTCTTGTCAACCTGTGAACCCGTGTCCAGATAAATATTCCCGGAAACGGTGGTAATTTTATCCACCCGGGCATTTGCTTCCAGGTAAATATCGCCCGTGGTGGTTTCCAGGTCGCCTTTGACCTCAGCCCCATTCATGATAATGATATCATTGATCGTGGTGCTAATGTCGTTTTCATAGGTCGTGCCGGCTGCTACGGTAATATTCTCTGGAGGAGGAGCTCCCATCAGCCCCGGCCCAGCTATCAGTAGCAGTATGAAGCCAAATATTTTTATTCTCATCTGAATGCTCCTCTAGAATGTTGTATTTCCAATGGTCTGATAATATAGATGATTACAATGAAAAGCGTGGGATAATAGTCACTTCGGATCCAGCCCTCCGAAAAATCAGGAAACTCGTTTTATGGCTTGGGAGACAAACTCTGAAGGAATTTTTCAAGTTGGTAATTTGAAACGGTTACTGCGCTTTTAATCCGTGAAAGTTCAGCTTGAAATAAGGCTTCATCAACCAGCAGAGACAGGAAGCCGAGGAAATCCTCCATGGGTTCTTTTTTGAACCACTTGATCTGCTGATCTTCATTCACTCCAAAATAGCTGAGTGCCGCCCGGTGTTTGAAAAGCGTGGAAAAGAAAGCCTGGATATCTCTGCTAAAAAGCGCCCTGGCCCGATCGGCATATTCCAGCACACTTAACAGACCCGGCAAATTCTGCACGAGGGATTGAGTGAGACATTTATTGATCTGCTCCTCCAGACCGTAGGTGCTGACCATGCTATCGCGGGACACCGGGTTGGCAGTATGCAGCTGTCGGGCGAAATAGTTACAGGCCGCCACAAACAACTGGAGTTGCCGCTCATGGGGATCGGTAGTTGTCAGATTCTGGTGGGCTTGTCTCAGCAAAACGTCATAATTGATTGCATATGCTTCAATATCCTCAATCATGAGCGTGATGTTTTCCATCTCCAGCATGGATTCCAGGAGCGGGGCAAATTTTATGAATAATAATTTAGGGTCAGGTAAAACATCTCCCGTGACGATGAGCTTCATCATACTGCAGAATAATTTATGGACCGGTTCCAGTTCAATGCGCCTGAACAGCGGGGCAAAATCATGGGTCCCCTGGCCGGCCAGATCCCGATGAATACTCCACCAGGGAATGGCTTCAGAATCACTGACCAGCTGGAATCCCAGATAAATCTGAGACTGGTAGCCGGATAATTCCATAAACAGCCCCTGATTGCGAAGTTCTGCAGTGGTCCGGATGTACCAGAGCCGGGTGGATTGCTCCTGAAAAATAACATAATAGCTGTTATCTACATCAAAGGAGAGGGCATATATCAAATCCTCAGAGACCAGCTGTGGTTGATCTGCCTTGGGATTGGCATTGAAGGGACTCGAAGTTTTGATCCAACCGGACTGACTGGTGAATGAATTGTTCACCAGGACCAGAGAGCGCTCGGACCCACTCTGATTGGTGTAGGCAAACACACTCTCCACCTGATATCCATCTGCATTGATAAAGGGAAAGAGTCTGAAATTTCCAGATCCAGCAAAGAGATAGCGTTTTTTCATCAGGGGAAAAATGAGTGCTTTATGTCTGGCGATGAGGTCTGCATCAGGAGTTTCATCCCAATAAGCCCGACGATATTCCATGCCGTATTTCTCTTCAAAGCCTTCAATCTGGGCATGGGCAAACATGGGCAAACCGGGCAGGGTCACCATCAATACCGTAGCACCAAAATATTTGTCGCCCTTGCCAAATTGCGCAATGGCGGTATCCTCATCGGGATTACTCAGGAAATTCACAAAGCGTTGCAGGATGCGCGGGTCAAATTCCAGGGTTTTGGAGAGCATCCCAAAGAATTTGCCATTCTCTTCCATCTTCAACATATTCATAAAAGCGCTGTTATATACGCGGTGCATGCCCAGAGTGCGGACGAAATAACTTTCCATCATCCAGAAGGCCTCGGCCAGCAATAGGGTATCAGGGACTTCCGTTGCCACCCGGTCCACCACCTCACGCCAGAACTCGGTTGGAATAGCCGCGTTAAAATCTGCCCCACTCATGCTGGATCCCGCTCTGGATGGAATATCACCACCGGATCCTGGTTCGGGAAACCACAGGCGTTGGACATGTTTTTTGGCCAGGGTCATGGCAGCATCAAAGCGAATGACCTTGAATTGACGGGCCACATCCAGGATCGTCTGAATAATGGCTTCTCTTAATTCTGGATTGAGATAATTGAGCTGAGCCGTATCATTCCAGGGCATGGAGGTGCCATCGTTGCCATGATAAACATAGCGGGTCTGTCCATTGCGATGATCATGGGCTTTAAACACCACGGCGGCATCACTGCGGTCGTAATAATGATCTTCCAGATGGATACTTATATCGGGGTCATCGGAAAGATCACCGCCATCAAAACGATAGGCCGGGAAGGGTGAATGATCGCTACTGATGTACCAGTCGGGATGCTGCTTTAACCACGCCGCATCCAAACCGGTATGATTGGGGACCATATCACTGGCCAGACGAATCCCTCTTTCCCAGGCTCGGGTCTTTAAATTTTCAAGGGCATCCGGTCCGCCGATACTGGGATCGATTCTGTATTCTTTCAAGGAGTAGGCTGAGGATTCGGCATCGGGATTGCCGCACCAGTGTTTAATTTTCTTGGAGATACTGCTGCGATTCCAGAGTCCGATGAGCCATAGCACGGTAAAGCCCTGCTGGGCCAGTAGATCCAGCTCTTCGTCTGGAATATCCCTGAGGGTTTTAATCTCGCGCTGATATTTTTTTGATAATTGATCCAACCAGACCAGGGAGTTGCGGGCAATCATGACCACCCGGGGCATCCAGTCACTGTCCTGGCTGTAAAATTCACCGGCCTGCAGCTCACCAGAATAGCTGGGTACCTGGGATTCGCCGGGACCTGGACCACGAAAGCGGTTTTCTTCTTCAAAGAAGTCCAGCCCTCTGAGCAGATCCAGCAAATGAGAACCTAAGAAATTGCTCCAATGTCGGCGGATATAGGCAAGTTGCCCTTCAATGGAATCAGGTGAAGCCAGAATGGGCTCCATAAGCACATCAATGATGTTTTTTTCATCACTGCCAAAGCCAGTGGCCTGGGAGGACCACTTCTGGATACTTTTTAAAAGCTTGTCAGAGGATTTTATGGCGATGTGAAAATTCTCCTTAAACACCACATCGTATTTATCAAAGGCCGGGTTATTCAGGGCCAGCAAATGCACCAGCAACTCCTCGATGACAATATGAGTGTTGGGTACAGCCAGCGTGTTGTCCTTTAAATAGGCTTTTACATTCTGGGAGGATGAAAGGTAGCTTTTAGAAGGCAGGGCTTCCAGATAGTTAGCCAGTAATTCATCCAGGACCGCTGGACTCAACTCATCTTCTAAAAAAGCTTTGAGATCTTTGATATAGCCAGGGTTTACCTGATTTCGATACAGGCGAATAAGCTTATGTGACAGGAGCGAGAGCAGGCCCATGCCATGGAGTTCACTGGCCATAAAACCACGTGCAGGCTCCTGTTCCCCCAGGCGGTAAATCAGGTTCTGCAGCTCATGAAAATCAATCTTGAATTTGCCACTTTCCAGGGCAAACATGGGGAGGTGAAGATCGTAGGTTTGCTCGAGGGCCTGGCGGAGATGAAACTCCAGATTAGGGTAACTTGGAGCTGGTTTTTGGTCCACATTTTCTGGCGTTGATCGCTTCAGCATATCGCTTCCTTTGGCTCCATTTCCCCCACCATGCTAATAACATATAAAAACCAGATCATACCAAGCACAAAGACACACCAATTTAGGTAGAAGTATTCAAGGAAATTCTACCGATATACACACTTAAGGCGGGGAAAGCGAATACAAGACCTGACCTGGTCAGGATAAAAAAAATCCCCTGCTGGATGAATGCGTTTTATATTGGGCCAGATAATTCGAAGCGAAGGGAAAGAGCGAAATGACCGAAGATTTCATGGATTCACCTGAATTTCAGGCACTGATCATAGAATATTTAAACTATTTAAAAACATCGCTACCGGGAGTTCGCAGCAGTCTGAGCGATAAACTTTACAAGGACGTGTATAAATTTGGTCATAACATCAAGGGAACGGGTACCAGCTACGGTTTCCAGAGCCTCAGTGATGTGGGTGCTGAAATATGCAATACAATAAAAAACGAAGAATATTCACCCCTCGGTGCTCACCTGGACAGGGTTGAAGCCATTCTGACCGAGGCACTGGCCTAGCGCAATCATATAAATAAATTTGAGGTGTAATAAGGAGGCTTCCCATGGGGGGCCTTTTTTTGGGTCTGAAAGTTTGAAGGTCTGAAGGTAGAAAGGTAGAAAGGTAGAAAGGTAGAAAGGTAGAAAGGTATAAGGGTATAAGGGGGGGTATAAGGGTATAAGGGGTAATGGGGGTAGGACAGATAATGGCAATGGTTCACGTTAGCCTTCGAACCTCAGATAGACCAAGGTTGGAATGTGTCTTACTGAGCCGTCACAATCTCCACAGAGATCCGCTTATTCTATTTCTTTAACCCTTTCTACCCTTGTACCCCTGATATTTCGTGTCTGTCCTTCTGTCGCCGTTATCTGAGCGCAGGCAGGTTAACACCCATGGAAAAAATGACCCTCATCAAATGAGGGCCTTTGGAAGGAATACTTGTAGTATTAGAAGTGGAGTTTAAGCGTGATGCTTTTTAATCCATTTGTTGGTTTTCCAGCGACCGATCTGCTTGGGCCAGTCATAATGATCACGATGACCAAAACCTTTGGTCCAACGAAAACGATCAGTATGTTCAGAGTCACGCAGATTAAAGTTGTTACGCAGTGAGACATTGCGACCCATGACTGGTCCGGAGATCTGTCCATTACGCAGTGTGATATTACCTTTACAGTAGATGGCTCCAGTAATGGATTCATCATTATCAGGACTGTAAGCTTCAAAATCCTGGTAAGGGTTGGTAAAAACAAGTGCAGCCTCGGTACTTGAGGTGTCACCAGCAGCAGCAGTAATCTGATTGCCAAGTCTCATGCTGACGTGATGCCCGGTGAAGACCATGGTACCATTCAGTGTGACATTTT
>JAIPGJ010000037.1 GCA_021736185.1 Fidelibacterota bacterium | reverse complement strand
CTCACTATTTCTCCTTTTAGGAGATGGTTCCGGGCTCAAGCAGCAAGGCTACGGTCGCTACGCTCCCTACGCCTTGCTGCTTGTACAATATAGCTTATTTATTTTGCCTTTTTACGTCATCAATTGAAAATCGCGCGGCCCGGAGGGTGGGAGTTTTTCGTTGAATTGGACATTTTTGCGATGGACGGTACAGGTGGTCCATTAAGTGGTAATCTGAATCTACGCAACAGCAAATGATTTGTATGGAGAGACAGGGGCTTCAATAATTATTAAAGGAATCATCTCACGAGAAATTATCTTAGCTAAAAGTAGATGAGTTTTATTCAGATATAATTAAAACTACTGAGAGTTTTAATGTGGTAATTGTTTTTTTTGAGTTCCTTGGGCCACCTTCAGGTTGGGAAGCTATTATATAGTCGGGGCTATTTGAGTACAAGTCGTCGAGGGAAGTATTAATTCCACTAAACCATGAAGCTGCTTTGACGCCCCGTGCGAAATAATGATGAAAACAGGTTCTCTAAAAGGCTTGACGGCGCGATAAAAAAGCGGTGGTGCACAAACAGGCAAAACCGCAAAATGTAGCGAAATGAGTCATAGAAAAGGTCTCGAGGAGTGTTATTCTGGTTCGATGATTAAAAAAGTCAAAGATTCAGCAACAGTGACTGACGGGTCAATACACCTGTAATTGCGCTTGTATTGCTTAGGATCAAGACGTCATGTGGCGCTGTTCTGTGACAGGATATTCCTCCAATGAACGTATAACTATAATACCTCCCTGAGATAATATTGCCAAAGAATCTAAACTGATGTGTGAGTCGGCTTAAAATGCTGAGCCCAACCGAGGCTGTTGATAACTCCTTGTTATTGACATTGGCCTAAATCTAAATCCATGGGACTGCATTCTAACTTGATTTTGGAGCTGATCATGATTTTACAAGGTGACCCGACTTGCAACCGAACAGAAGGTGCACAAAAACGCACCTAATGAATTGAGTAAGCCACAAGAAAGCAAGCGGTCGACAACGGGCATGAAATCCGAATAATATCCAAAATAACCTAAATTGTTCTTCCACCAGGCTACTCCTTCAAATATCTTCAAAGTTTGAATTGAGGATTTTATGCGTAGTGATAAATTAGTAGTACACGGTGCCCGCGAGCACAATTTAAAAAACGTTAACCTGGAACTTCCAAGAGATAAATTTATAGTGATAACAGGTCTGTCAGGATCTGGTAAAACTTCATTGGCCTTTGATACAATTTATGCAGAGGGTCAACGTAGATACGTTGAATCCCTGTCGGCATATGCCCGTCAATTTTTGGGTTTGATGGAAAAGCCAGATGTGGACTACATCGACGGATTATCTCCAGCTATCTCCATCGAACAAAAATCAGCAGGAAGGAATCCACGCTCTACAGTCGGTACAGTGACAGAAATTCATGACTATCTTCGCCTGCTCTTCGCCAGGATTGCTAAACCAGAATGTTATAACTGTGGTCGTCCAATCACAAGACAGACGGTTCAACAGGTTGTGGATTCTATCTTAAATCTAAAGCCGGATGCAAACATACAAATATTATCTCCTATTATTCAAAGTCGTAAAGGGGAATTTAAAGAAACCTTCAAAGAGATTAAACGAGAGGGTTTTGTTCGCGTACGTATTGATGGCAAAATTCAAGAGGTTGGCAGAGCAATTACTCTTGATAAAAACAAAAAGCATAAAATAGAAATTGTTATCGACCGTCTCATCATAAATGAAGAGTTTAAAGATAGATTGACTGATTCCGTGGAGCTGGCTTTAAAACATGGTTCAGGCATGGTCATTGTTGATGTGGTTGGAGAAGAGGAGCATGTCTTTTCAGAACATTATGCCTGCCCCTACTGTGAGATAAGCTATCCCGATTTGGAACCCCGTTTATTTTCTTTCAATGGTCCTTATGGTGCCTGTCCAAAGTGCGATGGTCTTGGTATGCAAACTAGCATAGACATAAATCTCATCGTACCAGACAAACGTAAAACATTATTACAGGGCGCCATAGCTCCTCTTGGCGAACAACCCCGGGGCAATTGGTATGCTGCAATTCTTAAAAGTCTGGCGGCGCACTATAATTTTAAATTTACTCAACCATGGAACAGCATCAGCGAAGAGGCCAGGGAAGCTATCATTAGAGGGACTGGTAATAAAAAGATTAAAATGGCCTACGAATCCGACAGGTGGAAAGGTGAGTACGAAGGCGGCTTTGAGGGTGTCATCCCCAACCTGGAACGCAGATATAAACAAACCACATCGCCTGGAGTAAGAAAGTGGATCGAAGGCTATATGAGTTCCCTACCATGCGAAACATGTGGTGGATCACGTCTCCGAATTGAAGCAAACCATATATTTTTGGGCAAAAAGAGTATTACCGATTTGAGCAATTTACCGATTAAAGAATTACAAGCATTCTTTAATGAATTAAAACTTACAGACACTGAAGAACAAATTGGAAAACAAATCTTAAAGGAAGTTAAAGAAAGATTAAGTTTTCTGGTTAATGTCGGGCTGGATTATTTAACTTTGTTTAGAACTGCTGGCACTTTATCTGGAGGAGAAGCACAAAGAATTCGATTGGCCACACAGATTGGTTCTCAACTGGTTGGCGTTCTTTATATTTTAGATGAACCGTCCATAGGTTTACACCAACGTGATAATCGTAGACTTATTGAAACGTTAAAACATTTGAGAGATTTAGGAAATACGGTCATTGTTATCGAACACGATCAGGAAACCATGGAAGAAGCCGACATCCTGGTTGATATGGGACCTGGTGCAGGAGAACATGGGGGCGAGATTGTCGCCATTGGACCGCCAAAATCGTTTCTCAAAAATAAAACATCTCTCACTGCAAAATATTTAACTGGTGAATTGTCTATTCCAGTTCCACTACAAAGACGAGAAGGAAAAAACAGTAAAATTACTTTAATCGGTGCGAGAGGGAATAATCTTCAAAATCTCACGATGGATTTCCCCCTGGGTAAGTTCATCTGCGTCACTGGTGTCTCAGGCTCGGGTAAGTCGTCGTTGATTAATCAGACTCTTTACCCTGCCATGGCACGATCCATTTACAACACCAAAATCACAAGCTTGCCTTTTGACAGAGTTGAAGGGCTGGCTTATATAGACAAAGTCATTAATATTGATCAGTCCCCCATTGGTCGGACACCGCGATCCAATCCGGCAACTTATACCGGGGCCTTCACCTTTATCAGAGACCTGTTTTCCCAGCTTCCAGAATCCAAACTGCGTGGTTATAAGCCGGGTAGATTCTCATTCAATGTGAAGGGTGGTCGTTGCGAAAGTTGTCAGGGAGATGGAATTCGAAAAATCGAGATGCATTTTTTGCCTGATGTGTACGTACAGTGTGAAGACTGTAAAGGGAAACGGTACAACCGAGAAACGCTCCAGATACATTATAAAAAGAAAAACATTTCTGAAATACTTGATATGTCTGTTGAAGAAGCTTATGGATTCTTTAAGGCCATACCGGCGCTGAAGAGAAAACTGAATACGCTTGTAGATGTTGGTCTTGGCTATATAAAACTGGGTCAGCAGGCAACCACCCTATCAGGTGGTGAAGCTCAACGGGTTAAGTTGGCCAGTGAGCTCAGTAAGGTTGGAACGGGCCGTACCTTTTACATCCTGGATGAACCAACCACAGGCCTGCATTTTGCCGATGTAAACATGCTCCTCACGGTCTTAAATCGTTTGGTGGACAAAGGCAATACCGTGTTGGTTATTGAACATAATCTGGATGTCATTAAATCTGCTGACCATGTGATTGATCTTGGTCCAGAAGGTGGAGACGGTGGTGGTGAATTATTAGCCATGGGTACGCCTGAAGAGATAACCAGGGTTAAAAGATCCTACACAGGGCACTACTTAAAAGAAATGCTGGCTAAGTAACATCATTTCATCCCTTAAATATCTGAATTCCTGGCCCAAAGCTATTGTTAAGGCTTCACTTGGAAACCGCCCCCCTGGCCGACTATATTTGCCGGCACAATTTTAGTGGTAATTTCTGAGATCAAAATCCAGAGAGAGACAAGCATAGACGGATAAAATGAGTGATTTAACACAACCCCAACTTATGACTGAAGAACAGGAGTTTGACCGTGCCTTACGGCCACAAACTCTGGCAGATTTCGTAGGTCAGGAGGATACGGTTGCTCAACTGAAGATCTTTATTGAGGCTACCAGACAGCGTAATGAAGCGCTGGATCATGTTTTGCTCTTTGGCCCCCCTGGATTGGGAAAAACCACATTGGCTATGCTGGTTGCCAAAGAATTAGGGGTGAATATCAAAATCACTTCTGGACCGGTTCTCGATAAAGCCGCCGACCTGGCTGGCCTGCTGACAAACCTTGAAGAGCGGGATGTATTCTTTATAGATGAGGTGCATCGCCTGAACCATGTGGTGGAAGAGTATTTGTATTCTGCCATGGAAGACTATCGTATCGACATCATGATTGACAAGGGACCCAGTGCTCGTAGCGTCCAATTGAACCTCGAGCCGTTCACGCTGATTGGAGCCACCACGCGAGCCGGATTGCTTACGCCACCTATGCGAGCTCGATTTGGCGTCGTCCTGCGAATGGATTTTTATGAACCAGAGCAACTGTTACAGATTATAAAACGTTCGGCAAATATTTTAAATGTTCCCATTGATGATGATGGTGCCCTGGAACTGGCTCGTCGCAGCAGGGGAACTCCTCGCATTGCTAACCGTTTATTGCGAAGGACCCGGGATTTTGCCCAGGTTAAGGGCAATGGAATCATTGATAAACAAATTGCCGATGATGCTCTCGGGATGTTGAATGTGGATGAGTATGGTCTCGATGATATGGATAAGCGGATACTCAAGGCACTCATAGAAAAATTTGATGGCGGACCTGTTGGCCTAAACTCTCTTTCTGTGGCTGTTGGTGAAGAGGCCAACACCCTAGAAGAAGTTTATGAACCCTTTCTTATCATGGAAGGCTTTCTGGTTAGAACTGCTCGTGGTAGACAGGCAACCCCTCAAGCTTACAGGCATTTAGGCTTTGTATTAAAAGCCGAATTGTCCCAAACCAACATTTTTCAAAAAAAGAAAGACTAATATATGCTGTTTGATCGCGCAAAAGCCCTGACCCTGTCAGATTTCGATTATGAATTACCAGAGGAATTAATTGCCCAACATCCCACTGCCAAACGTGATGGATCAAAGCTGCTCATCATGGATGCCCAGTCTGGAGAGGTGGAGCACAGCAAGTTTTCCAAGATTGTAGATTCTCTCAAATCAGGGGATGTTCTTATTCTTAATGACACCAAAGTATTTCCTTCCAGACTCTTCGCCAGAAAGGATAAAACCGACACAGAAATCGAGTTGTTTTTATTGAGGGAACTGGGTAACAATCTCTGGGAAACGCTGGTGAAGCCTGCCCGGAAGGTGCGTGTAGGGAATAAGCTGGTCATCGAAGACAAGATCACCTGTGACGTGGTTGATAACACAGTCTCCGGTGGACGTGTCGTGCGCTTTGATAAAAATGGTGGCGATTTCTATGCCATTCTTGATGAGGTCGGCAAATGGCCCCTTCCTCCATATATCGAACGGGAAGCCAATGCTGAAGACAAGGATCGCTATCAAACCGTTTATGCAGAGCACCGTGGTGCTGTGGCGGCTCCAACTGCAGGAATGCACTTCACAGAAGCACTGCTGAAGAAAGCCAGAGACAAGGGTGTGGAAATACACAAAGTGACCCTGCATGTCGGGCTGGGAACCTTTAGACCAGTTAATGTTGAAGATATCACCAAGCATCAAATGGACGCTGAATATTTTAATGTTCCTGAAGAGACGGTTACTGCCATAAAGAAGGCTAAAGCAGAAGGTCGACGCGTTATTGGTGTTGGAACCACCGTAGTACGTGCACTTGAATCAGCAGTGATGTATCCTCGCGAACTGGAGCCAGGTGATGGGTGGACCAATAAATTTATCTATCCCCCATACATTTTCAGAGTTGTTGATGGCATTATTACCAATTTTCACCAGCCCAAATCAACCCTCTTAATGTTGGTGTCAGCCTTTTCATCAAAGGAAAAAATCCTCAAGGCTTACAAAGTGGCCATTGAAAACAAGTATCGCTTTTTCAGCTATGGCGATGCCATGTTTATTAGTTAAAAGTCGAAAGTCGAAAGTCGAAAGTCGAAAGTCGAAAGATATGTTATTAAAATATCTACTTCGTAAAATTCGTTTGATTCGTTGTAAAACAAGTACAGAACTCATATGAGTAAAACACCAGACATTCAGCCCCCAACACCCAGCCTGAGAATAGGTACAGGTTATGATGTTCATCGCCTGGTGGCAGATCGAGATCTGGTCCTGGGGGGCGTTAAGATTCCTTTTGAAAAAGGCACACTGGGTCATTCAGATGGAGATGCCCTGACTCACGCCATTGCCGATGCCCTGCTGGGAGCTCTGGCCTTGGGGGATATCGGTCAACACTTTCCCGATACAGATCCCAATTTTGAAGGCAGTTATTCAATCGATCTCCTGGTACAGGTTGTTGCTCTGATTCACGAACAGCACTATGTCGTATCCAATGTTGATGCCACCCTGGTTTTACAACAACCCAAGGTCATGTCCTATTTACCAGAAATGCGCCAAAAATTGGCTGATGCATTGCAAATATCTCTCGATAAGGTTTCGGTAAAAGCAACCACCACTGAGAAATTGGGAATCACAGGTCGCGGAGAGGCCGTGGCAGCCCAGGCTGTGTGCCTGGTGACGCATAGACAATAAGCATGTCGCATCTGTTAGATCTACTCCTGGGTTATATTGAACAGGCGCCCCCCTTCCTCGTTTTTTTAAGTATTTTTCTTGCATCCTATATTGAAAATATCTTTCCACCAATTCCTGGCGATACCATCCTGGTGTTTGGCGCCTATCTGGTAGGTCGTGGTCATCTCTCATTTTCAGCTGCCCTGGTTACAACCCTGCTAGGAAGTGTGTTGGGCTTTATGACGCTTTATTGGGTTGGATTCCGGTATGGTAGAGGCTTTATGTATTCAAAACAGCAAACCTGGTTTTCTGATAAGAGTCTTCTCAGGGTTGAGCGACTCTTTGTTCGCTGGGGTTATGGGGTGGTTCTGATCAATCGCTTTATGGCCGGGCTGCGCAGTATGATCGGACTTTTCGCAGGTATTGGCAAATTGAGGCTCTGGAAGGTGATCTTGCTATCCCTGATTTCCAGCCTATTCTGGAATGGCACTTTGATCTGGTTGGGCAGTACCATTGGCGAAAACTGGGAGCAGATTGGCGTATATCTGAAAGAATATAATACGGCAGTGTCGGTACTGATTATTGCCATCATAGGGGGCTTCCTGATCCATCGTTATTTGATCGTGAAAGAGAATCTTTCTGAAGAAAATGAAATCCGCTGAAATTTTGCTATAAATACCCTGGCAATTCCATCTGAAACTGTATTTCCCCCAGAAAGTAATTTGCAATGACTTTTCAAAATGTGTCAGAGGCTGACACACAGGCAATCCGCGAAAATTTCAGAACCCTCTGATCTATTACCCATTTGAAAGACAATCGAGGTAAGCGCCAGTCAGTCACACCTGCTGAATATTGCCACAGGGTCGATTTCCTTTCCTCGCGTACGACATAAAATGGTGGTGTTTTGACTTTCCCAAACCAAAATTGAAGCATGGATTTTTCACCTTTTTCCCTGGCGGCCCACACCAAAGTCAATCTAGATCTTCATATCACTGGAAAACGATCTGATGGATATCATGATTTGGATACGGTTTTCCTTGAATTGGACTGGGGTGACTTGCTCCATTTCGCACCAGCAGCATCCTATACTTTTCGTCAAACAGGGTTAACATTCAATGATGGTGGCAACAATATCTGTAATCAAGCCCGAGAAATATTTGTCGAAGCCCAGGGAGAGGATATTCCGGTTGAGATCATTTTGGAGAAAAAAGTACCGCCTGGTTCTGGCATCGGAGGTGGAAGTGCCGATGGCGCCGCCGTGCTTAAGGGACTTAATCGAATCGTCCACGAGCCCCTGTCCCAAGACCGCCTTTTTGATCTGGCCTTGCAGCTCGGAGCAGATGTGCCCTTTTTCCTGGAAGGGGGGCTGCAGCATGGCAGCGGTGTAGGTGAACGCCTCCAGCCCCTGAAACTGGGTTTTTAAGCGGTCTTTCTGATGGTTATCCCCCCCATTCATATCTCGACAAAACAAGCATTTGAAGCACTAAAAATACCATTGACACCCCCTGCACCGCCGTTTACTTTTGGCCGCCTTTTAGAGAAGGCAACTTTGGTACGGTTTTTTGAAAACGAATTTGAATCTGTTGTTTTTCATATGCATCCAGAAATTGGCACACTAAAAAGTGAACTCCTTGACCAAGGAGCGTATTTTGCCAGTTTGTCGGGTAGTGGCTCGACTGTGTATGGCATCTTTGACAGCCTTGATCAAGCAAAGGCCGCTCAATTGTTTTTTATAAACCGTTACCATACCCAGATCACCCTCCCCTTCATCTAATGTTTCATCTTCCGGGATCGTTCAATGGTAGGACACCAGCTTTTGGAGCTGGTCATGGGGGTTCGAATCCTCCTCCCGGAACACTTTCTGTTTCAAGTCAGCATGTACCTGGTCTCTGATAAAAGTCAGAGCCGGGACGACTTGAACAGTTATTAACTAAACGCCAACCAACAAACGGAAGTCCAGCAAATGAATCCCAAATTTTTTTGTGGCCGATCCAACCCAGAGTTTGGACTGGCTATCGCCAAGTATCTGAACATTGAGCTAGGAAAAATGACAATTAAGCCATTTAGCGATGGTGAGTTGTGGGTGCGCTTTGATGAAAACATTCGTGGGGAAGATGTCTTTATTATCCAGAGTACCAATCCACCGGACACCAACATGATTGAGTTGCTGTTGATGTTGGATGCTGCCAAACGAGCATCAGCCCGCCGTGTCACGGCAGTGCTCCCATACTATGGCTATGCCAGACAGGATCGTAAAGATCAACCTCGCGTGCCAATCAGTGCCAAATTGTTTGCTGATTTGATTCAAACCGCTGGAGCGGACCGGGTGGTCTCCATGGATTTACACAGTAGCCAGATTCAGGGATATTTTAACATCCCTTTTGACCATCTGTACTCTAAGAAAGTCCTGGTCGGGGCAATTAAGAGGTTGGGTCTTGATAACCTGGTGGTCTTGGCACCAGATATCGGTTCGGTGCCCATGTCGCGTTCATATGCAAAACTGTTAGATGCGAGTCTGGCGATTATAGATAAACGCCGACCGGCGCACAACAAAGCCGAGGTGATGCATCTGATTGGTAAGGTTGGTGCAAAAAATGTTTTAATTATGGATGATATGGTTGATACAGCGGGCACACTGGTAGCAGCAGCAAAAAAAGCCAGAGGCATGGGGGCGGTGTCAGTGAACGCCGCGGTGACCCATGGCGTGTTGTCTGGTCCGGCCATCAAGCGCCTGAAAAAAGCGCCCATTGATCGTATTTTGGTAACAGACACGATTCAGATCGATTCCAAAAAGCAAATGGATAAACTGATTTCCATTAGTGTGGCTCCCGTATTTGGGGAAGCAATACAGCGAATCCATAACGAAGAATCAATCAGTGTTTTATTTGATATATAGTATAAAGAGATAAAGGAAGAAAAAATGGCTCACGCAAAATCTAAAGAACGTTTTGAGTTGCAGATTGAGCAGAGAAGTACCTTTGGTCGGAGAGCCGCAAAAGCACTCCGCAAAGATGGCTTTGTACCCGTGAATTTTTATTCAGGTGGCGAAGAAGCCCAATCTTATGTTATGACCGAAACACATCTCCGCGAAGCCCTGCACTCAGGAGAACAAATTTTTAACATTACGATTGACGGCGAACAAAAGCGGGCGATGATTAAAGACGTCCAATGGCATCCAGTCACAGACAAAATCCTGCATATCGACTTTCTGGGTGTTCGTCTGCGCGACATCATCGAAATTCCCGTTGCTGTTCTGGCCGTTGGAACTGCAATTGGTGTCAAAGAAGGTGGCGTACTCCAGCAGCCTATCCACGAAGTCGTGGTTCGTTGTAAGGGAGAAGACGTGCCTGACTCCATTGAAGTTGATGTCAGTGGTTTAAATGTCGGTGACGGTATCCATGCCAGTGATATCCACAGCGATGACTATGAAATTCTGCTTGCTGAGGACATCACCATCATTTCGGTTGTTATTCCGCAGAAAATGGAAGAACCGGTTATTGAAACAGATGAAGAAGATCTGGAATTCGTTGATGAAGATGGTGAAGAATCAGACGAAGACAATGAATCTGAATCAGATAGTGACGAAAAATAATCGGTTTCAAAGAGACGTAGTGTGTTGCGAGCAATCATTGGCCTTGGAAATCCCGGAGATCGGTATAGCAAAACCCGACATAACGCGGGCTTTATGGTTATTGATGAAGTTGCCCAACGCTGGCAGGTCGCTTTTCGACCCGGCAAGGGCAACTATGTGTTTGCTAAAAGCGCAGAGCGGGATGCTATCCTGATGAAGCCAACCACTTATATGAATAACAGTGGTCAGGCTGTGCGTCATTTGGTCGATTACTTCAAAATTACATCAGAAAACTGCATGCTTGTATTTGATGATCTTGACATTCTCTTCCCGGAGCTGCGCCTGCGTAAGCAGGGTGGTGCTGGAACACACAGGGGAATGCAATCGGTCATTCAACAGCTGAACGACACAAACTTTCCACGCATACGCATGGGTATTGGTGGAGATCAGGGGCGGCGGCTTTCTGAAGATTATGTGTTAGAAAACTATTCTAAAGACGATTTGAATGTTCTCCCTGAGCAATTAGGTAAGGCGGCTGATGCCCTTGAGTATTGGCTGAAAGATGATATTGATAACACGATGAACCGTTTCAATATCAATCCCCGAAAAACTCAGGCTGAGGATTTAAAGGAGGAAAATTAATATGAGTGAGATGATGATCTGGGTTCCTGTTGTAGGATTTGTTGCCTTGGCGTTCGCGTTTTGGAAAACAGGATGGATCAATAAGCAGGATGAAGGTTCTGAAACCATGAAAACTATTGGCAAGCACATTGCTGAGGGTGCCATGGCTTTTCTGAAAGCTGAATATCGTGTTCTGGCAATATTTATTGTTGCTGTTGCTATCCTGTTAGGCCTTGCCAATAGTGGCGAAGGGAAAAGTCCTCTGGTAGCCGCTTCATTTGTTGTGGGTGCCCTGGCCTCAGGCCTGGCTGGCTTCCTTGGTATGCGCGTTGCAACCAAAGCCAACTATCGCACATCACAGGCAGCTCGTACCGGTCTGTCCAAAGCACTGGGTGTTGCCTTTGCCGGCGGGTCCGTGATGGGTCTGAGTGTTGTGGGTTTGGGTGTGATTGGTCTGGGTGGTTTGTTCCTGATCTATAGAGAAATCTTTACCGATATGAGCATGGTAATGTCCGTACTCTCAGGCTTTTCGCTGGGAGCCAGCTCCATTGCATTATTTGCCCGCGTTGGTGGTGGTATTTATACCAAAGCTGCTGATGTTGGCGCTGACCTGGTTGGAAAAGTTGAAGCCGGTATCCCTGAGGATCATCCACTCAATCCAGCAACCATTGCTGATAACGTAGGTGACAATGTTGGTGATGTGGCTGGTATGGGCGCTGATCTTTTTGAATCCTATGTAGGATCGATTGTAGGTTCTATGGTGTTGGGCGCGACCATTATGGTAAGCGGTGCTCTGGCCCCTGAATTTGTGTTTCTTCCATTACTTATCGCTGCTGCAGGAATCCTGATTTCCATCTCAGGTACTTTTATGGTTTCGGTGAAAGAGGGTGGTGATCCACAGCGAGGGCTCAATATTGGTGAATTCGGGTCATCAGGACTGATGGTCGTAGTCATGTTTTTTATGATCACCATGATGTTGCCTGCCACCTTCGCACTGGGTGGTGTAGAATATACCAGTTATGGTGTTTTCTGGGCCAGTACCATTGGTTTGGCTGCCGGTCTTGGAATCGGTTTTGTTACCGAACATTATACAGGCACCAATAAAGGTCCCGTAAATTCTATTGTGAACCAATCTGCAACGGGTGCTGCAACCAACCTGATTGCTGGCCTGGGTGTGGGGATGCAGTCAACCGCTATCCCGGTCCTGATAATTGCCGCCAGTATTATGGCCGCTTTTCATTTTGCAGGTCTCTATGGTATTGCCATGGCTGCCCTGGGAATGTTAGCCAATACAGGAATGCAGCTGGCCATTGATGCCTATGGTCCTATTTCAGATAATGCCGGTGGTATTGCTGAAATGGCTCAGCTACCGCCAGAAGTGCGTCAGAGAACCGATAAACTGGATGCTGTGGGTAACACAACAGCGGCCGTGGGTAAAGGCTTCGCTATTGGATCGGCTGCCTTGACTGCGCTGGCTCTCTTCGCAGCCTTTCGTACCACTGTAGAAGTGATTCGTGGTGGAGATCCCATGAGTATCAGTATTACCGATCCGACGGTGATGGCCGGCTTGTTTGTTGGAGGCATGTTACCCTTTGTCTTTTCATCATTGGCGATGGGTGCCGTTGGAAGAGCTGCCATGTCTATGATAGAAGAAGTACGTCGTCAGTTTAAGACCATTCCTGAACTCACAGCTGCCTTACTCGTTATGAAGAAGTATAAAGAAGATGAGAAAATGTCTGCAGAAGACCAGAAAATCTTCGATGCCGCAGAGGGCAAGGCTGAATATGGTAAATGTGTAACCATTTCTACTGAAGCTGCCATTAAAGAGATGATGTTGCCAGGTCTCATGGCAATTCTGACACCTGTTGTTGTCGGATATCTCTTTGGTGCCGAAGCTCTCGGTGGTTTGTTGGCCGGTGTTACTGTAACCGGTGTTCTTATGGCAATCTTCCAGTCTAACGCTGGTGGTGCCTGGGACAATGCTAAGAAAATGATAGAGAACGGAGTAGAGATAGACGGAATTAAATATGGAAAAGGTTCCGACATTCATAAAGCTGCCGTTGTCGGTGATACCGTAGGTGATCCCTTCAAGGATACCTCAGGACCATCACTGAATATTTTGATAAAATTAATGTCGGTTGTGTCACTGGTGATTGCACCTTTGATTGCAACCATAGGCCTATAAGGAGGTTCGCTCTTGAAAAAGTATGAGTGCCTTTATATTGTAAATATCAACTTTGATAGTGAAGGAATCTCCGCAGTTGTTGGAAGAGTGGAAGAAGTCCTTAAGAACGTAGGTGGTGAGCTTGTGAATACCCAACATTGGGGCAAACGCAAACTGGCTTACGCTATCGATAAAGAACGCTATGGAAATTATGTTTTAATGCATTTTCAGGGCGAAAACCCGGATATCTCTGAACTCGCTCGCGAATTTGAAATCGAATCAGGCATCCTTCACTATATGACGATCCGTCTTGATGAATTTCCAGATTTTGAGACCCTGTCAGTACCTCAGACAGTTGATGCTGAGCGTGGTCGGCGCCCAGGCTCCAGAGATTCCAGGGATTCTGGCGATGGTCAAAAACCGCGTCGCTATGTAGAAGATGAAGATGAAGAAGATGAAGTTATTGATGATATTGATGAGATAGAAGATGTAGTTCAAGACGATATCGAAGTCGCAGAAGTTGCGGAGACACCCGTTAACGCCCCTGAGGAAGTAGCTGAAGTTGTAGCAGTTGAGGAAACATCCGCTGAAGAAGCCCCTGAGGAAATAGCTGAAGCTACAAAGGCTGAAGCGCCTGAATCAGCTGACGCTGATAGTGAAGAATCCGCTGAAAAAGCCCCTGAAGAAGAAGCTGAAAAGCCTGCGGACGCAGAGTAATCAGCCGGATTAGAGAAAGAGAGTATTTATTATGAAAATGTTCACCTATAGAAAAAAGATTTGCAAATTCTGTGAAAACAAGAAAATGGAAATTGATTATAAAAATCCATCAATGCTGCGTCGCTTTGTGACCGAGCAGGGAAAAATCCTGCCACGCCGTATCACCGGTACCTGCTCCCTGCATCAAAGAGAGCTGGTAACCGCCATCAAACGTGCCCGGAATATTGCTCTATTGCCATATACCAATGACGTAAAGAACGCCTAGGAAAGAGGATCTGATCATGAAAATTATTCTACGTGAAGATATTGAATCCTTAGGTCTGGCTGGTGAAACTGTCAATGTAAAAGATGGATTTGCCAGGAACTATCTGATTCCCCAGAAACTGGCTTATCCGGCCACCAGAAGTTTTTCTCGTGTCTTTGAAGAAGAGAAGAAACTTAAGGATAACCGCAACGCTCGTGCCACTGTCGTGGCTGAGCAACTTGCTGCCAAGCTTGGAAATCTATCCCTTGAAACCTCAGTGAAGGTCGGTGAGGAAGATAAGGTTTTTGGTGCTGTGACTGCTGCTGATATCGCAGAACTTCTGGCAGCAAAAGGTTATGAGATCGACAAACGTGATATCCTGCTGGAAGAGCCTCTTAAAGCTCTGGGTATCTACAATGTGCCAATCAAGGTTGCCACGGATATCAAAGCTGAAGTCAAAGTCTGGGTTATTAAAGAATAATCTGACGCTCTGACGGTTTATTATGGGGTGAAAGTGATGGTTGTCGTCTCAACTTTCATTTTCACCCCATTTTGATGCTAGCAAGCGCGGGTTTGCAAAAAAGAAATCGCCCATTGAAACGATTCTCATTCCATATATTTAATACCAGAGAAGCCTATCTCATGGTGGCTGCCAGTATGTTTCTGGGTCTATTTGTTGGCCTCAGTCTGCAAAGCATGATATCTGGGATAGAAAACAATGATCTTTTGGATCGTATGGTTATGCTTTTTGGTGAATTAGCTATTTTAATTCCACCATTTTTCATTTTAAAACAACGTAAACTGGGTGTGCTCAAGGTTTTGCCTCTCCAGGCTGTGTCGCCCATTACCATTGGAATGTCGGTGTTGTTTATTGGTGGAGTCATTGGCCTGGTCTCTGTTTTTGAGGTCATTGTTTTACCCTATTTTCCCGTACCGCATTTTTTGCAGGAGTTGGACGAAACGCTCTTCGATGGAGGTGTGTTGGCCAATGTGGTACTCATTGCTGCCGCCGTCCTGGTTGCGCCTGTGGTTGAGGAATTCCTTTTCAGGGGGCTTCTACAGCAAAGCCTGTTCTATCATTTTGGGTCAATTATCCCGGCCATGGTGATTCCAACCATCATTTTTGCCCTCTTCCATGTGGGCTATCTGTTTTATTTCCCGGCCCTGCTGGAGTTGTTGGCCCTGGGGATACTACTGGCATGGCTTATGACCAAGACGGGCAATATTCTCATTCCAATATTGACTCATGCTTTGTTTAACCTTTCAGCTTTTTCAGGTCTATTTATGGGTTTAGATGAAGAAACTGCCACACTGGCGGACCTGGGTTTACCCTGGATTATTGGCTCGGCAGTTCTATTCAGCGCAGGCTGGATTTACTTCAAGAGCATGAAAACGGTGGTCTGTGATGAAGTGTTTCTGATTCCACTGCCCCATGAGCTGGAGTAATAGGAAGATGGAATTCAGTAAAATAATTGCTGTTGGAGTGGGGGGCTTCCTCGGCGCTATTGGCCGCTATTGGATCAGTGGTTTGGCTCAACGCTTAAGCGACCGTTTCCCCCTGGGAACTTTATCAGTGAACCTCCTCGGAAGTTTTCTTCTGGGGTTTTTTGCCACACTTTTTCTTGAGAAAATGATGGTGAATCAAGAGCTTCGATTGTTATTGCTGGTTGGTTTGCTGGGTGCTTTTACCACCTATTCAACCTTTTCACTGGAAACCCTCAATCTCCTGCGAACCGGTGAATGGATGTTTGCTGGATTAAACATTGTGACCAATCTGGCGGGAACACTTATAGCTGTATGGGCCGGGGTCAGCATCGCTAAATTGTGGTGATTTATTCTGGAATTCTGAGCTTTAGCATGACCGGTCCAAGAAATGAAATCGACGAAGTCATTTGATTTATCCATTCTGAATCGTATCATCGGTCCTGTTCATTGTGAATTCTTTATAAACGATCCCAAGGTTAGGAGGGGACCAATATGTATGAAGATTATACGGGTCAAAAACTTTGCATATTTATTGGGGAGGACGATAAATATGAAGGTCGCGTATTACATGAACTTCTTTTGGAAATAGCTCTTGAAATAGGATTATCAGGAGGGACAATTGTGCGCGGAAGAGAAGGTTTTGGCGCACATGGTGAGATTCATTCAATGAAAATATTACGTATGGCTGAAAATTTACCTTTAATTCTGGAGTTTGTCGGAAGAGTACATAAAATTGAAGCCTATCTTGAGAAAATTAAACCCATGCTTAGTGAAGGACTGCTTACCAGAACAGATGTTCAAATAAGCAAGTTCAGAAAGGAGAGCGGCCAATAAAATCGTGGAAATGTTATCTGAACACTTATTGCCGTGTAGGCAGGGCTAAGCATCGTTACATTGTGGTCATGAAAACGGAATTACCATATGCTTGAATATTTTGCAGGACAGAAGCTCTGCGTTTTTATCAGTAAAAATGATAAGTACGAGGGAATCGTCCTTTATGAACTGCTTTTAGAGATTGCTTTCAACAGCCGTTTATCAGGAGGAACCGTCACCATTGGGGACAAAGGCTTCTTTGGAGATCAAAATGAATCCACAAAGTTAAAGATTCTGAGATCCTCGGAAAACTTACCTGTGGTGTTGGAGTTTCAAGGCAGGACAAATAGAATCAATAGATACATTGAGCGTATTCAGCCCTTGATAAAAGAAGGTCTTCTCACTCTAACTGAAGTCCAGATCACCAAGTTCAACTCGTCAGATGAAGACCCGGAAGATTTTGAGGACAAGAAAAACGAGGATCAGGCAAAAATCTTTGATGAAAACAATAACACTTCAAATCGGCCAGAACCACAGCAGGAAAATCCTGAAGAAAGTTTGAAAGAAAGAGCGCGCGATTCTAATCCCTCAGATTCTGAGGTACAGAGGGAAGCAGGTAGTCAGCCACAAGAGAACGAGTCAGTTAACTCAGCTTTTCTTGAACCAGATGAGGATCCAAAGATCAAGGATGATTCGGTTGAACCTCCCGAGCCCGATGTGGAGATACCTTTGTTTGATGATAATGTTGAGCAGACCTTTGAAACATTAGAAAAAGACCAGGAGGCAATACCTGAAGCTGAGGAAGAGGAGGGGGATGAAGAAGAGACCGATACTCCTGAATTTCAAACCTTTGATGACGACCCACTAAAGCATGAAGCTGTAGATGATCAAGTTGAAGATGAAAGCGCCGACTTTATTAAAGAGGAATTTGAAGAGGACGATTCGGTATTACAATTGACAGATCTGAGTGAAACACAGGCTGAAGAAAGTGTTGGGGAGCGTCTGGAAATGGATGACCTGGACGAGACAGTAGATAAAACATCTAAGGGTTCTGAATATGCAAAACCGCAAACGGACGAGGATCTTGATGCGTTGTTTGAGGAGAGTACCGAGCATTTTGAAAGCACTTTTGATGATATGCTTAAACAGGCAGGCAAGGCAAGCGGGGTTGACGTCGATTTAGATTCTGAGAATGAAAAAACAGTGAACAAAGAGCCTGGGGAATCAGCTGGTGAAAGTGTCGAACCTAAAGCTACGAGAAATGACAAGGATCACACGGAAGAAGACGTGAAAAACTATTTTTCAGCACTTTTTAGAAACTGATTAAAGTAAAGGAACTATACATGAAAAAACTAATGACACTACTTATTGCTTTTGCTCTCATGGGGATGCTAACTCTATCTTATGGACAAACCTCCTATTCCACATCACGGATCTCTGGGACCATCATGATCTCCGGCTCAGGGACTTATCAAACTGACCTGAGTCAGGACTTGAGATCCTCATTGTGGGGTATCAATACCGATTTGGCTCTTTTCCTTTTCCCCCAGTTCGCTGCTGGAATCGATCTGGGTTATGGCAAATCCATGAACCAGCTTGGTGATCCAGATGATCCTGATGTCTTTGAAGTGGTGACCATGTCACTGGGGCCACGAGTCTATTTCTTTATGGGCGGCAAGTACAGTGAACTCACTCCATTCATTAAGGGTGGTGCAAATTATCTGGTCAATAAAACGCTTTATAACGATGAAGAACAGAATCGGGATGAGTCAGAATTAGGTTTGGTTGCCAGTGTGGGTTTGCTTTTAAATCTGGCCAAGAACGTGGGTCTCACTGTGGAAGCTGAATATAATTTCGAAAAAGGTACCGATGTCAACGATATTGATACCAAACAATTGCTGGTCAAATTTGGAATTCGTTCCTTTCTGGGAGAATAACAAACACTCCTGATTAAAACAGCGAATATATTAATGGCTGGTGACCACCTCTCGTGATCATCGGCCATTATTAATATCCTGGGGTGAGCAACATGATATCCAACTTTAACGAACTTCATCAATTGGTCAAGGATTCTAAGCCAAAGCGGGTCGCTCTTGTTGCCGCTGAGGATCCTGTTCTGATACAGGCTGCCACAAGAGCCCAAGAAGAAGGTTTGGCTCGATTTTTCCTCTTTGGAAAATCACGAAAAATTGAATCACTCATTGCGCCAGGGGTCACCGGCTTTGAAATCATTGATAGTCAGAATCCGGCAGCGGATGCCATCAAGCACATCCATGATGGCAAAGCGGACCTGCTGATGAAGGGCAGGATACAGACTGGGGAGCTCTTGAAGGCCATCCTGGACAGAGATACGGGCTTGAGGCAGGGAGAATTGCTGAATCATATCGCTGTCATCGAATCGCCGCACTATCATAAATTTCTTTTTATCAGCGATGGAGGGATCAACCTTCATCTCGATGAAAATGTTTTCCAGCAGATGGTGGAGAATATTACCCAATATTTGAAATTGCTGGGCATTGAAAAACCTCGATTTGGCATGATGTGCCTGGTAGAGAATGTGAGCGAAAAGATTCCTGAAACGGTGATTGCCCAAAATGTGGTCAGAAAATTATCTGGCAAGGTTCGCATCGAGGGACCCATTGCTCCAGACGTGGCTCTCTCCAGAGAAGCCGCCAGAAAAAAAGGTCTGGATTCTGAAATTGCCGGGGAGATCGATGTTTTCCTCATGCCCAACACCACTGCTGCCAATCACCTGGTGAAGGGCTTGTCGGCATTGGGGGGCTGTAAGGTTGGGGGCGTGATTGTTGGCGCCAGCGTGCCCGTGATTCTTTTAAGTCGTTCAGATGATGCTGAATCCAAATACCGCTCAATACTCTTAGGACTGGTTTAGACCTTTCCCCTCTTCCCTGAACTGTTTGACTGCGGCCTCGCTCAGGGGGTGTTGGGTCATTTCCATGAGCGTTGTATAGGGTAGTGTCAAATGATCTGCGCCTGCTGAAAATGCCTGGCTGGCCTCCTCAGGCGATTTCAGGCTGGCCGCAAGTAGTTTGGTCTGACTCTCCCTCAATACACCAGATATTTCCTCAATTAATTTGAGTCCATCCCCCATCAATCGTGTCGCTCGATTAACATATACGGCCAGATACTGCGCCCCCGCTTCCCGGGCAACCAGAGCCTGAGAAACGGAATAGATGGCCGTGGGACAACAAGCCATACGGGAGGATAATTCTGAACACAGTTGAAACCCAAGTTCAGTCGGTGGTAGTTTAACCACCAATTGCTTTTCAAGTATTTGCATGGCTTGATGGGCTTCTGCCAATGCCGCATCGAAGGTGTCAGCAGTAAGCTGATAAAAGATGGAGCCGTCGCTCAGTTCCCGGAGTGCTTTGAGTAAAGTCGAGGTATCCTGCTGAGATTGAGCCAAGAGCAGGGGGTTGGTGGTGATACCTTTTACCCAGCCTAGTTCCATGGCTAGTTTGACATGCTTGAGATTTGCAGAATCAATAAAAATGGACATTTTGCTTTTTTTCGCTCCTTATTAATGTTTCAATCTTTCACCTCAGAGCTTCAAATCAAAATATTATTTGAATCGCCGTATGGATTACATTCTAGCCATGGAAAGCTTGAACCCACAAAAGATTCATACTAGAAATACCATTTTCAATGCCGCGGGGGAGGGCCTGTGGGGTTTTGCAAATGCCTTTCATAATATGAATTCAGTCATACCCATGTTTCTGGCTCAGATGGGTGCCTCTGCCTTTATCATTGGACTGATCCCAGGCGGATTCATTTTGCTGGTCGCGCTGCCACAATTGCTTTCGGCGAATCTCTTTCGTCAACACCCGAATATTAAAAAACTGAATATCGGATTGCACTTTTCCATGGCTCCCATCGCCTTTATGCTTGGCCTGGCATTTTACTATTTTCAATTTACGGGTCATACCGGGGTTATCGTTTATTTGTTTTTATGGGTTGTCTATTCTTTAGGCGTGGGGTTTCTGATCCCTGTGTGGGCTGATTTTTTGGCTTCCATAACCTTAGCGGCTCGTCGCGGCAGATTTTTCGGCATCACTTTCACGGTGAACGCCATTTTGGGAATGATCGGTGGCTATGTATTAAAAGTGGTTTTATCCATGGAAACCCTGAGTTTCCCCAAGAATTTTGGGGCGGCGTTTCTGATCATGACCCTGGCCATTCTGGTGGGCAACAGTTTCTTCCTTTTTATCAAGGTCATTCATCCAGCATCCCCTAAAAAGGAACAATTGGATCGATGGTGGCAACGATTGAGGACCATCTATTCACAGGATAGAAATTTCCGTAATTATATTTTTAGCCGGGCACTGGCAGCGGCCACTATGATGCCTCTGGCCTTTTATGGAGTTGACTTGCAGAGCCGGTTTGATCTACCCCTGAGTGCCGCCGGGACCTTCACCTTTTTCCTGGTGGTGGGACAGGCTATTTTCAATATTGCATTTGGATATATTGGCGATATATATGGCCGCAAGAAGTCGATTAGCGGATTCTTTATTGGTCACTTTCTGGCTGCGCTCACAGCGATCCTGGCCACGGAACCCTGGATGGCCTATCTCGTCTTTGTTTTTGTGGGAATGGCCTTTGGTGCCGGCCAATCCTCCTTTATGGTCTTTGTCTATGAGTTTGCCGGAGAGCTTGGTGATCGTAAACTCTATTACGCGGCTCTGGATACGGCAGTTGCTCCATTTATCGTGATTTATATTTCAATTGCAGGTCTCCTGGTAGAGACCTTTGGAACCACGCCCCTTTATACCCTTAGTTTGGGTTTTATTGTCGCTGGGCTACTGATGTTTATTTATAAAGTAGATGCGCCTCAAGCTTCCTGATTTATCCTCGACCAGACTTCCCTCCCCATATTCACCCATATACGGACATAACGCGCAAAAGTCTTGCCCATGTAAAGGTGGATAAATCCAGTTATTTAAACAGTATGGATTTCTAATATTAAAATATATCGCGCATAACGCGCAATATTTGTTGCACTGTGATAATTCGTGCCTATATTCGTCCTGTATGAGAAAAGAAAACATTAGAATTGCCCTTGATTATTGGAGATTGAAAATGAAAAATTTTGTTTTGAGCATCATGATATTAAGCAGCGCCTCGCTTTGGGGACAGGAATCCAGTTCCATCCAGGGCCAGGTGATAGATGAAACCACCCAACAGCCCATCATTGGAGCGAACGTTATTGTCGAGGATGCCAATCGTGGCTCAGCAACAGATGTGGAGGGTAATTTTTATATATCGTCGGTACCCGTTGGCACCTATCGTTTGAGAGTAGACTACATCGGTTATTCATCGCGTATAATTAGCGATGTTGTGGTAAAATCAAACCGACCGGCAGTTATCAACATTGAATTGCAGGAAACAGTCATTGAGTTGGAGGCCGCCGTGGTTGTGGCAGAATATTTTACCAAAAGTCCTGATACTCCATCCAGTACGCAGGTTCAATCAAGTGAGGAAATCAGAAGACTTCCCGGTGGGTTTGAGGATGTGGTTCGTGCTATTTCTATTCTTCCCGGCGTTGCTCAGGCAGATGGGGGTAGAAATGATCTGATCGTCCGCGGCGGAGCACCCAGTGAAAATCTCTATATCATAGACAACATCGAAGTACCCAATATTAATCACTTTGGAACCCAGGGAGCCAGTGGGGGTCCCCAGAGCTATGTAAATCTTGATTTTGTTGAAGAAACCTCCTTCTCAACGGGAGGCTTTACTGCGAAATATG
>JAIPGJ010000036.1 GCA_021736185.1 Fidelibacterota bacterium | reverse complement strand
CAGGACTTGCACGGCTGCACTGAGCTGGCCCTTCCCGCCATCAATCAGGATGAGATCCGCTTCTGGGAGACCCTCGGCTTTCACTCTCGTAAATCGGCGATGAATGACCTCCTTCATACTGGCAAAATCATCGATTCCATCTACCGTCTTAATCTGATATTTCCTATATTCACGTTTGGCTGGTTTTCCATCGATAAAACAGACCATGGAAGCAACGGTCTCAGTACCACCCAGATGGGAAATATCAAAACCCTCAATGCGCCGTGGTGGAGCTTCCAGATTCAAATCTTCCTGGAGGGATCGGACCATTTTTGGTACAATTTCTACACGCTGAGCCTGTTCCAGTGCCCAATCCTTCAAGACCAATTCGGCATTGCGCTCGGCCAGATCCAGCAGGGTCTTCTTCTCTCCTTTTTGAGGGATAATAAATGATATTTTGACCCCAGAAACATCCTTAAGCCAGGCGTGGATCATGTCCACATCATCGATCTCATCAGGAACCAATATTTCCCTGGGGATGAAAGAGGCATCTTCATAGACCCGCGTAATCATGCGGCTGAGAATGCCAGGCAGGCCTTCATCTTCGGTTCCACGGAAGCGAAACTGTTCTTTTCCGATGAGCTTTCCCGCTCTAATTCTGATCAGGATACCACAGGTCAGATTGTCCTGTCTGGCCACCCCCAATACATCTCTATCCTCGAAATCACTGCTCTTCAAGCGTTGTCTACTCACATACGATCTTACGGCTTCCAATTGATCGCGATGCCTGGCAGCATGTTCATATTCCTGATGATCAGCTGCCTGTTGCATTTTTTCTGAGAGATAGGTGTCCACGCTATCCGTCCTCCCTTTCAGGAAGTCCTCCACGCGATGGATCATTTCAGCATATTCGTTCTTGCTTATCAGTCCCTGACAGGGTCCATCACATTTTCCGATATGATAGTCCAGGCAGAGCTGCACTTTTTTGGCAGCCACAGATTCATCATCCATGCGATAGCTGCAGCTTCTGATGGTGAAAATGCGCTTGATGACCGTCAGGGCGGCGCGGAGACCTTTGACATTCGTATAGGGGCCATAGTAAATGGATCCATCCTTCACAATGCTGCGGCAGACAAATACCTGAGGGTAATCTTCGTTGGTTATGCGGATATAGGGAAAAGTTTTATCGTCCCGCAAATCAATATTGAAGCGGGGTCGATGCTGTTTGATCAGATTTGCCTCAGTCAGCAAGGCTTCCACTTCTGTACGGGTAACCAGCGTTTGAAGGTCCCAAATCCTGGCAACCAGACGAGCTGTTTTAGGGCTATCCGGGGTTCCAGTAAAATATGATTTTACTCGATTTTTTAATATTTTGGCTTTACCGATATAAATAATCTTGCCATTTTTATCATAGTAGAAGTAAACCCCGGGCTGGGTTGGCAAATTTTTCAGCTTTGCTTTGTAGGGGGCTTCAATGGGCTTCATGCTGAAAATCTAAAATGTTGCAGTGGGAAAGCTTGGCTTTTCTTTCTGAAGCGTCACGTGGTGAGTTGTTGGATGAATCGCTTTTGAGAGAAATGAGGATTGAGGGCTAGGTTTTCTCACACAATTCGATCAGGACACCCCCAGCGGATTTCGGATGGATGAAAATAATGCGCATATCGTGGGCACCCATTTGGGGTTCATCACTGAGCAGTGCAATACCGGCTTCCCTGAGCTTCAGGACGTAATCATCCAAACCCTCCACCTCAAGGGCGATGTGGTGCAAGCCTGGTCCTCTTTTCTCTAAAAAACGGCCTACAGGTGTTTCAACAGATAAGGGTTCCAATAGTTCAATGCTGGATTCGCCGGCATCATAAAAGTGCGTGGTGACCCCTTCCTGCTCAACTGACTCCGAACCGCTGAAATTCAAGCCCAGGATATCTTGATATAAAACCTTGGCCTGTTGGGTATCAGAAGCGGCAACGGCGATATGACTGACCTTTTTAATTCTCATGAGGACTACTCCATATCTGAAAGGAGAGCTACAATCCGGTCCTGAATATGGTTCACTTTCCCAGTGGGGATGGTGTAATGGTTGACCATGATGGAGAATATAATTGGCTCTCCCGATTGAGTCCATGTATAGCCGCTGAGTGATCTCACATATCCAATATAGCCGGTTTTAGCACGTACATTCCCCTCTGCACTACTCCCCCGCGTTCTTTCACCAATCGTTCCAGTGACCCCTGAAAGAGGGAAAGATTCCATGTAATAGCTGCGGTAGGGATGATTCCACATCATTTCCAGCAATGAAACTGAGGTGTTAGGTGAAACCAGATTATGCCGGGAAAGACCAGATCCATCGCGTATCTGGAGATTACGAGTATCCATACCTAGAGAATCATATAGTGCCATCTGCACTCTGCGACCCTCTCGAGAGGACCCTTCCTTGCCAAATTCAGCCCCCAGGGTTTTCTGCAGGGTTTCAGCGATAAAATTTTGACTGGGTCGGTTTACTTTTGCGATGATATCCGACAAGGGATGGGAGTAATAAGTAAATATTTTATTTGTGGCTGAATAATTCAGTGAATCAGGCAGATCATCCACATCCACCGGCGAACCACTCACCAAAATACCCGCGTCTTCCAGTCTTTCTTTGAGAACATGTACGGTAAACAGGGTCGGGTTGTGGACGGTAATGGCTTCTTCACTCTCCCCCTTTTCCAGACGATAATTTCCTTCAAACCAGGCGTTGTTGGTCTCTCGTTCCCGGTCGTAATTCCATTCCGTAGCTGAATCACTACTCACAGTCACAAGATCATTGCGCAAATTCATGTAACTGGTCTTTGGATGGGACTCGATAATAACAGGATTTCCCAGGGTCACGGAATCGGGAATAAGCGTATAATCAATATAATTTTCACTATACGAGAGGCCTGAAATCTGAGCGGCATAATAATAGGTTTCATCGTCCCATGACCACCCATAACCCAGGGACTGATCATCAAAAGCGTTGTCGTCACCGATAATGTTGCCCCTGATCTCAGTGATGCCTCTCAGCTTGAGCGAATCCACAAATCGGACCATGACTGAATCGTAGTTCTTTTCATAAAAACGCCATGACCAGGTTGGATCACCACTACCTTTTATAATAAGATCTCCGTTCAGGACTCCATTTTCATCCATATTCCCATTGGTCACGAAATCGGTTGCGTAGTGATATTGGGGCCCCAAAAGACAAAGTGCAGCTGCAGTAGTATACATTTTCTCGTTTGAGGCAGGCATGAACATTTTGGCACTATTGCGCTCGTAAATCACCTCACCTGTGGTAGCATATTGAATTTTTACTCCCCACCAGCCCATGGTCGTTGGTGCCTGATTCAGCAAAGTATCTATTTCAAAAGCCACTTGTTGTTGAGGCGTACGCATAAACTGGGACCTAGGAAGTGGTGTCGCATTTGGGGATTGGGTCGTGCAATTAAACACGACGATGCCGGCTAAAAGAAGAAAGGTATATTGGGTTATGCGTCGCACATTGAGCTCCTGAATGAATGTGATTGAATCACGGTAAATATCTGAGGGTTTGATTAACTTTTTTCAATTCCCAGACCCGGTTTTTCAAGCAAGATGATTTCTCCAGCTTGATTCCCCACCCCTTTATAGGGGTCGTTGGCAATGAGCACATTTCCATCCAGATCCAACCATCTGGCAAAAGACCCAAGCTGGGACATGGCTGAGATTCCAATAGAAGTTTCTATCATACAACCCAACATGATGTCAAATTTATGCTCATGAGCCAGGCTCACCATTTTTCTTGCATTGGTCAGTCCGCCGCATTTCATCAGCTTGATATTAATACCATCATAAACACCTACTAGACCGGGGATATCTTCAGGACGAACCGAATTCTCATCGGCCACCAGAGGCAGAGGTGAGAAGTCTCTTAACCTGGCGATATCATCCAGCTGATGGGCAGGCATGGGTTGTTCGAGAAACTCAACATTTTCCTCCGCCAACCATTCAGCTCCCCGTCTGGCATCATCCAGAGTTTTCCATCCTTCATTCACATCCACCCTCAAAACCTTGTCTGTTTCAGCCCGGATGGCACGCATGATATCATGGTCATAATCCGTTCCCAGTTTGATTTTGAGAATGGGATAGGCAGCGGCTTCTTTAATTTTCTCCGGTATGATGCTGAGATCTGAGATACCAATGGTATAGGAAGACGTGACCAATTGGCGAGTGGCTCCAAATATTTTCCAGAGGGGTGTTCCCAGGCGTTGTCCATGCAGATCCCAAAAAGCAGTATCCAGGGCTGCCTGTAGTGAATAACTCTGGGGAAATAACTTTTCCAGTTGATCCTGACGACTTTCTGCCTGATCCACTGCTAGTTCAAGAATTTGATTTTTAAATTCAGATAATAGTTCTAATATGGCCTTGTGACCCTGCTCATAGCGCTTTGAAGGAGCTGCTTCTCCAAAAGCTGTAAACTCGCCATCACTGAGTTCCAGAATGATCACATCATAATAGCTTTCCGCGCTCCTGGCTATTTTGAATTCAAATTTAGTGGTGATCCTCTGGACGGACCATTTTAAAGATAGGGGCATTTCATTCCTCACATTCTAAATATTTATATCCGGGAAAAGTTCGCGCAACACTCTTTCAGCAACAATGCGCTTGGGAGCTTTCACCATATCTTCGACGGGTAATCCAGTTTCCTCATAAATGCTTTCACAGGCCAATTGACTTTCCGCTTCGCTCAGGTCTTTCGAATAAAGATTTATTCCCAGCACTCGGGCGGTTTTGAACGGGCGCATGAGCAATTCATGTAGATTGATCACCTCTTTGATAGCTGGCAGGGGATGATCATAGTCATCGGTGAGACGAGTGGGTTGGTGGGCCAGAATAAAGGCATCTGGCATGGCACCGTGTATCAAACCCATGGTCACGCCACTGTAACCCATATGGGTCACGGCTCCTTGTCCTTCCACGATAATGAGGGGCGCTTGTCCGTCAACTTTATCAATTTCTGCTTCGATGGCACCATTGACAAAATCTGAAATCACGGCATCGACCGCAACTCCTCGACCTGATATCATCATGCCCGTTTGACCGGTCCCGATAAATATGGAATTCAGCCCAATGGCTTTCAATTGCTGCTGGAGTGTCAGGGCGGTGGTCATTTTTCCCACGTTAGAGTCTGACCCAATGGTGAGAATTACTTTTGATTTTCTCTGGCGCCAATGCCCTTGAGCCACCTTCAATCCAAGGGGAGCTTTGCGGACATCCCAAATAAGATGTTGATAATTATTAAGCTCCTCAATATCACCAAGAAATTGATGAAGACCTGCCCACATCTGCAGACCTGATTCCAGGGCAATTTTAAGCTCTGGTATCCAGTCTGGATTAATAGCCCCGCCAATGGGTGCTATACCTATGGCCAGAGTATCCGGGTGATACTTCAGGGCTTCAGAAATATGAGCCACAATGGGGATAGGACCCCCATAACCCAACACATCCTGTGCAGTCAGACCCGCCTTACTGGCATCCACGATAACCTGTATCTCATCATTGCGAAACAGGATCAGACCATTGGCCGTCTTGCTGCCTAATGGGTGTAGACGATTCTGAGCGTAGAGCACGAATTTGCGTTTATGGGTATTCATCTGAACTGATTTATCTATTTTTAAAATCTGGAGACCGTCGTTCTAAAAAGGCGTTGGCACCTTCAATATGGTCCTCTGTCTTAAAGACATCTCGAAAGGCTGAGGCTTCTGTTTCCAATCCAGCTGCCAGCGTTCCTTCTATACCTCCGTAAACGGCTTGTAGAGTAAATGCTTGAGCCAGAGGCCCCTGGGCCATGAGGAGTTGAGCATAGTCTCCAACCTTCGACACTAATTCTGCCTGGGGAAAGACTCCGTTCACCAGACCTAACTGAAGTGCTTCATCGGCTTTTACCATTCTACCAGAGAGCAGTAAATCCAAAGCTCTACCCCTGCCAATGAGACGCGGCAAGCGTTGGGTCCCACCAAAACCTGCAATGACACCCAGTTTCACTTCGGGTTGACCGAAAATGGCATTCTCAGAAGCAAATCTCAGGTGACAGGCCAAGGCGAGTTCACACCCTCCTCCCAGGGCAAAACCATTCACTGCTGCAATGACTGGTTTGGCACTGGCTTCAATCAGGGAAAAAACAGCCTGGCCCCGGCGAGCGAATTGATAGGCATCATCAGGCGACATGCTTGGGAACTGATTGATATCTGCGCCAGCAACAAAAGATTTTTCACCTGCACCAGTGACTACAATGACTCGCACAGCATCATTGTCCTTCAAATCAAAAAAAGTGTGTTCCAACTCGTTGAGGACGGTTTCATTGAGTGCATTCAGTTTTGCCTGACGCTCAATGGTCACCCAGGCTACCCCGTCTACTATATGCAATTTGATTACTTCCATCAGGACCTCCAAAAATGACGATTAAACAGGACTACTACAGTTAGAACTTCCAGACGTCCCAACATCATCACAAAAGCCATGACCCATTTCTCCAGGTCGCTAAAGAATGAAAAATTATCTGTCGGGCCAACATCTGCCAAACCAGGTCCAATGTTGGAAAGCATGGATATGGATGCGGTGGCACTGGTGACTAAATCATGACCAAAGGCGGTCAGGAAGAACGCCAGACCCACAAATATTACCATGAAAAATAAAAGAAAGGTCGTCGTGTTACGAACGGCATCATCATCAACAAACTGATTATTAAGTTTTATAGGCAGATAGGCTCTGGGGTGAATCATTCGACGCAGTTCAGTGATGGCCATCTTGGTAAAAAGGAGAATGCGGATGGCTTTGATACCGCCACCTGTGGATCCAGCCATCCCACCAACAAACATGAGTCCGAAGAGAGTAAATTGAGCATAATATGACCATTGCTCAAAATCTGCAGTTACAAAGCCAGTGGTGGTGATGATGGAAACAACCTGGAAGGCCGCCTGCCGGAGCGGCTCGGCCTTTAATGCCGTGATGGCGGCGCTGCCGCCGCTCTCATAAAAGGGAGAAACAAAGAAATCTATTAACATGAAGCCTAGCGCTATCCCCAGTATGCTCATCCAGAATTGCCATTCCCGACTTTTAAAATAGCGTATCAGCTTTCCATGCAGTCCAAAATAGTGAAGTGAAAAATTGGTCCCGGCAAGAATCATAAAAAAAATGATGACCCAATCCACATAGGCACTCTCAAAATAGGCGACTGAAGCATTTTTGGTGGAAAAACCACCGGTGGCCATGGTTCCAAAGGTATGACATGCGGAATCGAACCAATTCATCGGTCCCAGCCATAATAAAATAAATTCTGCTACGGAAATCAGAGCATAGACCATATACAATAATTTGGCAGTTTCTGAAATCCTGGGCGTAATTTTATCACTGACGGGACCGGGAGCTTCGGCAGCAAATAGCAAAGTCCCACTTCTGCCTGCCAGGGGCATGACAGTTACTGTAAATACGATAATTCCCATGCCTCCCAACCAATGGGTAAAACTTCTCCAGAAGAGAATCCCATGGGGCAAGCTCTCAATATCTGTCAATATGGATGCACCCGTCGTGGTAAATCCTGACATTGCTTCAAAAAAGCAATCTGTGTAGGATATATCGGTCGCTAGAAACATTGGCAGGGCACCAAACAAAGATGCCGATATCCAGCTGAGACTAACACTAAGGAATACTTGCCGTGGGGCTAATACATGAGGATGACGAGTAAATGCGTAGCCCAAAGCACCAATGGATAGCGTGATGATCATGGCTTTAAGAAGAGCTACGCTGTCGCCATCACCGTAAGCGATTGAAACCACCAGGGAAAGCGCCATGGCTAACCCGATAAAAAGGGTCAGGGCAGCCAACACATTGAGTGTTGGTATAATGCTAAAGCGTTTAGTTGAAGAGTGCTTCGACATCGTTTACCCGAGAAGCTCTGGCAAAAACTATGGCCCGATCACCCAGTTCAATGACGCTTTTTCCATGTGCAATTTCTTCGGTTCCCTTTTTGATGATACCCCCGACGATGGCATCTGGCGGAAAGTTTGCCTCCTCCAGAGGGACGCCTATTATTTTGCTGTTGGGTGCAGGTGACAGTTCGATGACTTCAGTATCGATTCCTTCCAACATCATCACGGAATGGACCTGTCCTCTCACCACATAACGCATGAAGGCATCTACAGTAGAGAGGTTTTTACTCACAACTGAATTGATTCCTAACCCCTTGACAAGGGGTAAGTAGTCAGGAGAATTAATATGCACAATGACCTTATCTACACCCTTCTTTTTGGCAATCAAACCAGCAAAAAGATTGGTTGTTTCATCATCGGTCAAGGTGATCAAGGCATCAAAATCACTAATGCCCTCACTCTCAAGAAAATCGATATCCAGAGCATCTGCGTGGAGCAAAAGCACATCAGGTAATTCTCTGGCGGCTTTTAACAATTTGTCTTTGCGGTGATCTACCAGTCGAACATTAAAATCATCCTTCAGATTATCTGCCACCAGGCGACCTAATTTTCCGGCCCCCATGATCAAGACGGTTTTAATGGTTTTTTTCTGTTTGAACCCACACAGGCGATACATGTCTTTCAGCATATCTTTTAAGCAAACAACAAAGATTTTATCCCCGGGTAGAAATATATGATCCCCTCCTGGAATGATGGTCTCCCCATCCCGGTCGATGGCCACCGTACGAAAGGGCAGCTCTGAAAATTTTGTCCCCAGCTCCCTTAGAGATTTATGCATTAATTCGGACGTATCGGTTGGTGTAAGGGCAACCATGTAGACCCGTCCGTGATTATAAGTCATGATTTCCTGTGCAGTGGCATGCTGAACCAGATGCTGGATTTCTCGGGCAGCTATTTGCTCCGGATTGATTACTTTCTCGATTCCCATTTCCTTCAAATCAAGAAGCGCATCATCTTGCTGGTAGTCGCCACTGCGAACTCGAGCCAAAATTTTGGCTTTTGGGTTCATTCTTTTGGCCTTCATGGAGGCAATAATATTTATTTCATCAATCCGGGTCACGGCCAGGAATAAATCCGCTGTGGCCACCTGTGCTTCTTCCAGTGTCTTTGTTTGAGCACCATGACCTTCGATGACCAGTGCATCGAGTTCCTGTTTGGCACGACTCACTTTTTCCGGATCAATATCTATAATGCTGATGTCATTGCCCATTTCAGCCAATGTTTTAGCCAGGTAAAATCCGACACTACCCGCACCAACGATGACAATCTTCTTTTTCATAATTTAACCTAATACTCGTTTTAGAATTTCAATAGTACGGACGAGTTGCGCTTTATCGAAATCGAGATGGGTAACCAGCCGGATGCTATGGTCATTAACCACTGAAACCAGCAGCCCAGCTGCCTTAAATTGGTGCTCCATCTGTTGGGTATTTCCCTCTGGGAATCTCAAGAGAACAATATTGGTCTGGGTCCAGGCAATATCATTTTCCAGATATCCCAGATCTCTACAGGTTTCTGCCAGCACTTTAGCATGGTGATGATCCTCAGCCAGACGTTCTATATGATGATCCAGGGCATAGAGACCAGCAGCAGCCAGAATACCGATTTGGCGCATTCCTCCACCAAATATTTTACGAAAACGGTGAGCCCTGTCTATAAATTCACTATCACCGACCAACACAGAACCCACGGGAGCTCCAAGGCCTTTGGACAGGCACAAACTTACAGAATTAAAATGATCGGCATAGGCACTGGGATCCAGCCCACTTGCTATGACGGCATTCATGAGACGAGCGCCATCCAGATGCATACGAAGATTTTGACTGCTGGCAAACTCGGCAACCTCCTCGATGACCGGCAAGGGATAGACAACGCCACCCGCTCGATTATGGGTATTTTCGAGAGCAATAAGTCGGGTTTGGGCATAGTGATGATCTTTTGGTCGTATCACTCCAGAGAAGTGTTGTTTAGTAAGAATACCGTGGTCAGCGAGTATGGGATGAAGCTGAACCCCGCTTAACAGGGCTGGGCCCCCGCCCTCATAATTAAAAATATGGGAATTATATTCACAAATGACTTCATCACCGGGTTGAGTTTGACTCCGAATGGCAAGCTGATTACTCATGGTTCCAGAAGGTACATAGAGGCCCGCTTCTTTCCCCAGCATGTCTGCGACCCGACTTTGGAGCTCATTAACCAACCGGTCTTCTCCATAGACATCATCCCCAACCTCGGCCTCGTACATGGCACGCCGCATGGCCGGAGTAGGACTTGTAACTGTGTCGGAACGTAAGTCGATGTGGCTCATTAGCGATTGATCTTTAAGCGGGCATGGGTCACGGGTATTTCATAGGAAACAGCGCCGGGCCCGGCAAAAATTGCATCTTTAAACGTCAAGGTGAAATAGCTTGCCTCAGGATCAGTGATTCTGATGGGAATGGTCATGATGGTGGAGTCGTCCGTATTGAAGACTTCACCTTTCATGCTAAAGATAAGGACTTTCATTTCGCCATTGACCGGCTCACCCGCAGAAATGGTGAAGCCTGGATTTGCATCTGTGAGTGCTGGTTTAATGACCTGTCCCAAATTCGGATTCCAGGAAAGTGTAAATTGCATCCCTTTAATAACATCATTGGTCCTTAATAATACGGGTACATCCACGCCCTCATCAAGCGCATCAATACTGGTCTCAGTAATTCCAAATCCCGGGTTGCTTAATTCTATTTTTTTTGTTTCAGTGTCCTGAGCGCAGGATACTAAGACCATAAGCATCGCAATCATTAATCGGTATTTTGCATGCATTGAAAATCAATCCTCTTGTTTCAATAATTCTTTGGCAGCTAGAAGTGTCGTTTCACCTGGGGCTCCATCGCCAATGAGAGCAGCAATTTCATTGATGCGTTCATTGTCTGTGAGACGCTTTACTCGGGTAACGGTTCGTTGGTTGATGAGATGTTTTTCTACTCTGAAATGGCTATCTGCCAAACTGGCTATCTGGGGCAAGTGGGTAATGCTGATGAGCTGGTGATGATGCCCCAGCAACTTGAGCTCGGCACCGACCACGTGGGCAATTCTACCGGATATTCCAGTATCAATTTCATCGAAAATAACCGTCCCTATCCCATCCTTGCCAGACATGGCTGATTTAATCGCCAGCATGATGCGGCTGATCTCACCACCTGAAGCGATTCGAGCCAGGGGTCTTAAGGGTTCGCCTGGATTTGCCTGCATCCAGAATACAATTTTATCCATCCCGCTGATGTCGCCTTTAAGGGTCTGATTCTCCAGTTCAACTAGCCCCTTCTCATGCTCTTCCTGGCTTACTTCAATTTGGAAACGAGCCTTGGGTATTCCCAGATGACTCAATTTTTCTACTACTGTTTTGGAGAGAATATCAGCTTCTTTTTGTCTATGCTTGCTCAACATTGAACAGGCTTTGGAGTAATTCGCTGTAGCCTGCTTGATTGACTGAAGTAGCTCCTCTTTGCTCCAGTCAGGGTCATCCTGTTTATCGAGTCGACTTCGAATCTCCGCCCAGTAGCTTAATAATTCAGGGTATTGTCGGTTATATTTTTGACAGAGGCGTCCCAATATTTTCAGGCGGGATTCCACCTCACTTAATCGCCGGGGGTCGGCCTGGACTTCTTGTTCATAATCAGATGCAAAATCGGCTATCTCCTGCAGGGTGACCCGCGCTGCAATGGCTTCAGGCAAAAAGGTGGCCGCCGTCCCGGTGTAACTGCTTAAACCTTCCAATTGTCTGATAATTGTATTGAGACGATTCAAAGCGGAACCGTCTATTCCATCAACCTCTTTATATAGTGAGGAGGCCTGCTCACTGATAGTGAGAGCATTGTCAAGGACACGTCGTTCCTTTTCCAGTTCATCCAGTTCATCGGGTTGAGGATTGATATCATTCAACTCCTGCAACTGAAAGGCATATAGCTGAAATTGTTCATGTTGGCTCGATGCCGATTTTTCTCTTTCGTCCAATTCCCTGATCAGACTTGTCAGGGTTTGATAGCTATCAGCTACAGATTGTTTGAATTCAGTACTTTCGGCAAACTGGTCTAAAAAATCAATATGGTGATCTTCATTGAGGAGATATTGATGCTCATGCTGACCATGTAAATCCACCAGGAGATCACCCAGCTCTTTGAGCTCCTGAACGGTGCGATTTTGGCCATTAATCCATACTTTTGAATTCCCCTGAAGTCTGATTTCACGTTTTACAGTGATGGTTGCACTATCAATTCCCAGGGGTACCAGTTTTTTAAGTTCTGCTGATTTGACCTCAAAAACTGCTTCGACGATGGCACTGGAATAGCCATCGCGAATGAAATCTTTGAAGGCTCTTTCTCCCAGTGCGATACTCAAGGCATCGACAATGAGTGATTTACCCACACCTGTCTCACCCGTAATGACATTCAAACCACTATCGAAGCTGACGTTCGCCTCATCAACGATGGCAAAATTTTCAATATGCAGGCTTTTAAGCATCCTGTCTCAAACGCTCCAGAAAGGGAATTTTCATGAGAAGTGAGAAAGTAATAATGGAAAGAATAATGCCAAACACATCGGCAACCACATCCTCCACAGTTGAATATCGACTGGGAATGAAGGACTGATAAAATTCATCAGCAATGGCGAATAAAGCACCAATACTTACGGCCAGACGATAGGATGCCTTTAATTCCTGCCAGGGTTTTTCTCGTAGCACGGCCCAGATCAAGGTGACTCCAAAAAAGTGATATTCAACAGCATGTAGAATGAAATCATTAATTCCCCAGGTAAAATCAGACACAATTCGCTGGTTCAAACTTGATAGCAGGATGATGAGCAAAACATAGAGAATTGTCGGCAAATAATATTTAGTGCGGTAAGCCACCATACTCCTTCAAAGCCAATGGGAGGGCGTCGACGATGTCACTGGCTATTAATCCCAGGACCCCTCTTTGCGGTCGATTTATTTCGGCAGCTTTCCCATGTATGTACATGGCGAAGCTGAGGATATCGGGATCATCTGGCCACTGCGCCCAGAGCGAAGCAATAACGCCACTGAGTACGTCACCACTCCCAGCGGTGGCCATGCCGGCATAACCCGTTGAATTCATGATAATTTTCCCTGATGGAAAAGCAATCAGGGAAGGGGCGCCCTTCAGGAGCACTGAAACGTCCTGGGTGGTCGCAAATTCACGAGCATCACGCCAGGTGGGTTGAAGGTTCTCACCTTGTTTTATGAGCCGTTTAAATTCCCCTGCATGAGGCGTAATAATGGTTGGAGCTGTTCTTTGACCTAAAATGTCAGGATCTTCACTAAGGGCAAATAAGGCATCTGCATCAATAACCAGCGGCTTGTTTGTCTCTGCTACTATTTCCTTGACGGTTTGAATCGTCTCAGGATGCCGTCCCAGACCCGGACCGATGACAATGCTATCCGCCCATTCACAACCCCGGCGAAGATCAGTCAAGGCCTTCAAGCTGATACCATGAGTACTGGTTTCAGCAAGATAATCAACCACGGTTTCCATGGACAAACTTTCGGCGATGGACCCCAGCGATTCCGGCAGGGCAAGTCGTACCAACCCGGCCCCTGATCGAAGCGCAGCAGTTGAAGCCAGAAGTGCCGCCCCGGTAAAACCCTGAGACCCTGCAATGATAAAGACTTTGCCAGCTGTGTACTTGTGGGTGTGATTAGGCCGGGTATACCTGGATTTTGGGTAATCAGTATTCTCATTTTGATAAAGCACGGTTCCTGCCACATGGTCCAGGCTATCCGCTGGAAAGCCAATATCAACGGGAACAACCATCCCGGAGTGGGATCTGGCTGGTTCAAACAAGCAACTCTGTTTCCCAAAGCCCATACTCACAGTTAGCTCAGCCTGTATGCACGGTTCCAGCACTTCACCTAAATCTCCAGTGACTCCCGAGGGCAGATCTACTGCAATACATGTGGCCTGACTCTGATTTGATAGATTAATCAGTGTATCATAGGGAGCTCTGATGTGTCCCGAAATACCCGTCCCCAGGAGTGCATCTACGATGATATCAGCCTGGAGGATCTGCTTGCGCTGTGTCGTGATGTCTTGCCAGGCTTGGATATCAATATCCAGATCAGCTAACTTCTGAAAATGGAATAAAGCATCCCCCGTTAAAAGATCGGTGTCTGAGGCGGTGATGATTGAAACAGGAATGCCCTCTTTCAATAATTCGGCAGCGATGACAAATCCATCACCTCCATTGTTACCATGACCGGCAAGAACCACGATCTTCGGTGAATATTTAAGATAGCCGTGTTGCTGCATTTGCACCACAACAGCTCGTCCGGCTTTTTGCATGAGCTGGCGACCAGGAATTCCGCAGCCTTTGATGGCATATTCATCTACAGCTCGATTGGCTGCTATGGAGAGGTAAGCCCGCAATGGATCAATACTCCAAGATGGCGAATGCGATGGCCATGGAATGCTCGTGGGAGATGGTTACCAGACAGTTACCCCGTATATGGGTGAGCAGGGATACCTGTGGCCTGCCTTCTGTATCATTCAGAATTTCAATATCGCAAAAGGGAATAATTTTATCGTAACCACTTTGGTACACGGCTTTCGCGATGGCCTCTTTGGCAGCGAAACGCCCTGCGAAATGAATTTCAGGATGTTCCTTCGATTCGCAGTAAGCAGTCTCACCCTTGGTGAAAACGCGTTTTAAAAAGCGACTTCCATAGCTCTTTCTCAATCGATTAATACGACTGACTTCAACGATGTCACTACCTATTCCACGAATTGCCATGAGTGTTCAATTTATACTTCAGTATCAAAGGGAAAAGTGGAAATTTCCTTGATATGCAATCAATGTTTTGCTGCAAAAATCAACTGGATGCATTCCAAGCTGAAAAAAAAGGGCTGTATAAGAACAGCCCTTTCAATTTTAATTGAGGGATAATTAGCTATACGCCCATTATCCTTTCATGATCTCATCAATTTTATGCTGAGCCAGACTATTCCATCTCGCATCTTGTAATGCTAGACGGTAAGAGGCGATGGCCTCCTTATTACGGCCCAATCCTTTGAGCGCGTCACCTTTTTCAACCTGAGCAGGAGCCCAATTTTTCTTTTTTGCCTTGGCCAAAGAAGTCGAGGATGCGGTCAGAGCAGCAGAATGATCACCGGTTGCATTGTAGGCCTGGGCTAAATGGTAAGCAGTTACGTAGCTTACCGTTGATCCAGTCAAATCCTTGAGCAGAGCGATAGCCGTATCATACTTTTCCTGATCAATATAAATCTTGGCTAAAAGTTCATAAGCCAAAGAATATTTATTATCAACCTCGATAGCCTTCTTGAGGTTCGAAACAGCTAAGGAATAACTCTTCTGGCTCTCATACACTTTGCCAATGACATAATAAGATTTTTCATATTTAGGATTTATGCTAATAGCCGTCTTTAAAGTTTCAATAGCCTTCGCGTTATTCCCAATTTCACTATAAAGATTTCCCAGACCATACCAGGCCTTATAGTGAGTCGCATCACTGGTGACCGCTTCCAGGTAAAAGTCCTCGGCAGGTTTTAGATTTCCATCCCGCTTGGCAATATATGCCAATTGATAGTAACCGCTGGCGAAAGCAGGGTCTACTGCAACTGATTTCTCATACTCAAGACGAGCTGACTCATAATCCTTACGTCTGAGAAATTTATGACCTTCTGTATAATGCTTATTACGAACCATCTCGATGGCTTTGTCGTATTTTTCTTCAGTTGGGTCAAATTTGGCTGCTTCACGAAATTTATCGGCAGCTTTGATGGGCTCTTCCTTGCGAAAGTGAACCATGCCCATACTATAATAGGCTTCGGCCTTGAAGCGACCCCAGATTTTTAAAGGAGATGCGTTCATTTCGGCAACGGCTTCTCCATATTTCTTATAGGCCTCATCATATTCAGCTCGCCCAAGTGCACGCCCACCGTCGGTTAAGCGAACATTAATTTGTTCTAATACTGCCCATTCCTTTTGTATCTCATTGTAACGATCTTCATCGGGTGAAGCCTTCATGGCAGCTTTATAAGCACTATCAGCTGTGACAATATTGAAATTTTTGATTGCTTCACGCGCTTCTTTAACCAGGACTTCATCCTGGTACTGAGCCATTAACTGACCGAATAATGACACCAATATGAGTGCAGATACAGCGAGGTTTTTCATCTTACATTTATCCTTTTTAATCCATCAACCTTCTTTGAGGTCTTTATCAATCCTTGGTGAGTCTAGACCCACATGCTCAATTAAAAACAACTCAACCCCCTAAATCAGGGCATAAAGTGGCGTGCAATATAGTAGAGCAGTGTGCTTTTGTCATTGATTTTATTGAGCCAATGGATAGCTGAAAACATCATAATTCTACGTTATTTTGCTGTACCCCGGGAACGGCGCAGCATATCAGAATTCAATCCAGATCGTCTGATTTCTGGATTTTCAGTGATTTTCATCAGCCCAGAGGCGCTGATGATGGGTCAAACAGGACGGTCGAATTTATTCATTCCCTTTGTCACAATTTGGTTACGACACACATGCAAATTTTTCTTTTAAACCATTTGAGTCTCAATAGATTAAAATCATGGAAAATAATTTTCGAGAATTTGCCTTGAGCACCATCGATGAACTGGGCTTGTCAGACTATGAAGTAGCCAAGCTAACCGGCATAAAAAGTTCCTCGGTGAGTCGCTGGAGAACCGGTAAAACGGTTCCTCGAAAAAATAGTCTTCGTCATCTTGCTCAACTGGCAGGTCGACAGATCCGTTTTATCAAATCAAATGATAAACTGACGGCTGAATGGCAGGATGAAGAGAAAAGTAACCTCCGCCCCTATGTGCCCTTGCAGAATATCCGTCAAACTATCAAAGTTTACACCTGGACCCAGAGTGGTCAGCCCGATTTTTTTAGACGGAATGGAACCATTTGCCAAAAACCTATCCATGCGTTGAAGGGCATTCCGGATGTGGAGGATCCACTGGCCTACTCCATCATTATTGATGAGGAGAAGAACCCTCTCATTGATCCCTATACCCGCTACGGCGATGTGATGATTATATCCCCAGCTGCCACTGTAAAAAATGGCGACCATGTGGTAGCCCGACTAAGTGATGGTCGCCTGATCTCCAGAAAAATCCAATTCTCTGAGGATAATTTATATTTTACTCGTCATGAAGGCGGTGCAGCAGATTTTAGCGTGAAGTCCGAAGCCGTTCATTTTTTCCACAAGGTTGTTTACATCCGAAAAAGATAGACACACACAGGAGGCCGAGCTTGCCTGTCAAGCTGAACTTTGTCGAGAAGGCTGATCAAGACCTCCTCCCCCTTTTAAGCCACTACGAACTCGTCTGAGCGACTGAAACTATTGTGAATACCATTTCCAAATATGGGACAAGCCGACCCGTTTTCACTTTACCCGCCTCTGTTGGCTGGGCTTAGCTATACCCGACAAGCAGGCTCAATATCCTTTTTGTGGCATAAATAGAAAGAGACCTGATTGCTCAGGTCTCTTTGAGGGATTTTTGTGCCGAGAGCGGGATTCGAACCCGCACAAGCGTTAGCTCACTGCCCCCTCAAGACAGCGTGTCTACCAGTTCCACCACCTCGGCCAAAAACTATTCTTCGCTTGTTGCATCCTCAGTTGTGGCAGGAGTCGTGGCAGCTTCACCTGGTAAACCCAATTCAGCAGGAGCAGGTGCTTCAAATTGAGTACCTGGAACAATCAGCTCTTCTTGAAGTTCTTTCTGGAAATCAGTCTGTGCCGTAGAGCCACCCTTGTTCAGGACGCCAATCAGAATAATGACGACCATGAATGCAACGGCCAAACCTCCAGTTAACTTGGTGAGAAAATTTCCGGCACCAACACCACCAAAAAGGGCGCTTGCCGTATTTCCACCACCAAAAGTGCCAGCCAAACCACCACCCTTACTGGATTGCATGAGAATCACCATCATGAGTAATAATGAAATGATGACCAGTAAAATGTACAAAAATGTCATGTGTCTCTCCTAGTCGATGGCTCCGGCTTCGTCGATGATCCCCTTGAATGCTTCAAGTGTCATACTTGCTCCGCCTACCAGAGCGCCATCGATGTCCTTATTGGACAGTAAACCTTGTGTATTATCAGGTTTGACACTCCCGCCATATAAAATCCATGTGGATTCAGCAACGTCGCCATCAAAAAGTGTTCGTAAAGCGCTACGGATGAAAGCGTGTACATCGGCTGCTTGTTCAGGTGAGGCGGTTAATCCAGTACCAATAGCCCAGACCGGTTCATAAGCGATAATGACTGTTTCCATATCCGCTTTGGCTAAACCTTTAAGCCCTAATCGAAGTTGCTTAGCTATCACATTATCTGTTTCTTTGGCTTCGCGTTCTTCAATTTTCTCACCCACACACAAAATGGGAATCAAACCTGTTTTCAAAGATCTGTGAACTTTCTTATTAATCCAATCATCGGACTCACCAAAGATATGACGTCTTTCAGAGTGTCCCAGGATCACATATTCAGCACCGGTTTCTTTGATCATTGCAGCCGTGATCTCACCAGTAAAAGCTCCAGATTCTTCCCAATGCATATTTTGGGCTCCAACCTTCAGCTCGCTTCCGTTTACCACATCAAAAACCGACTTCAACGCTAAAAATGGCGGGCATAAAATAACCGAGACCCCATGGGTGTCCAATATATTAATACGCAGGGTTTCAGCGAATTCTGCAGCGGCTTTGGGTCCAAAATGCATCTTCCAGTTCCCGGCTACTATCTTATTTCTTTTCAATTATTTAGCTCCTTTCAAAGCTTCAAAAGCAGGTAAAGCAATACCACTTAGCAATTCCAGCGACGCACCGCCACCGGTAGATGTATGGGTGACCCCACCATCCAGGCCAAACTTGCTCAGGGCAGCGGCACTATCTCCACCTCCAACGATGGTCGTGGCTCCTTGCTTGGTAATATCACAAAGTTTTTGGGCGATGGCTCTGGTTCCTTTTTCAAAGGGGGTCATTTCAAAAACACCCATGGGACCATTCCATAAGACGGTCTTGGATCCGTCTAGAATACTCTCAAACGATTTGATGGTTCGACTCCCGATGTCCAGCCCCATGAGATCGCCTTCAAGTGCCCGGATGGGTAATTCCTGACTTTTGGCAGTCTCTGAAAACTCAGTCGCAGCAATACAATCTGAGGGCAAAACCAGATTAACCCCTTTAGCCAGACAGAGGTCAATCACATCAGCTGCAAATTGGAGTCGGTCCTCTTCCACCAGGGAAGCGCCCACATTGTGGTTCAGTGGTGGAGCGCTTAAAAAGGTAAAGGCCATTCCACCACCAATCAAAATATTGTCGGCTACTTCAGCCAATCGCTTTAGCAGATCTATTTTGCCACTGACTTTTGATCCACCCAGCACCACGGTGAAGGGTCGAACCGGTTTTTCAATGGCACTGACCAGAAACTCGATCTCCTTCATGAGCAGAAAACCAGCCGCTTTTTCAACAAAGAATGCGGTCATGCCCACATTGGAAGCATGGGCCCGGTGGGCTGTCCCAAAAGCATCGTTTACATACACATCAGCCAGGGAAGCCAACTGTTTCGAGAAAATGGGATCATTATCTGTTTCAGCCAGGTGAAATCTCAGATTCTCCAGAAGCAAAATCTGACCCGGTTGTAATTTTGCCGCAAGCGCTTCAACCTCAGCACCCACACAATCTGGAGCAAAAATCACTTCAGCCTGGACCAGTTCTCCAAGACGCTGAGCCACAGGTGCCAGACTCATCTCGGGAATGACCGTTCCCTTGGGTCTTCCAAGATGAGAAGCCAGTATGACTGCGGCGCCCTGTTCCAGCAGAAACTGGATGGTGGGCAGAGATGCTTGAATTCTAAAATCATCGGTCACCTTCCCCGATTCATCGAGGGGAACATTGTAATCAGTTCTGACGAAGACTTTTTTCCCGTGAAGGGCAAGATCTTTGACATGTTTGGGCATCATTTTATTACCTGAGTATTTCTATCACTTGGCGTTCTTCATAGCGTCAGCAAGGGAGAGGTGTAAATCAAACTTGAACTTATCCACGTTGATTTTTGGCTCATGCCAGACACCATAGTTACCGGCCATGATTAATTTTACCAGATAGCTCTGGGTAAGGGCTTCAGTGGTCTTGTTGTCATACCAGCGAATATCGATCTTGGCGGCATTCTCATTGACTGCTCCCAATAAAGCGCTGAGGTAGGTCTGACGATTTTCGGTATCGGTATTGATTTTGGCAAAACCGGCACCAATCAGTCCCTGGATTTGTTCCCAGTCAGTTCCCACAAAGTTTTTCCAAGTCTGGACATACTTTTCGGACATTGAGGAACCAAGGGCCTGGAGTTGTTCAACAGCATAATCCACAACCTGTGGATAAAGGGTTGATGCACCATGGGCGACAAAAACAGTCTCTGGCTGTACACGATCGGCTATTTTGAGCAGCTCGTGAGCCAGCTCGATATTTAATTTAACTTTGGTACCTGGTTTGCCCTTATTTGGACCGTGCATAGTTCCAATGGTTGGCGCGATCATAAGCACGCCTGTTTCAGTTATGAATTGTTCAAAATCAGCAGGGTTGGTATAGGTTGAAATTTCAGATTTGGTATCTTCGTCTTCTTCGCCAGCCAGGACTCCCAGTTCACCTTCAACTGAAACACCCAAAGGGTGGGCCATATTCACAACTTCGCGGGTGTAGCCAATATTCTCTTCAAGGGAACGGGCCGCTTTGTTGACATGATCCGTTGAGTTATCGGCCATGACACTGGTCAGATGCTGAACAGCACCCTGAACAACTTTTCTACCCCCTTCGGAAGTATAATCCCCATGATCAAGATGGGTTGAAATCTTTACGCTGGAGCGCTTGGCACGGGACTCAATGTAATTGGCAGCTACTTCAAGACCGGTAATGGGGTCGCCAGCTCCAAAATGCTTGAGCGCACTATTGGACAAAGCAAGTACACCTGAAGAACCCAGTATTTCAAAAGCATCGAAGGCTGCATTGATACCCTGAATGGTGGTAATATTGAATGCAGGCAGTGCATAGGAACTAGCCTTGGCATTACCTTTTTCACCTAATTTTGCTTTAAGCGTCAGCGCGTGGGTACTCGTCAGGTTGTCTGCAAATCTCCTGGAGGTGTTTAATTTTGGGGGGGTGTTGTAGAGTTTCATGCCTGTTTCTCCAAATCTATGTTAAAAGTTACTGTTACTATTGAACTTATATATCCTATTACATTTCTAGTAACTCACGACACAGTTACTACAAAAATCAGACCAAGTCAAGCATTCCCGTGATGTGGTGTGGAAAGGGTTACCAGGTCAATTCTTGACGCTCCTGAGTGGTGTAGAACCCTTGCCAAAGCATTGGATGTCGCACCAGTGGTCAATACATCATCGACCAACAGAATATGTTTATCCTTCAGGGCTGAGACCTTTGTGACACCAAAGGCTTCTCGAACATTTTCCACCCGTTCCTGAGCACTTAATTGGGTCTGACTTGTCGTATACTTGGTGCGCTTCACCAGGTGGTTCCCCAGTTCTGCGTTTAATTTCCGGGTCAGCCACAGACTCATATCATCCACCTGATTGTAACCACGCTCCCGCAGTTTACGGGGATGGAGAGGGATGGAGATCACCAGATCGATCCCCTGTCCAGGGAGCTGATCCATAATCTGGGATTCATAGTGGTTTAATATCACTGACAGGGGTTTTCGGCGTCGAGAATATTTCAAGTGATGGATAAACTGCTGGAAGGGCGCATCAAACTCAAAAAGTGGCGAGGCAGTGGAAATGTAAATCTCCCCCGGTACAGAAAACTGCTCATGGGCTTTGCCGAGGAACTTGAATTTTTCCAGACAAGCCGGGCAAATTTCCTTTGCCGGTTGTTCTAGACGAGCTTCGCAAATCAGACAGAGGGGCGGATAGATCAAATCTACCATGCCATGGAACAATATTTTTAGGTGATCAATGATCTGGAGGGGAGAAATTTGGATGGATTTAGCAGAATCCAAGTGACTAGCTCGCTCACTTTTTTTTAATTGATCAGCAGCGCTGATCCTATGATGGGGGCAGCATCGCCTAATTCAGCCGGAACAATCCGCAATTTGCCTCGCTGATTTTCGAATAAATGGGCATCAACTACTTCTCGAAGGGAATCAATAAAGAATTCAAAACCAGCTGCTAATGAGCCACCGACAATAATGATTCCCGGATCCAATAAATGGTTGACATAAACCAGAGAGTGGCCTACGGATCTGCCCAGGAGACTCCAGGCAGCCAGGGCACTGGGATTCCTATCCCGGGCCAGTTCGTATATCTGCAACCCAGTTTTAAACTCACCGGAAATGCTCTTGTAATTACGTTCCAGAGCCGGTCCACTGGCATAATCTTCAAAAGTACCATCGTTGTACGGGGCCAGTCCATATTCCGTGGCAGTACCATGGGCACCACTCAGAATTTTACCATCCCAGACAAATCCATGACCATAGCCAGTACCCAGGGTAATTCCATAAACGTAGGCTTCCCCCCTGCCTGCCCCTGAGATGGCTTCGCCCAGGACAAAAACGTTGGCATCATTATTCATTTTTATGGGGACATCAAAATGGGTCTGGAGACGCGC
>JAIPGJ010000035.1 GCA_021736185.1 Fidelibacterota bacterium | reverse complement strand
AGAACTACGAAATAACTGTTTTTGCTGTGAGCATCCATGCCTATATATTTCATAATGCAGCGCCTCCTTCTCTGGTTGATTAACGTTGGACAACCAAAATTAACCAGGAAGGACGCTGCTTTTTCATATATTGTCTACGCTCTGCGAGCTTCGACCTGGCCCGCAGCATGACAATCTTTGATCAATTATGTAAAATCTGTGAAAATCCACGTGAATCCGTGGCTAAAAGAAAAGAGGCCATCCCTTCTTCTGAGACGGCCTCATTTAATCCTGAATATTCGATGATTAACTGATGGTTGTCAGCTCCACATGATCTTTCAGTAGACCAGCCAGTAATTCCATCTTTTCATCATCATCCTTTGAGAGCAGGGAAACCAGGCTGTCCACCTTTTTTGCAGCTTGAAAAGTGTCCTGGGCGACCAGCAATAGCGGAACATTGGAACCGGATGCTCTGGCGAGGATATTGGGTGGAGGAAGAATGTTATTGGTGAGAATGATACCCGCAGCGTGTGTATCCAGTGCAGCCAATATCATGTCACTTCTATCCCCACTGGTGATGACCAGTTTAGATTCCTTATTGAAGCGTTGCATGCGCATGACAGCATCTGCAGACATGGCCCCGACAAAAACATCTTTGATGGTATTATTCAGCCCCTTTTCCCCCGCTAGAATTTTGGCAAAAAAGAGATCTGCAAGAAAACGCATGGACGGTCGGGTTAAGTCTTCACAATAGGGAATTATCCCCAGCAACGGAATTTTCAAGGTTTCAAAATACTCACCATAAACTGCCTTGAAATCTTCCACATCATGCACTTTGTTAATGATGACGCCGGCCAGCTTCACATCGCCCAAATCAATGGTCTTTTTCAAGGCACAAGCATCATCCACGATCTGATCATTGGTACCACTGAGAACAACCAGCAGATCTCCATCAAGGTATTTGCAGAGGGATATTGCATCAAGATGCACTGATAAGCCACGGGTTAGTTCCATCCCACTTTCAACAAGCATGATGTCTTTCCCCTGAGAATTATGGGTGGCAATTTCACGAACTTTCGCTGCTGTACTGGCTGCATCATACATGTAACGAAGCTTGGAGTGATCAAAACCAATACTCATCTCTTCAGGAGATTCCTTGGCTGCCATCGCCGTGGTGCAGACGGCAGCGTCAAAATCCCATAAGCGTTTTTTGCGATAAAGCAGTCTATCGCCAAATGGCTTTAAATATCCCATTTTCTTGGATGAATTTTTAGCCAGTCCAACGATGATACTCGTTTTGCCAGCATCTTTCCGTATGGATGTTACAATTATATTTTTCATTTGACTGAATCCTTTTTATCATCAGATAATAATACACGAATATCTACAGCACGCGCCCCGGAACCCTGTTCATACACCACCAATGGGTTGATCTCAATATCGGTAATTCTCGGAACCTTGCTGATAAGACTGGCTACCTTCTCCAGTGCTGCGATAATACTTTCAATATCTTTACGAGATTCCCCCCGAACCCCCAATAATAGAGGATATGAGCGAATCTCTTTTATCATCGATCTAATTTCTCGTTCTGAAAGTGGTACTGCTCTAAAAGCAACATCCTTCATGACTTCCACATAGATCCCACCCAAACCAAACATGAGGGTCGTACCAAAATTGGCATCTCTACGCGCCCCTAGAATAACCTCGGTACCGGCCTGGATTTGCTCAACAACCTCAATACCATCGATAATGGCGTTGGGAACATTGGCTTTACATGAATGAATAATGGTCTGGTAGCCATCGATGACTTCCTCTGGATTGTCCAGATCGAGCAATACTCCGCCAGCGTCGCTTTTGTGGAGGATGTTCCTGGATACGACTTTCATCACGACAGGGTATCCAATTTCATCAGCAAGCCTGACAGCAGCTTCCACAGATTGCACCACCCCACCGCGTGGTCCTGGCAATTGCGCAGCTTGGAGCAATCCCTGCCCCTCTTCTGCCAGAAGAAAGGTCCTGCCATCAGCTAAAGCACTATCAATCAGCGTATTGATGGCATCTACATCAATTTCAGCGGAAACATATTCGGATTCTTCAATGGCCTGTACTTTGCGTATGGATTGAATCGCTCCCATGCAAGACACACCATCATAGACGTCTCGGTAGACAGGAACATTCTTTTTATGCAGAGCCGTGATGGCGTTTTCTGTCAGCTCACCACCAAATACGGAGAAGGTGATCGGTTTCCCCTTGGCCTGATATTGCTCATACATTTCATCGATCATCTCAGTTAATTCTTGTGAGTTCATCATGGCCGTTTCACAGTAGAGCGCTATGACACAATGGATTGAATCGTCAACCAGAGCCTCCTGAAGCGCTTTTACATAATCAGCCTTGGAAGCCTCACCAGTGATATCCACAGGATTTTTAGTCGAGCCGAAACCGTGGGCTACACTTTCAAATGTTTCTTTTAGTTTGTCCTGATCATCATAGAGTTTGATGTCATACTTTTCGCAGGCATCCGTGGCCATGACACCCACTCCACCCCCGTTGGTGATAATGATACCATTGGGACCTTTGGGGACCTGTGAATGAGACAGGAATTTACTCCATTCCAGCGCTTCCTGAATGCTTTCAGCTCTGAGCACCCCACATTGACGCATGATTGCATCGAAAACCTTATCTGAACCGGCCAGGGAGCCTGTATGACTGGCTGCAGCAACTGCCCCACGTTTTGAACGACCCGATTTGATCACGATAACTGGTTTGACCTTGGTGGCACGCTTTAAAATTTCAACAAGACGTTCGCCATCCTGGATACCCTCAACATACATGAGAATAATTTTCGTTTCTTCCTGCTTGATGAGATATTCCAGGAGGTCCGCCTCATTGATATCCGTCTTATTCCCCACAGAAATGATGGAGGATAGTCCAATATTCTGGACAGCAGTTTTTCCGATCATCGCAATACCAAGGGCACCGCTCTGGGTGATAATGGCCACATTCCCCGGTTGAATATCACGAGGACCGAAGGTCGCATTCAAAGCCACTTTTCTGGAGTAGTGCCCAAAAATGTTTGGTCCGAGAATTCTCATATTGTGGGCTCGTGCATAATTCAGCACGCGCTGTTCCTCCTCGAGATTTCCGATTTCGGAAAACCCGGAAGAGATAATGGCGAGCATTTTTACCTGCTTTTTAGCACAACTCACTACAGCATCATAGACAAAGCGCGCTGGAATGGCAATAACGGCGACATCGACTTCCCCTTCAACATCCTCAATACTCTTGAGGATATCATAGCCCAAAGCATGACCACCCTTTGGATTGATTGGATATATCTCGCCCTTGTAGCCAACGTAAAGCATGTTTTCTAAAATCTTGTATCCAATCTTACCGGGTTCTTGACTCACCCCGATGACGGCTACAGATTCAGGTTCAAACAAATATTTAATATCAGGTTTTATCACAATTATTTACTCTCCAGGAATGTCATTTTCATTTCATACATTCCATCTGAAATATGTTTTTGCACGTCAAATCCCATACTTTCGAACAGTCGCATCATGCGTGCATTGCTAATAATTACATCTGCTGTAAAACCGAGCAGACCTTGTTTCTTGGCCAGGAGGGTTAAATATTTTAGGAGTTCCTTCCCAATTCCCAGCTCCTGGTGATCATCTCTGATGACGAAGGCAACATCGGCGGTATGAGTTGAGCCGATAATTGCATATTGTCCCAGACCAACCAACTGCTCCACACCATCTTTTAAAGTAAAAGCTAAAAGAATGATTTCGCTGGTATAATCGATCACTACGAAATCTTGCAACCTCTCATGGGGCATGTCTTTACGTTCTGAAATAAATCTCCTCTGAAGACTGGCATCAGATAATGAATAGAAGAAATCTTTTAGCAGGGATTCATCGCTAATTTTGACTGGCCTGATAAAAACTTCCAGACCACTTGATGTAGTACGGTATGTTTCAACCTTTTCAGGATATTCTCCGGCTTTGCCAGCGATATAGGCCTGATCCTGGTAAATGAGATTACCTTTTTTGGCTTGCTTAATTAAATCGGCCCTAAATTTGGGATGGGCAATGGAAATCAATTCCATGGCTCGTTCACGGATGTTTTTCCCATGGAGATAGGCAATACCATATTCAGTGACCACATAGTGGACATCACCTCGATTGAGGGTTACGCCGGCTCCTGATTTCAAAAATGGAGCAATGCGGGATACTTCTCCATTTTCTGCAGTGGAAGGTATGGTGAGGATGGTCTTGCCCTTTTTTGCCAGTATGGCACCACGCATAAAATCTGCCTGACCACCAATCCCGCTGTAAAATACCTTCCCCAGTGATTCAGCGGTTGCCTGACCTGTGAGATCGATTTCAAGGGCAGAATTAATTGCAGTCATATTGTCATGCTGGGCAATCACTCGCGGGTCATTTGTATAATCCACGGTTTTAAATTCAATAAAAGGATTGTCATGGAGGTATTCATAGGTCGCTTTTGAGCCCATGCTGAAGGTGGCGATGGTTTTACCCCGGTTGATGGTCTTTTTGGAATTATCAATGACACCCAACTTCATTAATTTGACCAGCCCGTCCCCCAGGAGCTCAGTATGAACACCAAGATGTTTTTTATGCTTCAGATTGGCTAATATGGCATTGGGTAGACAACCGTATCCCACCTGAATCGTATTCCCGTCTTCGATGAGGTTGGCGACATATTTACCAATCCGGTCCGCAACCTCATTATCCAGGTCATCTTCATATTCAAGCAGAGGTTCATCATGGTAGATTACATAGTTCACATCAGATATATGAATAAATCCGTCGCCATGCACTCTGGGCATTTGCGGATTGATTTGAACAATGATTGTCTGAGCTTTTTCGGTAGCCGCCTTAACAATATCAACACTCACCCCCAGGCTCATGTAGCCATGTGGATCAGGGCATGAGGCCTGAATAAGAGCCACATCTACTGGAACGTGACCTCGTTGGAATAATTTGGGAATCTCTGAAAGAAAAATTGGAGTATAATCTGCCAGACCGCTGTTTACTGCATTTCTGGTGCTATTACCAATAAAGAACGAATTATGCCTGAAGTTCTTTTTAAACTTCTCTTGTGCATAGGGAGCCAATCCCAGGGACCAGACCTGCAGGACCTCGGCATCAAAAACAGCTTTGGGTTCGGATTCAATATATTCAACCAGAGATCTAAGAAGATACTGTGGTTCACCGCAGGCGGTGTGAACAAAGATTCTATCCCCCCTGTGGATTGATCGAAGGGCCTCGTTTATGGAAACAAATTTTTCAGAATATTGCTCTTTCAGTGCCGCGAGAGCCTTTTTACCCTTGGATTCATTTGCCATATTTCAAGCTCACTTTCTCGTGTTCATTCGCCATTAAAGACAAGTGCAAATAAAGTGCCTTGTGCCTCGAATAACAAAAAATTCTTCGACAAGCGTTAAAGTTTAATAAAAAAAATGTCTTTTTGAATTAAATCAGAAGAAATGATCAATTATTTTCGTAAAATTTTTCTATCTTTTTCAAAATATCCGGAATGGATTTTTCGCAACACTTAAAACCCTCATTTATGGCACGTTCAGCATGATCAAAATCAAAAAAATTCATGTCACCCAATCGTGGAGTGAGGAGAATATCTGGCACGTGGGTTTGCAGATTCATTTCTTCGATTTTCTTTTGCATGATATTAAGTGAGGATCCAAGTACATCAAAGATATGGGGAGAGGGAGCTTCCCGACTGAACCATTGATCTATTTTAGCACCTAACGTTTTGCCTGTTGATCCAAAATTATCTGTCCAGGACTTGATAACCTCAAGTCTTTTCTTCTCCATTTTCTCTGAATTCTTCACCCAGGTTTCACTTCTGGTATCAATACTTTTCCTGGAAATTCGATCTGAATTGATATTCACAGCAATGACGATATCTGCACCAGCAGCGCGACACACATTGACAGGCAAGGGATTGACCACCCCACCATCCACGAGCCACTCATTATTGATTAACTTGGGTGTCACTAAGCCCGGAACTGCCATACTTGCACGAAGTGCATTTTTTATACTGCCACGGGAGAGAGATACTCCCTGACCGGTATACATATTGGTAGCCACCATGATCAGAGGGATATTTAATTCCTCAAAATTATTAACTTCAGTGAATAATTCAATGAGCTCCGCGACCTTTTTCCCTTCAATAAATCCAGAACGTGGAAAAGCCATGTCCAGATAAGACAGTACAGCCTTCCAATCCATATCCAGCGCAAATTTTTTGACCCGATCCAAGCCCCCACCAGCATAGGCAGCACCTATGAATGACCCGGCACTGGCCCCGGCAATGACTCCAATCGCAACACCATGTTTTTCCAGTGCTTCAATGACGCCAATATGAGCCCAACCCCGGGAGGCGCCACTACCGAGAACCAATCCAACTTTTGGTGCTCCCATTAGTTTACCTTCTGAGCCTGGCTTTCTTTTCTGATCTGATCCAAAGCGCTGGCTCTCACTCTTATTTCCACCCTGATATGATTCTCTTCATAGTCAACTTTAAGAACTTCAGCATTACGATGTAAAGATGCGAGATATTTCTGTTGAGAATGGTCAAGTGTCAAGACCTCAACGACATAGCCACTTTGCATGTTTTCAATGATTTTTGCTTCAAGCTTCTGAATATTAACCTGTCGCAGGGCAGAAACCGGAATGGCATCACCATATTCTTTCAGAGCACCTGACAGGGTTTCCTGCTCCTCAATGAGGTCTATTTTATTAAACACCACGAGGGTCTGACTCTCCGATACACCCAGATCCATCAATACTTCATTGACAGTCGTTAAATGTTTATCATACTGAGGATTACTAAGATCAATGACAATGAGGATAAGATCTGCCAATCGAACTTCTTGCAATGTGCTTTTGAATGATGCAACCAGGTGGTGAGGTAATTTATGAATGAATCCAACGGTATCGCTAAGCAGGATATCGTTATCTAGCACGGATACTTTCCTCACCGTTGTGTCAAGAGTTGCAAAAAGCTTATCTTCAACTAAAACACCTGCATCGGAAAATAGGTTCATTAATGATGATTTTCCGGCATTGGTATATCCTACCAGGGCAACTTTGAACATATCCTCTCGTTGTTTTCGTCTGGTATCCCTCTGAGTTTCAATTTTCTTTAAATCTTTCTTCAACATGGATATGCGATTACGAACAAGGCGTCGATCGATCTCAATCTGAGTCTCACCCATACCACCACGAGTTGAAGTAGCACCCCTCTGGCGCTCCAGGTGGGTCCAGGCTCTTGTGAGCCGGGGTAAAAGATACTGTAGCTGGGCTAACTCAACCTGGGTTTTGGATTCCTTGCTGCTGGCATGACGGACAAAAATATCGAGAATTAAACTGCTACGATCAATGATTCGGGCTGTTTCAAATAATTTTTGCAAGTTTTTAGTCTGAGCCGGTGAAAGTTCATCATCAAAAATGATAAGATCAACCTTGAGCATCTCAACTTTGGCGATAATTTCTTCAACTTTTCCCTTGCCAACATAGAGAGCGGAGTGGATTCGAGTACGCTTTTGAATGACCTCACCACTCACAATGGCTCCAGCCGTAGTGGCTAATAGACCTAACTCTACAAGACTTTCTTCAACATCAGACACTAATTGTTGTCCATGAACAACACCTACAAGAAGCGCTTTTTCTTTTTCTAAGGTAGTTTCAAACATTTTGCCGCCATGTCGCTTTGATTCTGGATAAATAGGTTTCAGCCAGCCAGAGCAGGAAGATGATCATAAAAAGGAATGGCCAAAGCGATAATGTAGATCCCTGTTCCAATATCTTCGCTCCGATCTCTGACGCGTCTGAACTTACATGAATATCACTCCCCCCAAATGTATAAACTGCACCATGCGCTTGGGCTTCATGAGTTGAAATATTCACTGCCATCCGCTGTAAAACCTGACGTCCACGGTTTAATTTGTAGATGCCGGGCAGGTTTGTATTTGGATAGTGCAGCACATAATTGAGATCCGGCGATAAATAATCTACCGTCCCATCCGGACGCTGGATGCTAAAGGGACTATTGTCATTGATCTGGGCAGGGGGATAAAAATGCAGTGTATCTCCTACTTCGGAATTGTACAAATCCGTCTGTGCCAATAATTCCTGAGATTGAAGCAGTTGAATGATCAACGTGGGGAACATGCCAAGTAAAGCGAGATTATTGGAGTTCATGCTGAAATCAGTGTTGAACCAGACCAGTCTACCCTCCCTCAATTTGCTGGTCCCCATGAAGGGTTGATCATCCAGAAAACGAATCCAGGTTTCGCCCAATTCATCTCCCTGGGTTTTATATCGTTTAAACACCTTAAGCCGATTCTGTTCAATGATGGCCTTCAAGGGCGTCTTGTTAAACTTGTTGGTTGCAGAACCAGTGATGTAGAGCCGGAGGGGAAGGCTATTAATCTCCTCTACAAGTGGGGATTGGAAACCCAGCAGGCTGGTCATGGAATTTCCACCATTTCCAAAGAAGATGAGTTGACCTCCATTGCTAGCAAAGGTTCTCAGACGATCCCAGTTATAGGATACCAGTAAACTGGCATTTTCGATGATGACTGTCCCGCCTTTACTTAAATCCATATTATCAATTTCTGTATAGTCTAACAAACGAATCGCCAGATTTAATTCCTGCTTCTCGACGGAAGCTTTAATGATGTCCCAAAAGTCTGGAAATTGCTTTGAACGAAGGACTTGAACGGGAATATTGCCTTCAGCAGGCAAAATGAAATGTCGTGCATTATTATATTCAACCAAATCAGCATTGAGCAGCAGTTGACCACTCTGGTAACCACCTTCCTCCACACGACCTGTCATCAGTATTGAGCTTTGAGAGGCTTCCACCACAACCTGATTCTGTCTTTTCTCATTTACCAGAAGTTCCAGGCTCAGGGGTTCCACCACATCTGCTGATCTCTCAATATTTATGATCATCTCATAGGTATCATTGAGACGAATGCCCTGTGCCGGAAGTTTGATATCGCTGATGGCTGCATCATGCTCAACGGGGGTCATGAGCAAATATTTATTCCAGCCTTGCAACTCCTCCAGACGATCACGGGCATCTTGTCCATCTCCAATCCAAAGCAGGGATTTTCGCTCATATTTTTCAAGATCAATTTGTGGCGAAAATGCATCAATTATATTTTCATGATAAACTTCAGAATACCCTGATCTGATCTCTTCTAAGCCTTCATGGAGCTGAAAATCAGCTACACCACAAAACAGAACCTTAAATCCTTTGACACTCAGTTCGGTGCTAAATTCATTCAGCCATGATCGATCATCATTTTCAAGATTTATTTGATTGGAAGCTGTATTATCAAGGGCGATGATCAGCAGGTCAATACTCCCTGAATTCAAACTAAATCCGTTGGTTTGATCCATTCTCGGACGAGCAAAGGCCAGGATGATCAGGAGGATCATCAAAGTTCGGATGATAAGGAGGATAAGTTGATTGATATTGAACTTTTTAAGCGCATCCTGCTCCAGCAGTTTTAGAAATTTCAGCGATGGAAAATAGATCAGTTTACTTCTGCGCTTGGCGAGCAGATGGATGATTATCGGAACAGAAATCAGAGGCAAAAACCAGAGGAAAAAAGGACTTAGAAAGGTCATATTTTAAATCTCAAGCTAACTATAACAAACTTGCGAGACTGAGCAGAGAGCCTGATAAAATGGGAATAAGAAAATTATCATCGAGCTTCATGGGATAGGCTTCGGCAAGTGTGACAACTGCTGCAATGGCAACATTTATCAATAGACTCCCGGGAAAAAATATACTTAGGATAAAAATACTGCTGATGAAAAAGGCAGCGCTTCCTTCAAGAGATTTTTTCAGGAATTTATGATTTCCAAAGGGAATTCCAACCAGAGCCGCGAGGGTATCAGAAATAGAGAGAATAAGCAGCGATGGAACAGCGATCTCTTTTGGGAACAGATAGATGCATACAACCGAACCTGTAAACACATAGGTCGCACCGGTTAAATTTTTCATTTCATGTTGCCTGAGAGCAGCTCCGAAAATGCGCATGAACAATTTTTCTATGGATTGGGATTGAAGTCTCAAATAGTCCGCTGTAAGGAAACCCAGCGCCAGGATAGTGACAATCTGGAGCGTAAAATGTCTGTCAAAAAAGAACCAATATGATAGTGGAATGATGCTGCTACTTAAATGAATGGCCTTGCGAACCAACTCATGGCTTCGAATATTGGCTAAGCTCATTTACCTGTGATAGCCAAGTTTTGAAGAAGTGTAAAATTTTCTCCAGGCGACGCCTGCTTATTAAACACAGCAGACCCTGCAACAAAACGATGGATGCCCTGATTCAGCACGGATTTGATCGTGGATTTGTTAATCCCGCCATCAATTTCCACTAAGATGTGGTAATCTTCCAGGGCGGGTCGCAAGCCAGGGAGATCGTCAAGGACTTCAGGCATGAATGACTGACCACCAAATCCCGGTACCACTGACATAATCAGCAATTGATCCATCTCGCCGAGATAGGGCTCCACAATGGTCAATTTTTCATCAGGATTCACAACAAGACCAGCTTTGGCTCCCAGAGCCCTGATATGTTTCAAAGTCTCGCTCACCGAAGCGCAGGTCGAGGGGTGAACCAGAACAATATCAGCACCGGCTTTGATAAAATCATCGATATATTTGTCAGGTTCTGAAATCATAAGATGTGCTTCCAGAATCATATCAGTCATTTTGCGAATGGCCTTCACCAGGAGAGGTCCGAAAGTCAAATTAGGTACATAGTGCCCATCCATGACATCAAGGTGCAACACCTCCCCACCACTCTCCACCACTGATGCGATCTGTTCCCCCAGTCTGGAAAAATCTGCTGAAAGCACGGAGGGTGATATTTGGAGTTTAGCGTTGGACACAGCTAAAATCCATCGGTTATCATAATATCGACCTGCACAACACGTTCTTTCGGAAATTCTTTGCCAGCAACTACTGACTGGGAAACCACGGTATTAGGTAATAATTCTGAATTTTGAGTGGTTTGAACCCTTCCCACAGTAAAGCCCCGCATCTCAAGGGTGCGCTTGGCTTCATCCAAGCCCTTATTTAATAAATCAGGCATGATTTTTTTTAGATTCCTCTTCCCCAGGCTCACAGTGATGGTGATGGAATCACCGGGGGCAACTGGCATCCCAGCCACAACGGATTGGTGTATTACCACGGTTCGTTCATAAAGGTCAGATGAATCTGAATATGTTTGCACCAGGACAAGACCTAAGCGATCCAGAGCAATTTTAGCCTGGCGTTGAGTGATAGCGATAAGATCGGGCATTTCCATCTTTTCTGGAGGCAAATTGATGGTCAGCTGGATTTTACGATTTTCCTTGACCATCTGCCCGGCTTCAGGATGCTGATCCATTATAAATCCGCTGGGGATGTCTCTTCTGAAAATGGTATCTTTGATGGTCCATTCCAAAGTCCGATCTTTGAGGATTTTGGTGGCTTGATCTAAATCTGTATGAGTCAAACTAGGTACACGAATTTCATTGTTCCAATTCACGTACAAGGGCAGGATGACGTTATTAAAGGCCAGGGCCACAAGAAGGCCAATACCGGCAAAAATGATTAAGTAGTCGCGAATAAATTTCATATCGTTTTTCTAATTTTTACTGCAAACATTCCATCCATACTATGACGCCATGGTAATGTAGACAATGCACCTCTTTCATCAATGTATGGTTTGAGCTTTTCTTCTGTAATAGCTTCAACTCGGGCTCCTTTTAAATGTTCAAGGACTGAGTCGAGAAGACCCCAATTTTCTTCGGGTTCGAGGGTGCAAGTGGCATAAACAAGCAAACCACCAGGCAATAAATATTCCCAGCTATTTTGGAGAATTTTGGATTGGATGTTGACCAGGGAAATAATATCGGAGGCTTGACGCTTCCAGCGGGCATCGGGTCTGCGATTTAAAACACCTGTACCAGAACAGGGAACATCCAGCAATATTTTATTAGCCTGGGGTAGCTGCTCCACGGCAGCATCCAATTCACACACTTCAATTTGTTTTAAACCAAGTCGCTCGATATTCTCTCGAACTTTGGATAATCGTGAGATGCTGGCATCACAGGCAAATACTTTGGCCTGACCTCCAGATAATTCTGAAATGAATGCCATTTTGCCGCCGGGAGCTGCACAGGCATCAACAATAGTATCTCCAGATTCAGGTTCTAACAAGGAGGCTACTATACCAGCAGCCAGATCCTGGAGGGAGAACCAGCCCGCATGAAATTCTTTCGTCGCAAATAGAGTGGCCGCAGACTCTATTTCATAGAAAACGTCTAAAACAGCTGATTTTTTGTAGCCGATATTCAGGTCAGCTAGAAATGTTTCCAATGCTTCAGCTCCCACAACTTGCATATTGCGTCTAATCCAAATCTGGGGCGGTGTATTGTTGTGCTGACACAAACTAATAACCTCACCCCTTTCATATCTTGAAACCCATTTCTCCAGAAGCCACCGGGGGTGAGAGGTTTCAAGTGAAAGACGTTGGATATCATCGCTGGATTGTTTTAACAGCGCTTCCAAATCAAGTTTTTGGATTTTGCGCAATACTGCATTCACCAAACCACTGGCCTGACCCTGCTTAATCTGCCTGCTCAGAGCGACGGTCTCATGAATCGCAGCGTGTTCAGAAGTTTGCATGTATTTCAGTTGAAAAACACCCATACGCAACAGGCATTTCACACCGTGTTGAGCTTTGCGATAGCGTCCTTTGAATATCAGACTAATCCATTCATCCAATTGAAGCTTCATGCGAGTCACACCATAGACCAGCTCCATGACCCAGGCCTTTTCTTGTTGAGCCAATTCACTGCTCTGCAAAACATTGGATAGCAGGGTATCAACCCCATGTGAAGTATCTTTTTCAGCCGCAAGCAGCGTTTTATAAGCAAGTTCCCGGGGAGTACTAGCCAAGAGGCTCTCCCTTTTTAAGAGGATAGCCACGCAAGTAGGAGGCAGCATCCATGACTTTCTTGCTTTCCGGTTGAAGGGAAAATATCTCCAGAGCACCCCCAGCACAAGCTACAGTAAAGGAATTGTCTGATATTTGAATGATCTCGCCTGGAGTCCCCTGCTTCTCAATCTTCCTGGTTAATAAAACTTTCAATAGACTACCATCCCGATAGGTGAAAGCACCTGGAGCAGGTGCAAAGGCGCGAACGCGATTATGGCACTGTTCAGCAGTCTCCTGAAAGTTGAGCAATCGAGTTTCAGAGGTAACTTTGGGTGCTGGACTTGTTTGACTATTATCCTGTTCGCCTGCAATTACAGCCCCGGAAGCAATTAAATTGGTCGTTTCCAATACCAGGTCAGCACCCATATGGCATAATCTGGAATACAGAGTATGGAGATTATCTTCAGGATAAATGGGAGTTTTTACCTGCTTAATGATATTCCCGGTATCCACAGTGCTTTTCAGAAAAAAAGTGGTCACACCCGTCTCTTTATCACCATTCAGAAGCGCCCAATGGATGGGTGCTGCCCCGCGATATTTGGGAAGCAGGGAGGCATGCAAATTGAAGGATCCAAACTTGGGGAGTGTAAATACTGCATCGGGCAAAATTTTAAAGGCCACCACCACGATGACATCCGGTGACAACTCCTTGAGCACATTTAAAAATTCAGGAGATCTGAGTTTTTCTGGCTGGAGAATCGGAAGGCCAAAATCAATGGCTGCACTTTTCACAGCCGAAGGCTGTTCATGACGTCCTCTTCCCTGCGGTTTATCTGGAGCGGTAACAACTGCTTGAATGATATGAGAACTATCATTTAGAATTTTTAGAGCGGGAACGGCAAAATCAGGAGTTCCCATGAAAACGACTTTGAGTGGCATAGGGATATTCATAGTGTTTCAGACCATTCCCTTCGATGCAGCAGGTGGCGCGTTGATCAACACCCCCAACAAACGATCAGAAGTGATCAAAATTAATGAAGCGTCTATATCAGCCCTTAAAGCTCATAATTTTCTGAGGCTTCGACTTCTATTTCCCCACTGGCTATCTTTTTGAGGGTTTTCTTTAGCAGCGAGCGTTTCAATGAACTTAGGTGATCAACAAATAAAGTCTTTTCAAGATGATCATATTCATGTTGGATCACTCTCGCCAGAAAACCATCAATTTGTTCATCATAATGCTGACCGTTCATGTCCTGATAGGTAATTCTGATACTGGTTGGACGTGTCACAATCTCATGTACCGTAGGAATACTGAGGCAACCCTCTTCGTATTCATCCTGAGTTTCACCATATTCCAGGATTTGAGGATTCACGAACACCCGTTTACCTTCATTCTCTCTCAGGGGCGAAAGATCTATGACAAACAACCGGATAGATTTATTCACCTGAGGTGCGGCCAGACCAATGCCTTCGGCTGCATACATGGTTTCAAACATATTGGCGACAAAAACCCGAAGATCATCATCAATCTGAGGAATTTCCTCGGTCCTGGTCCGCAGGACCTCCTTGCCATAAGTCTGAATTTCGTACAGCATGGAATTATTTGGTTTTCACCGAAGTAACCGCTGCCCTACCCACATGCAGCTTGGTATCGGTGGCTGTTTTGATCAACAGGATATCATTGTCTTTGATGCCTTCGATGGTACCATGTATCCCTCCAACCGTCACGATATGGTCACCCTTTTTGAGCTCAGTACGCATCTTTTCAGCCTCTTTCGCACGTTTGGACTGTGGTCTGATGAGTAAAAAGTAGAATACTCCGAACATCAAAATGATAGGTAAGAAGCTTAAGATTGGGTTACCTGCCTCTCCACCTGATGGTGAGGCCATGAGCATAATGTTTGCGATCATAATAATATTAAATCTCCCTTATTATTTTGGATTTCCCGAGGTCCTGCGTTGGCAGGGTTTTTAAGGATATTCCATTCAATTTACCGGATCCGCCCGCTTGTGTTGCACCGCAATATCCATGGATGCGACTGGATATTAGCGTGGCATAACTGGCATTTTCTGCGCCTCAAACCCCGAATATGTCCAGGATTTTAAACGAAGACGGATCAAAACCGAGCTAATCTAAACGGGGGTTAAGCTCATTCCAACCAGCATCGCCCGTCCTTACTATAAAATCCGTGTGCTTGAGGGTTGTTTAGTGAAATACCTGATAGAAATATTACTCCGGAACCCGGGGTTTACCGGCGGGCTACAATATTTCGAGGCAATTCTCCCACCATTCGCCGAAACTCCGTGATTTTTGTACAATGGCTTCGATACTGCAAAGAGCTGGAGCAACAGCAACGGTGGTTTCAGTGGCCTTATATCGCACATCCATTTCTATCCAAAGGGCTTCAAAGGGATTCGCGGCCTGGTTCGCCACCGCGGCAGCAGCACCAAAAGCAAATCCCAGGTCTTCATTCTCACTATTCCGGTGACCCAGGATGCGAATTTTCAGCGTTCTACCGTATAAGAAATCCTCCACGACTTCTGCAGAAATTATCGTGGGAGCCGTTCGGTTTCGAGCAAAATATTTTTCCACCGTACTGGAAATATGCCTGTCATGTATCTGAGCAGACAATAGGAATGGAATAAAGATTAAAAACAAATATTTGAGCTGCCTAGTCAAGGGACGACCCTTTCTAATGATGTAATTGAAATTCCTGGAGCAATTATCGGCTGAGTTTACATCCACAGGTCATATATATCCAATAAATATTTCAGACTATTCCCACCTTCTATCTTGAGGCAAAATGCAGATTTTAGCAATATTTTTTACTAATATTCACTTGCAGCCACTTCTAAACTTTATATATTAATAGTAATGATTACTACTTAATTAAATGGGATGAACCCACAACAACTAAACGGGAGAAAAAAAACATATGTTAGTTACAAGACCAGCACCAGAGTTTAAAGCCGTTGCCATCATGGGCGACAATACTTTCAAAGAGATCAGTTTATCTGATTATAAAGGCAAAAAAGTTGTCTTATTCTTTTATCCTCTTGATTTCACATTTGTATGTCCAACTGAAATCTTAGCCTTTAATCATCGTCTTGCTGACTTTGAAAAACGCGGAGTCCAGGTGATCGGTTGTTCAGTAGATTCCAAATGGAGTCATTATGGATGGAAGAACACTGACACCAAAAATGGTGGTATTGGTGATATCCAGTATCCTATCCTGGCAGATATTGAAAAGAAGATCGCCAGATCATACGATGTATTGAAAGGATCAACACCAGCCTCTGTCCTCACAGAAGAAGGTGAAGAAGAAACTACTGTGAACGGTGATGTTGCTTTAAGAGCATCATTTCTTATCGATGAAGAAGGTATCGTTCGTCACGCCGTAATCAACGATCTGCCATTGGGTCGAAATGTTGATGAAATGCTGCGCATGGTCGATGCACTTACTTTTAACCAGAAACATGGTGAAGTTTGTCCTGCTGGATGGCAGGAAGGTGATGATACAATGCAGGAGAATTTTGCTGGTGTCGCTTCATATCTGGAGAAAAACGCAGATAAACTTTAATTCGCATCTCTGCAATTAAAACGACCAAGAGGCTGTCTCAGAACCTGAGGCAGCCTCTTTTATTTTAGCCACTGATTCACACCCGTGTCTGCTCGTTGAGCAACGCCGGGCAGGCGGATTTTCACCCATTTGCCCTCCATATCAAAAAAAAGAGGCCACCCTTTTGGGGAGAACCTCTTCTATTCATAAACTATTTCGCGTGGATCACACGGTCATAATATCTTCTTCTTTAGATTTCACCGCTTCATCAATTTCTTTAATATATTTGTCAGTCATTTCCTGAACATTATCCACGGCTCGCTTAAAATTGTCTTCTGAAATTTCAGAATCTTTTTCAGCCTTTTTAAGATGATCATTGGCATCGCGACGCACATTTCGAATCCCAACACGACCCTCTTCTGCTAATTTGTGCATGTGACGAATTAATTCTTTTCTACGTTCATCCGTCAGGGCAGGAATAGGCACTCTGATCATGACCCCATCATTGGTGGGATTAAGACCCAGGTCAGCTGTCATGATGGCCTTCTCTATTTCACCAGTCAGACTTTTTTCCCAGGGCTGGATAACAATCAAGCGTGGTTCAGGAACGCTCAAATTGGCCACCTGATTCAAAGGGGTGGGATTACCATAATATTGTACCTTGATATGCTCTACAAGGGTTACAGAGGCTCTAGAGCTGCGTAAACCAGTAAACTCGTGTTTTACATGCTCCACAGACATTTGCATTCGGTGATCGACATCTTTAAACAATTCATTCAGCATGAGTACCTCCAACTACAGATCCAATGGCAGCGCCTTGTATCACTTTTAATAAATTTCCTGGAATTTCCATATTAAATACATGAACCGCAAGATTATTCTCTCTACACAGGGCAAAAGCGGTCTGATCCATCACCCTCAAGTTTTTATTCATGACCTCATTATAACTTAAACGGGGCAAATAGATGGCATTGGGATCTTTTTCAGGATCAGCAGAATAAATGCCATTCACTCTGGTTCCTTTAAGTAACACATCAGCCCCTATTTCAACGCCACGTAACGCAGCGGCAGTATCCGTAGTAAAAAAGGGGTTACCCGTTCCAGCAGCAAATATTACAATTTTTCCTTCGGAGAGATCCTGAATCGCTTTCCTCTGGGAGAATGGGGCTGCTATTTTATTCATCTCTATGGCGGTGAGGACACTGGCCTCCATCCCTTTGCGCTTCACTGCATCTCCCAGGGCTACCGCATTGATCACCGTGGCCAGCATACCCATATGGTCGGCTGCAACACGATTCATATTTTTTGCTTTTTGAGACAGTCCACGGAAGATATTACCCCCGCCGATGACAATGCCTACCTGGACACCCAGGTCAACCACAGCCTGGAGGTCAGATGTAATCTGATCAAGGACTCGTGTATCAATAGAAAGAGCCGAATCACCTGCCAGCGATTCACCACTTAGTTTAAGGAGTATACGCTTGTAGATCGATCCGGCTGACATATTTCCGCCTAATTTTGATAGGATTATTCTGCGCTGGCGACAAACTCTCCGACTGCAAAACGCTGAAAGCGTGTGACAGACATGTTTTCACCAAGAGCTGAGATGGTCTCATTGAGCAGATCTGTAATCGTTCTTTCAGGATCCTTCACATAGGGTTGTTCCATAAGAACAACTTCCTTGTAATATTTTTCCAAACGACCAGTAACAATTTTTTCCACAATGGCTTCAGGTTTACCCTCGTTCAGGGCCTGTACCTTGAAAATTTCTGATTCTTTATCCAAGGCTTCGGTAGAAACCTGTTCACGTTTGACAACTTCCGGACCGGCAGCTGCAATGTGCATGGCAATGCTATGGCCTAACTCCTGGAATTGTTCAGTCTTAGCCACAAAATCAGTTTCACAGGCAATTTCAACCAGGGCTCCAAGTTTGCCCCCAGCGTGGATATAGCTGAAAACCAGACCTTCATTGGTGGTGCGACCGGCTTTTTTGGCAGCTTTGGCCATCCCTTTTTTACGCAGGAGTTCAATTGCCTTTTCAATATTACCATCGGCTTCTGATAGGGCTGTTTTGCACTCCATCATGCCGACACCAGTTTTATCGCGCAGCTCTTTCACCGCAGCAGCTGTTATAGCCATTCTAAATTATCTCCAGGTTTAAATATTTTGAGTCTTAGGCGGTTACTTCTTCAGTCTCTTTGACATTGGAAATACCCTTAGCTTCCAGAATTGCATCAGCAAGGGTTCCCATAAGTAAGCGAACAGCTTGAATGGAATCATCATTTGCTGGAATAGGAATATCCACCTTACGAGGGTCGGTGTTGGTATCAACAACGGCCACAATGGGAATTTCAAGTCTGAGTGCTTCAGCAATAGCAATAGCTTCTTTTTTGGCGTCCACAACAATGACTACATCAGGAAGACGTCGCATGTCCTTGATACCACGATGCTGAGTCTGCAAACGATTACGTTCGCGAGTACGCATCAATAGTTCTTTTTTGGTCAAGGTTTCAGCGATACCACTGGTTTCGTCTTTTTCAAGTAAGTGCAAGCGCTTGATAGATTTTTTAATGGTCATGAAGTTTGTCAGGGTTCCACCCAACCAGCGTTCCGTCACATGGAACATTCCACAGCGATCTGCTTCTTCTTCCACGACTGTCTTGGCAGCTTTTTTGGTTGCAACGAAAAGAATGGAGCCACCTTTTTTAACTGTCGAACTTACCAGATCAACAGCCTTGGCCAACTGTTCAATGGTCTTATAAAGATCAATGATGTGAACACCATTTTTCTGGGTGAAGATATATTCAGCCATGTTTGGATCCCAGTTACTGGTCATGTGACCGAAATGGGCTCCGGAAGCGAGCAAATCCTCTAGTGAAATATTACGCATTAAAACTCCTGAAAAAACTTTTTAACGTTTTGAGAACTGATAGGCTTTACGAGCACCGGCCAAACCGTATTTTTTCCGCTCTTTTTTACGAGCATCACGGGTTAGCAGACCGGCTTTTTTCAGCGCAGGCCGTAGTTCATTGTTATCACCCTGCAATGCACGTGAAATACCATGCCGAATTGCGTAAGCCTGGCCGGATAATCCGCCTCCATTAACATTGATAGAGATATCATAACGACCGGAATTCTCTGTTAATTCTAATGGTTCGTGAACAATCATCCTCAGTGTTTTACGACCGAAATAATCATCGAGCTCACGGTTGTTAACTTTGATAACGCCCTTTCCAGGGCTCATGTACACGCGAGCAATGGAGCTTTTGCGTTTTCCGGTAGCATAAAATGTTGTTGATGTACTCATGGACTAGCCTATCTCGAGTGTTTTGGGTTGTTGTGCCTCATGAGGATGAGATTCACCCCTGTAAACTTTCAATTTCTTGATCTGGGCACGACCAAGACGATTATGTGGGAGCATACCTTTTACGGCATGTTCAAGGATCCTTTCTGGGTGTTTCTCGCGTAACTGTTTCAAAGACGTAAAACGAGCTCCACCTGGATAACCACTGTGGCGAAAATAAGTCTTTTGTTCTTCCTTATTTCCAGAAACACGGATTTTTTCAGCATTGGTAACAACGATAAAATCACCGCTGTCAAGATAGGGGACAAATGTTGGTTTATGTTTTCCCCTCAGGATTGAAGCAATCGTCGTTGAGAGCCTACCTAGTGTTTTATCGGTGGCATCTACAATCCACCACTCTCTCTCGATTTCACTTGCTTTTACATTATACGTTTTCAAATCAATTCCTTCTCATTCTTGGCCTATGACAACCTACGGTCACAAAAAAGCGACGTAATCTAAACGGCGCCCTGTGGCATGTCAAACATAATTTCCCAGTTAAAAAATCCAGATTTTTCAGTCACTTGCCGTGGTTTTCAGGCTTATCTCAAAGGTCGTACCTTGACCCGGTGCAGATTCAACTGTGATATGCCCCTGATGGTACTCTCGAATGATTCGTTCAACAAGACTCAAGCCCAGACCCCAGCCTCGCTTTTTTGAGCTCCACCCTGGCCTGAAGATGTTTTTATGATCCCTCAGGGGTATCCCTTCCCCATTATCACGCACCCTGATTTGAACCCAGTTGTTGCGGCGAAGTACCCGGACTTGAATGGACCCTTCATCGCCTTTAATGGCATCAACTGAATTCTTTAATAAATTTTCAATGGCCCAACCGAACAACTCGGCATGGGCCAAAACGAGATAATCCTCCGGGCAATCGAACTCAATCTGTATGGTTTTGCCCCATTGCGGAATTCGTCTTTGAACATAACCAAGGACAGGTTCTACTAAATCTTTTATGGAAAGGTTCACTAATTTGACCCCAGCACCAATTTTTGAAAAGCGCTCAGCAACCTGGTTCAGCCGCTGTAAGTCATGATCCATTTCCTCAACAATTTGAGCTGTTTGAGAATTATTCTCCTCCTGCCTTAACAATTCGATCCACCCCATGAGAGACGAAAGCGGTGTCCCCAGTTGATGAGCAGTTTCCTTTGATAATCCAACCCAAATACCTCGATGCTCGGCTTTTCGGATAAACTGGAAACCGGCAAAGCCCAGGAGAATAAATCCACCCATAATGCCAAATTCAATAAAAGGGAACCAGCGCAGCGCCTGAATCAACCCAGAATCCTCATAATGGATCAGCATAACGGTTTCATTTCCAAATTCAACTGGAACCGGATCATTGATAGCATCCATTCGTCGTAAAGCAGTTTGGAGAATATTTATACGTTCATCACTGCTCAGACTGGCATCCAACTCAAGTGTGTGGTCTTTTATTTCTGTCTTTCCCAACCCATTCTTTTGGGTCAAAATCATGGGAAAGTTGACCGCCCGCATGATATTCTCAACGATGGCTTCAAATTCTCGCGGCTCTACCCTGCCGAAATGGATCTCCATGATTTCCTGACCCTGATATTTGACGGGGATAGCTTGATTCTGTTCGTCCATGGCAGCAACAGCTCTGTGCAAATAGGCTGCTAGACTATCTTCATCCAAAGAGTCCGGAACGGTCAGATTACGATACGCGTAAATAATTTGCTCTCCACTCTCAACTACCGTGATGATAACAGGAAAACTGAGGTTGCGAATAATCTGATTGAAGGCGAAATCCATGCTGGGCGAGTCCGCTGAAAGTGCTCTGGCATAAAGATTTGCATTGTAATTCAAGAATTGACGCTGTTCATCCTGATAGGCTTTACTTTGCAGATCTGCAGACAGAGCATTTGCCAATAATTTTGAATTAAAATTTAGAAAGCGCAGGTTATCGTCTCTTAATTCCCTGACCAGCCAATTTGTGTACAACAAGGAACCACTGATAATCAGAATACTGAGGACAAAAAGTCCCAGCTTGATATTGGTCGTGGACCTAAATTCGCGCACTAGACCTGCTCAGAGGATTTCCAGCTTCTATAAAACAGAAACACTCCCAGACCGAGGAGAATTAGGACTGACAGCAAGGTGATTCTAAATCCGGCTTTAACAGCAGGTGGATCATAGACGAATTTCAGGGTGTGCTGACCCGCCGGGACAGGGATACCACGAATAAGCTCATTGGTGGCATACATTTCCAATTTAGTATCACCATCCATAAAAATAAACCATCCAGCAGGATAATAAACTTCGCTGACAAGTAGAAAACCATCTTGATCATTATCTGTGCGGAGTGTGAGTGATTGCAGGGCATGTTCCTCCACGGTAACCGATCCAACCCCATAACTATGATTCTCAAGTTTCCCTTCGGGATCCAGGACATAAGCCAATTTGGCTGGACTCTGAGTCGATACATCCATCTCTGAACTCAGTTCAAGCGAGGTGCCCACTGTTTCTATTTCGGGAACAAACCAGGCCCGGTCATAAGCATCGGTAAATTCATAAATGAGAACTTGAGCTCGTTGACCCCGGATGATGTGGAGGGGTTGATCAATGAGCTTGAAAAATGGATCATTCATAGGATATGGCGAAACCAGATATTTAACATTCAGGTTCCGCAGCACATCCAGATGTCGTTTCCTGAGTTGCGGATCGACCTCGGTAATGGGCTTGGGAGCCGCACCATCAGATGTTTGCGAATAATATTTTTGTAAAAATGTTTGCTCAATTCTCGTGGAGTTGAGGAAATCCTGCAAGATTTTCAATTTTGCCGGACTATAACCACCGATTGATTCCAGGCCGTGCAGAGCCCAGATGTTTGATCCAAATAGATTAAGAACTGGAAATATCCTCCCAGGATTCTTAGAAGTGAGTTGTTTTAGCTCCCGAATCGCCGGTGTTTCTTGTTCTCCAGCCTGAATCCTTTTTTTAGGCACGGCATTTTTGGTAAAGCGGAGATCCACGTGACCTAATTCAACGACAACCAGGGCAATCATAGCGACAGAAAGGGCCAAACCCTTTATTTTTTGCTCCAGATAAGCCCATACCAGCCCGAGTCCCAGGGTAGCAATAAAGAGCCCCTTGATCAGACTTGAGTAAAACATATCAATGCGGGCATTGCTTAACTGCGGTTGATATTTGGGAGAAGCTGCCATTGCACTGGAATAAGCACCCGTAATTATTCCCTTAAAAAGGAGCACCAGGACCAGAAGCCCTCCCATTACACCGGCAGCAATGAGGATGGCCTTGACCTTTTTTGCTCGGTCCTTTTCATCGAGACTGAGAAGTGTATATAAGCCAACGGCAGCTAAAAGGGCCACCATGAGCTCCATTAAAATGAGAATCATTGATGGGACTCTAAATTTATTGAAGAAGGGCAACAGCTTGAAAAGTACATCATATAGATAGGGCCAATAACTTCCAAAACTGACCAATAGGGCTAACACAATCGTTGTGAGCAGGAATATTTTCTCTTTAAGAAACTCCCTGTTAAAAAAGGCCGAGACCATCAGAATGACCAGAGTTAATCCTATAAAATCCGAATGTTCCGTAAAGGGTCGTCCACCCCAATAGGTCTGTCCACCAAAACCAAACCAGTCGGAAAAGAAAAGTGCCAATACCTCATACGGTGGAAAAGACCAACTGGTTGCGTAACCATAGTCTAAACCTCCTCCAGCCCCTCCACCGCGTATAGAAGAGGCAGCGTAGGCCAGGGATGGTATATATTGTACGGCGGCCAGACCAACCCCGAGGGCCAATCCTCCTCCAAGAAATAATAGCGACAGTGGGAAATTCGACCAATTGCGACTTCTTGCCCTAAAAATGGCTTCGATCACAACATAACAACCCACGGCCATCCATCCATTATAGGCGATCTGTACATGTCCCCGTTGGAACTGTAAACCGGCAATTATCGCTAAGATCAGGAGTCCCTTAAGATCAGGAGAATCGAACAGACGTTTGACTGCATAGATGAGCCAAGGCAGATATGCTGCAGTCATCATCTGCGACCCATGGCCAGCAGATATCAT
>JAIPGJ010000034.1 GCA_021736185.1 Fidelibacterota bacterium | reverse complement strand
CAGATTAAAAAACAAACCCAGAGATTGTTAAAAGAATTCCAGGAACGAGTGGGCGATCCCAACAGTGGCGGAACCAGTATGAAACAGGGTATCATGACGGCCTATCGTCAGAAAGCCCTGGCCATCGCCAATTATTTACTGGAAAATGGTGAAACCAAGGCAGCCGTTATTGCTGAGACATTAACAGAACCGAAGGCTCGATCAATTCTTTATGACAATGTCTATGGCTGGTTTGAGCGATTGGGGAAGGGCATTTACTGCTTATCCCCCAGAGGCAAATCAGAGCTCCCTGGCTGGACCTCCAGCGATATCAACCCTTCTTAAACCCTATTATTGCTCTGTCAGAAAGGATCACGGGACTCGAGAAAATAGCGCTTGATCCTATTGAACAGAGAGGTGTTCACCCCAATGAGTCGCTGGTCATTTTTTCCTTCGCCTGTTAAGGAGAACCGCAATACCTGCGATGATAAACCACAGAATAACAACATACAGCACCAGAACTCTCACATAGTAAAATAAGCTGATGATATTGACCTGATATTGGGTGATATTGACCAAATCCCCACCTGCAAAAAGGAAAACCAGGGAGGCGATGATATCAAGGGCTGCAACTAGAACTGCCAGGAGTGGACTGATAAATGTGAATCGAAAAAGCCATGATTCTGCGGCTATATGTCGATCAATGATCAATCCCAATGCAAAGAAGGCAGTCATAAAACCGGTTATGGAAATAATATTTAATTGGAATACCCAGAGAAACTGAGAGAGGTGATCCCCGCGGACTAATTCAGCAATAAAGGCTCTGAAGATACCTACATCAAAAGAGAGTAACATGTTGCTGTATTCAGTTGAATCGATACCCAATTTCTTGAAAAACGTGAGCATATAGGTATAGACAGGAATAAAAACCAGGAATCCAAGAATGAGCAGAATTCGGGTTAGCTTTTTTGACGGGGAATGTTTTAGAAATTGACACATGTCAACCTCCTTGAATGATTAGCCTTTTGCCAGCTGTTTCATGGATTCTACTCAACCCCACTTCCTGTTTGCATTTGAAAGCGGGATTGAGACAGAATCAGGCCTAAAAAAGTAGGATTACTCTCTCAGGGCAGCTTTGGTGAACAGGTAATCCGGGATATCCACATCAAATTTGATATCATCCATGATGTAACGGGTACCCTGACCATTGGCTAACACATCTTTGAAATACATTTCTTTGGGATACCAGCGATCTCCAATCTTCATGACCTCACGAATTTCAAAGAGTTTCAATAGCGTCGACCCGTTCTTGGCATAGCGCTCCTCCTTTAATGGAAGATAACGCATCTTGTCTACCCAGATCTTGCGCTGGGCATAAGTTACCTCTGCGGCATCATCCTTTGCGCGGAGTCGCAATACGTAGCAGGGTCGATCCATGAAAACATCTTCACCGACGACTGCCGCATCATAGATGTCCAGGAGTTTGCCGTTGTCTACCATATCCTCATAGGAGAGATCTGAACCTGAAACACTCTGCCGCAGCATGTGTCCACTTATCTGGATCACACGATCAGCTGAAGGTGTATACATCCATAGCACATCCTCAAGACGTAGCATTTTCACACCCTTTTCTCTAGCAGGGCTCAAATACTCCACAAGAGAGGTGTTTTCACCCTTGGACCAGCTACGACTGGTAATCCGGGTTTCCCGACCACGCCGATTGGTTATAATCATGGTTGCCGTAGCTTCGGCAGATTCCGTGACCATCTGTTTATCAATGCGCCTCAGGATTTCTTCCGCACTGGGTTGTGGTTGAGCCAGAATCATTCCTGGCAGAGCGCCCAAAAACAGGAGGGGTAATAAGTTTTTCATGTTTCCAATTCCTTAAAAAGACTGGCTGTATCACGTTTGTAGATGCGCAGACCTGAAAGTCCAGCCCCTAACAGCGTTGCGATTACTCCTGGGAAGAAGCCAATATAGAAGGCAGTTGGTGTTATTCGTGCACGAATGATGGTTGGCATCATCATGGTGCTATCCTTCATCATATCCCCCATATTTAAACCGACTTCCTGGAGGTAAAGACCTAATCCTAAACCCATGATAGTTCCTAACACAGTACCCACAACACCGATACCAATACTCTCTACCAGCAAGCTGCGATAAACATGTCCTTTAGATTCTCCCACAGCAAGCCGCAAGCCCATCTCAGCATAGCGACGGATGGCTCCCATGAGACCCGTATTCCATAAAACAATCCCCATGGCAAAGATCATCACAAAACTAATAATGCTGCCAGCCTTGTCGACATAGGTATAATAATCACGCATATTGGAGTCATCCAGCATACTCATCATATAGGGGGCAAAGCGATCAATTGAAGCATCGTGATCAAGATTGGCTGAAAAGGTCAGCGTATCATTTGCCATGAATACTGGATCACTGTGAACCACATTAAAGGTATCCCGCAGTGCTTCCGCCAAAGCATCATCGTAGTATGGTATGGGAAAGTAGCCCAGGATTTCTGAGCTCCAATCGCCCATATCCAGCATGCGTTTTACATCATTAAGATCAGCCAGGATCATACTGCGATCCATGGGGGGAATACCAAATTCAATAAATCCGGCGACACGAAAATTCTGAAGACTCATGGATCCATTCACTGTTGCAGAGATCAACGTCACTTCCTCACCCACTGCGACACCCATGTTACCTGCCAGTTTTTCAGCCATAAGGATATCGCCAGGCTGCTGAGGTAGTGTCCCTGACCGTAATCCCGACTGCAAATTCCAGCGCTCTCGATCGGCTGCATCTGGACCGAACAGGTCAATACCAATGCCTCCAACACCTAACTGGGCGCGGGTTTCACGGTTCTCATCAAAGGCATCAAGCAGACCGCCAAATTTTATACGTTCTGACCATGAGACGTCTGGATAATTCTGACGCAACATGGCTAACATTCCCGGACCATCTTCCATGGCTAAATCGTTGGGGAGGAGATCAATTTCACTGCGGTATGCCAGGGACGTGATCTTTACATGACCGGACTCAAGGCGTGAGGTGTTATTAAGCATGTCACCCATGACGCCTTTCATGTAGGCAAACATACCCACAGTCAAGAAAACACCTAAGGTAACTACGATAGTGGGCATCAGGCAGCGGTGCTTGTCTCGCAACATGCCTTTCATTAAAAACCTAAACATGCTATTTCCCCCTCAGAGCATCAGTTGGCGTGAGTTTCGAAATTTTACGGGTAGGAAGCCAGCTGACTAAAACCACAGTGGCAAAGAGCAATGATGTGGTTCCAAGCATGAGACCTGCACCATATTTGGCGTAAATGGTATTGCCTAGAGCCATTCCCAAATCATCCATCCCACCGGGGACGGTATACCCATGTACAGCCATATAATAGAAGAGCGGAGAACCCAGGATAAAGCCAGCTCCAAAAGCGAGAAGACCATTCATACTGCCTTCGAGCGTGAACAATCCAATGACTTTCGCACGGGTAAGCCCCATTGCCATGAGGGTTCCCATCTCCTTTTTACGTCTGAAGATAGAAAGAACCTGAGTGTCGAAAATGGCCAGGAGCGCAATGGCAAATAAGATTCCATACATAATATTACCACCTGCATTTTTGGCGGTAATCAATTCCTGGGTATCGCGGAGGAGAAAATCAAGATCGCGGTAAACCCAGACCGGACTTGACGGCGTCCCTTCAAAGGGCTGCGTCAATGCGATCATAGTGGCTTGGCCATCCATGTCTGACATAAGCTGGAGATCAGCTATGGGTATCCAAATTTGATTTTTATCAACTGTCTGAACCACCGTATTCATGATATGAACAATTTCCACGTCACGAGCATCAAAGGTACCGCCTGCATCACGCCAGCGAACTGTGAGGAGATCCCCTTGAGTCAGACCTGTTTTGTTTGCCATCTTTTGTCCAATGAGTGCAGGTGTAAGGCCAGTAGAACCGACAACAATTTTATCTGTGGGGAGGTCCATTGCCTTTTGACCAGGATTGATTCCTTTGATCATGATTGTCTGCATCCTGCCCTCTGGATAAATAGTCCCCTGGCGTACCAGGATAGTGGCAACATCATCTGTAGCGATGCGTCCGGCAAGTTCTTCTGGATAGACTGCATGTGCATCTTCGATAGTTAAAGGATCAAGTGGATCAAATTCACTATGCCAGAGCTGTCCACCCTTGCCAAACTCAATATTGGTCATGGCATCATAAAGCTGGTATGCCATTCCATCCACTACACTTTTTCCCCATATCATAAGGATAAATGCCATGGCCAAAACCAGAACATTGAGCCAGGTTCGTAAGCCCGCTCCCACCAGATTTCGCCAAGCAAGTTTAAAAAGTATCATAACGAGCCTCCTTAGGCTGTCGTTTCATCTGATTGAATAGCTCCATCAACCAGAGTCACCTTGCGTTTGAGATAGCTGATAACCTTTTCATCATGGGTAGCAAAAACAAAGGTGGTACCCAGGTCATTATTCAGCTTAAGCATGGTATCCAAAATGTGATGGCTATTCTTTGCATCCAGATTGGCAGTGGGTTCATCTGCCAGAACCAGCTGTGGCTTTTTAACCATGGCTCGGGCAATAGCTACCCGCTGGCTCTCCCCGCCACTAAGCATTTTTGGACGACTCTTTGCTTTATCTGCAATCCCCACCCATTCAAGTGCTTCCATCACCATGGCTTTGCGTTCTGCTGCGCTTTTCCCCAGAAGCAATAATGGGAATTCTACATTTTCGAAGACGGTGTATACGGGGAGCAGATTGTAGGTCTGGAAAATAAATCCCAAAAAGGAGCTTCGGTGCTTAGCCGCCTGTGGACCGGTTAAAGTGGCAAGGTCCTTTCCCAGAACTTCAACTGTCCCTTCTGTGGCTGTATCCAGAGCGCCAATGATGTTTAGCAAGGTGGTTTTTCCAGAGCCTGAAGGTCCTACTAATCCAACAAATTCACCTGCATTCACTTCAAGATTCACACCATTAAGAGCCGTGAAATAACCTGTCCCCACAGGATAGCGTTTCACAAGACCTTGAGTTTTGATCAGTGTGCCATTGTCCATGTTGATTTCCTTTTAGTTCGGATTACAAGTTTCATTAATGATTAAAGGCGATATTTAGTTGTATGCCAGTGCCAGGCGGTAGTGACATCCCTGCCGTGTAAGGCACTTCAGGCATATCATAAAGTGCCAGGTAAAAGAGCCAATTGCCGCGGGTGTGTTGCCAACCGATCGTGGGCATGTATTGGGATTCAAGAATCTGCATATCGATGGCGTAAAGATAGGCTGTCAATCCATCTGACAAGCCCAGGGTGTAGGTTCCCATAAGTGCCAGTGTTCTAGCCTGCCAGGGCATGTCATCCCCCAAATTACCCGTCCAGGAAGTGGCTATTTCCAAAGCCAGATAGAGACCATTCCCGATACCGAAGGTATAATCTACACCGGCCATGGCTGCAATCTTGTCCCATTCATGGTAGGGTTCCTCCGTTCTGGAGAACATGGCTTCAGACCACAAACCCACGACGGCATCCAGGCGTACATCGACAGCCATTCGATTTTCAGTGACCTGGCTATTCTGCAGCAGGTCCATGCTGTGGGCAGTAAGACCCAGTGTACCGGCTGGAATTTGAAGTTCCAGTCTGGCGCCCATGTCCCAGGGCCATTTATCCATCCCTCCCCAATAGTCTCGCTGGGGATCAGGTGCATCGGCCAGGGTCCAGAGACGAATATTGGCTCCATTTTCAAAATAGTAGCGACCCATGGCAGCCCAGACACCAGGTGACAAGGCCAGGGGATCCCGGGGGTCAAGTTGATCAAACCACTGCAGGACGCGCAGCATGCGAGCCGGTCCGAAGTTTATTTTCTGTAATCCTATCCGATACTGAGTGCGGGGGGTGTCATAGCGCAAAGTGAAGCGATATAGCTCCCCATCCATGGTGACTAATGAATCGCCAATTGAATGATTATATACATCTACAGCCACATCCAAGCCAAACCGGGTATATGATCTGGCCTGATAATCCAGGCGCAATTGAGGAATATAGCGCAGGGTTGTGGGACTCTCAGTCAAAGAGCCTTCAAATGAACTGGCATGTAATAGAGAAGCCTGACCCTTCCAATGCCAACTCAGGACATCGCTCTCGGCAAAAGCGAGTGAAAGAGAAAGCGCGGTTAAAAGGAGTATGTATTTCAATTTAGTTATCCTCTGGTGGAGGTCCTGTGGTCCCAAAACAAAGAAAATTCATGAAATCTGTAGAAAGTTTCACCCAGTCACCTCCATAAATTTCGGTGATGGCTTCAGAACGGGCATCAGCTCCCAGCACGTTCCATACATGCAGTAGAAAATCCACGCTATATTCGGCATAGATTTCTCCTCGCTCTTGTGCATCCTGGAAAAATTGTTTCAGAGCATCCATGCCCATCCGGGTCCATTCTTCCATGAGAATGAGGACTGATTCATCTGTGCTTTGCAGACTGCTTAGAAATACGGGTGTAAAATGGCTGACGGCAGATTGTTTCATTGCCACCAGTGCTTGCATTTTTTCCTGGAGACTCGCTTCAGCATCTGAAATTCGCTGGAAAGTTTCCATTCCCAGTTTTAGACGTTCGTTTAGATAATCCTCCAGAACTGCTAGTTTATTGGAGAAATATTTATAGAAAGTAACCTTTGAGACATGAGCCTCCCGGCAGATTTCTTCCACAGTAACACGTTTATATCCAAACTGCATGAAGAGCTGTTCGGCAGTGCGGAGAATGTCCCCCTCCTTTTTGGGTCGGTCCTGAAAGTCTGGTAATTGGACCTCTGAGAGTATTCGTTGTGGCATATAATGTACGCTTTCCGTTCTTTCCATTAATAAACGGAAGTAATTTCGACAATATATTGAACGTGTCAAGATATAATTTACGCTTCTTATATATATTGTCGTATATCGTTCATTTTTTAGCATTTCGTAAATACACTCCTTCTCCACCAATCATTTTTCAGTCGCTAAGTTTGACCTCATGTGGAAGATGCTTTGCATAAATAATTTAGACCAATCAGCATTTTACCACGATTGCGCAGCCAGTCTCATTAAGGATGGCGTCATCGTTCCAGCGGTTCATCAAAGCTTTGCTTTCTTTCTCAAAGTCATGCCCCATGTACTGCTAACACCTCTACTTATGTTATGGATGAGTTAGGCAAGAATACTCGGTTTTATTATGCCCAGAGTTATCCTTGTCCGCTTGTTTTTTCTTATATTCAGCCCTATCAGTCTGGCATTCAGACTCATCAAAAAAGCCCTCTGGACGAAGCCATTGAGTCTGATGCCGCTTCTTACATGAGGATTTGGGGATCTTAACCAATTGAACCTGCTATGTCTGAGTAACAATTATCGGCGAGGAGGAAACTTTACAAATATGAGAAAACTATCCCTTGCCAGAGAATGCGTGCTCTTTATCTATGCCATATCTTGAAAACTTGAGTTTATCATGAAACAACGGAAAATTATTTTCACACTGCTGGTAGCACTCATTCCCCTTGCTTTTCTGGGCCTCGTTGAACTTGCTCTCTGGATGGTTGATGCATATCCACAACCCCCGCTCTTTATCGAAGTTGAGGAATCTGATCAACCTTTCATTCAAACCAACTCCATAGTCAGTGAGCGCTATTTTAACAAAAATATCATGCCGGTACCCGAGCTCTCTCCCCAGAAGTTCAGCGCCGAAAAACCAACCGGAACCCTCAGGATTTTCTGTCTCGGCGGATCTACGACTGAAGGGTTTCCCTATGAAATGACCGTACCCTTTCCACAACAACTTGCGTTCTTATTGGAAGCAAACTATCCTGATAAAGCTTTTGAAGTGATCAACATGGGGCTCTCTGCCATCAATAGCTTTACTGTGGTGGATTGGATCCCTGAGATTCTTCGCCAAGATCCAGACCTGATCCTCATATACATGGGACATAATGAATTTTATGGTGCTTATGGACCGGGGTCCACCATATCTCTTGGCCATGATGGAAGAATCGTACGCCTGATTCTAAAACTTCATAAATTCAGGGTAGTGCAAATGATCAGTTCCATGATCCGTGGTACTGCTAAAACCCCTTCCTCTGTAGCAAATCCCACACTCAGGGAAAAGGGTATCGAATCCAATTCCATTCTCAGGATCAAAACCCGGGATAATTTTTCAGCCAATCTGGATATCATCTTGAAAGCCTGCCAATCTGCTGGAGTACCAGTTATTCTCAGCAATCTGGTGAGCAATATTAAAGACCAGGCACCTCTGGATGCCACATCCAATCCTCAACAGCCATCCAGCAAGGCCAATGAATTATATATCAAAGGTCTGCATGAATTCCATCAGGGCGATACCATAACTGCCTTTATATCACTGACCCGCGCAAAAAATAATGATCAGGTTCCCTTGCGTGGGATTGACTATTTCAATGAGATTCTACATAACAAGGCTAATAAATTTGATCTTCCTATTGTAGATATGAAAGCTGCTTTTCTGAGTGCATCCCCTTCAAATATCCCTGGGAATGATTTGTTTTGCGACCATCTCCATCCCAATCCCGTGGGCTACAATCTCATGGCGAGAGAATTTTACCAAGCTTTGAATCAGACAGAAATATTGGACCAGGCTCCAACGCCCACCCTACCGGGGGAAGCCATGTTTGTCACAGATTTGGATTGGGAGATGGGATCTGTCAGGATTTTCAAACAACGCCATTACTGGCCTTTTGGAAACAGCCCGGTTGATTACAAGGACTACCCAGCCCTTTTTAGCGAAAAAACAGCTCAAATTGCCAAGGAATATTTCTTTGATCATCATTTCTGGGGCAAGGCCCATAACGACATGGCAGATTATTATCTGAAACAGGTTGAGCTAGATAAAGCCTGTAGGGAATACCAGGCAATGATTGAAATGTATCCTGAAAAAACAGAATACTACGCAAAATTGGTTGAGTGTGCCAGGGAGGCTCAATTGTGGGAACTGGTGGAACAAACCTGCCAGAGCGCCCTGTCCACGACCCCAGCCAAGGGAATGTTTCACTACAATCTGGCACTATCACAAAAAATTGCTGGCAATATGGAAGCCGCAATGAGTCATATCATGGCTGCCATCGAAGCCCCTGAATTAACGCGGACTCAATCAGCTAAGGTATATTTTACTTATGCCCAGTTTCTGGTGGATATGCAAAAACCTTCGGAAGCAGCGACTGTCCTTACGGAAATACTCAATGAAGTGCCAGATTTTATCCCCGCCAAAGAGTTGCTTGATAACCTGATGAATTGACCTCCCGACTACTTGTCAGGGATTTTTCCCGCTCTCAGGATCTGGTCTGCATCTATCTCCCGAAAGACATCATGGAGAAAATCCACATAGATTTCCTCTGTTTTCCGAATTTCCGTATGAAAGGGATAGATCGGTAACAGGAAAGCTTGGATCCACTTTTTGGTCTTGGCACTGCGTGAGTAGGTTTTTATCAGTCTTCCACCATCATCAAAAACCTCTACATCCAAATAATATTCATGGGTATATGGAATGGGAATGAGGGTCAAGGACAACACTGAGCCGATGGTTCCCAAAAAATATTTGCTAAATGATTTTTCATTTCTGAATTGCATGGCTATTCTCAATTCATAATTAGCCATGAGGGAGTCTTTCAGGGCCAATCGCTCTGGATCAGACATATCTGATGCAAATTCAGTAAAAGCGGCGAAGCGATTCAGATTTGAGAATTCAGTGGTTGCATCCAACAAAATATCATCGTACCCATCTAAAATTCTATATCGGTTCTGGAGCTTGGGTACTGCATCCAAACCTCTGGTCTGAACCAGATGTTTGGAGACAAATAGTACGTCTACTGGCTCTGCACCCATTGTCTTTTCCGGCTGCAAACCGCTTGAGCCTTCGGTGTCGGTTTTGAAGGTGGCACAATTGGAGAGCACCATGATGATACCAAGTATTGTAATTGCAGTGCTTCTTTTCATCTTTTTCCCCTCCTTGTTTTGATGACAAATAATACTGTCACGGATTTCTGCGTAGCCTTATTTCTCCAGGTCGCATAGTCAAATCAAACATGAAATTATTTGCGAGATGAAAATCACCGATGGTTGCATTGTCCCGTACTGCTTTGAGTAGCAAAGTGATTCGCCTTTTTTCAAAATCACTATAAGGGGAAATCCTCCCGGATACAGACCCTCTGATTCGATAGCCATTGTTCCAGTCATCCACTTCAATTTCAGCATCCTCCAGTTGGGCATCTCCGATGGTACCGGTGATTTCCATATCAGGTGTTATTCGCAGGGTAAATCGAATCGTCCCAAGTTCATCACTGAAATTAACGTTATAAAAGCGCCCTTCGCCCGTCCAGTCTCCAATAAACTGATCAAAATTTGCCTCTTCACTCTGACTGAACCCCAGCCCGCAAAACATCAGAAGCATGGCTAGAGCTGTACTAAGTATGGATTTCATTTTTACTCTCCTTTATGGGTGAATCGTCACTTATTAATCGTTGCTGGAGTTCATGTTTGATCCACTGTTTTCCCTGAACGAAGTAAAATGATCCCGCTCACCAGAAGTGGTCCGATAAACAGAACGATGACCATTCCCCGCCCCCGCTCCAGAGGATTTGGACCGATTATTTTATATAGATCAAAAAAATAGAAAAAGAAACACGATACTGCAATGAGGACGACGCCGGCAATTCGAGGCCACCGCTTGGCTACGAATGCCATCAGGAAGAATGGTGCTGCCAGGAGTGACTGCATAATGAGTGATCCAAAGTCCCCCAGATTCCCAGCAATGTTAAATACCAACCACACCCAACCGAAGGCATTCAGAACCCGGGATACGGTTTTTTGTGGACCCCAGTAGGACAGGAGGGAGCTGAGGAACCAGGTAAACCAGAGCACGGCCAGAATCAGTGATACAGAAATCTCAGCCTCACCCACACTGCGATCACCTGACCTCAGATAAGCATCATACAGAAAGGTAAATAAGCCAGCCGTGAGAAAGGCATGATAGCCGGCCCGCCGATCAGCCCGTCGCTGAAATTCATCCTGGTCATTCAATAAACCCAATTCCCTCAATATTCCAGGACCAAAGGTACCCAGAGCGACCAGCGACAGGAACCACCAGTTAATTTCTGAAAGCGCAAACCCCAGGATCACCAGCAGACCAGCTATCAGGGTTGCCTGTGCAGGCTGCCAATCCAATCGACTGAGTAATTTGTTCATCATGGTTCTACGCCTCCAATTCAAACAGCTCTTCCACACTGGCACCCAGAACCTGTGAAAGACGCAGCGCCAGCCCCACAGAAGGTGAATAGCGACCCTTTTCAATTGAGAGGATGGTTTGGCGTGTCGTTCCAACCTTGTCGGCTAATTGTTCCTGGGTCAAATCCCCGGCCTTCAGTCGACACAGTTTCAAATTATTACGGATATCATACTTAGGTCGCATATTCTAATATACAATAAACTATACTTTGTGGAAAGTTTATTTAACATTAGTTCACTCCTCATACCTCATTCTCGCTTCATCCAAAAAGGCCAGGCCATTCCGGGGACACAGAGTTTATTGAACTCTCCGAAAGGCGCGCACCATATTCAGAAGCATGTCTAAAATTTTTCTCTTAACCTTTTTACTTATCTAGCGTCTCAGTTATGTTGTCAGCCAATTGAAAGAAGAATGAGGACCAAATTTGGTCTTTATGCAAATAAAAGGAATTGTTCATGCTTCGACCTGCAAAAATAGTAGTTACTCTCCTTCTCGTTGTCATTCACACAAACAGCATCTTTGCCCAGGCGCCCCAAGGTGGCAGAATGGGTGCCGGAATGAGTGCCAGTACTGGTATCTACGGAAAAGTTCTGGATAAGGCTACTGGAGCACCTATCCAATACGCCAATATTATGCTCCACAACCTGAATTCAGGAGAAGCCATCACCGGCACCATCTCCGACGAAAGCGGTCGCTTTAATATTAGTCCTGTGAGACCTGGAAACTATTTCGTGACCATCAAATTTATGGGGTTTAATGAACTGAAAATTGATAGCCTTACCATCACCATGGCCACTCCCACAGCCATGCTTGGTGAGCTTTACATTGAAGCTGCCACAGTAGCCGGTGAATCGGTAGTGGTGGAACGAGAACGAACCACCATGGAATACAAGATTGATAAAAAAGTGATCAATGTTGGCCAGGATATCACCTCCAGTTCCGGGACAGCTGTTGAAGTGCTTGAGAATGTTCCATCCATCCAGGTGGATATTGAAGGCAATGTAGAACTGAGAGGCAGTAGCAACTTTACGGTACTGATTGATAACCGTCCCTCTATCCTGGATGGGAATGAAGCCCTCCAAACCATTCCGGCCAGTACCATCGAAAACATTGAAATCATTACGAATCCTTCGGCGGCTTATGATCCTGACGGTGTTTCAGGAATCATTAATATTATTACTAAAAAAAGTAAACTCGAAGGTATCAGTGCGATAGCCAATCTGAATGCCGGCATGCTGGGTCAACTGGGAGGTGATATTCTACTTAATTATCGCAATCATAAATACACCACCTATATCAGTGCAGCATATAACACCCGCGCTTTTGAAGGGCAGGACACCAGCATGAGTCGAACCACCGTTGGCGATACAATCTACTCTGTGGGTCAGCAAGGTGATCGACGTTTTTCCCATGGGGGATACCGACTGCGAACGGGGATTGACTTGAATCTTTCTGACAAAGATGTCCTGGGTATCAAGCTTTCCTATGGTTCCAGAGGCCATACCATGTCGAGCAATAATACATTTACAGAGTTTACCAATTTCCAGCCCACCCCGTACCTGTCTACTTCAGAAGCCAATTCAGATCGTGGGGGCTCTTATTACGATTTCGGCGGCAACTATGAACATCAATTTAACGGTCCCACCCATCGTTTAGAAGTAAACGGAAGCTATAGTATTCGAGGTTCGGAAGACGAAAGCACAACGGAGCAGTTTGATATCAGCGGAAACCAGGTCAGTGGCAGAATTACCGCAGAGGACGGACCCACAAGCCGTGGTCGTCTGGAGATCAAATACGAACAACCCTTCGCCAATGAAGGAAAGCTGGAAGCAGGATATCAATTTCGTACTGGAACTTCTGAGGATGCAAATAGTCTGAAAATCTGGGACTCCACTACAACTGATTATGTCGTGGTGAATAGTTATGCTTTTGATACAGAGTATAGACGAGACATTCAATCCCTCTATAGCGTCATGTCCACGAATGTTGGGAAACTGGGTATTCAGGGTGGCTTCCGTGCTGAATACACCTTTAGAGATATTGCGCTCATTGATAGCACCGATGACTTTCAAATCGATCGTTGGGATTACTTCCCCAGCATACATCTATCCTATAATATTACACCTACTCAGAAATTCATGACCAGTTACAGCAGGCGAATTGATCGTCCTCGAGGATGGTTTCTGGAACCCTTTGAGACCTGGTCAGATGCCTATAACGTTCGCAGGGGTAACCCGGGCCTGCTCCCTGAATACATCAACGCCTTTGAAGCTGGCTACATGAAATATTTCGGCAAGAACATGCTCTCGGCAGAATTATATGCCCGACAAACCACGAATTTGGTTGAGGGTGTTCAGAGTGTTTATTCAGAAAACGTGATCCTGCATACTTTTGAAAACGTCGGCAATTCACTCTCAGTCGGTAGTGAACTCTCCTTGAGATTCATGGCCGCTGCCTGGTGGGATTTTAATCTCATGGGGAACCTGTATCACTATGAGATCAATGATCAACCTGCCAGTTTTAATCAGGATATTCAGAGTAATAATTGGAGCTTACGTTTTAACAATAATTTTACCGTGAATCGCAAGCTGAAGTTACAGCTAAATGCCATGTATAATAGTCCCTCTGTGACGGCCCAGGGAGAACGGGACGCCATGTTCTTCCTCAATGCCGGCGCCAGATGGAATATTATCGAGAACAAGCTGAGCGCTTCCATCAATGTCCGTGATCTTCTGGATACTGGCGATCATGAATTTACCAGCCAGGGTGACGGATGGTACCGTTATCAATCCTCTGATAGAGTCGCCCCGATTATTTCGGCTTCCATTAAATACAATTTCAACAACTACCGTTCCAAAGACAGAAATGGAAGTCTGGAGCCCGTAGCGGGAGGCGACAGTCCTGAAGGGGATGATTTTTAACCCCCATTTTTTATATAAAACTATTTTGAGAAACCCTCCCAGGAGGGTTTCTTTTTATTATCTATGTGGTTTCGCAGTCTAAATTCAAGGCAGTGATTCGAACCCATCATTATTCGAGATAGTAACAGCAATTGAAAGACATATGCAAACATTACCGCATGATCAGATTCCTGACGATCTGTCATCTCTGTCTTTTGCCCCTCTCCATCCCCGCTCAAGTGAATACTGGCGACACGCTGCAAATCGTGTTTGTGGGTGGTCAGTCCAACGCACTGAACCTCCACGCCGATGCCAGCTTACTTCCTCCTTCAGATCTTGATTCTGCCATATTCTATTATCTCCATTCGGGATTGGCTCCTGATCAGACCTCTGAGCCCTTTATTGCTACATCCAACAATACCTGGATATGCCTCCAGGTTCAGGTGCAAACGCCCTATGTGGCTTTGTACAGCCCCTTTTTTGGACCTGAAATGACAACAGCCCGAACGATGTCGGCTGCGGGGATAGAAAATCTCGGGATATTTAAAGTTGCCTACGCCGGGACCCACCTGGCCCATGACTGGAAGCAGGGAGATCATAGTATGGCAGATGCCTATGAACATTTCCTGAATCAATTAGCCACTGCCACCGATTCCTTGGTGAGCTGGGGCATGCCCTGGAAATTCATTGGAATGTGCTGGATGCAAGGTGAGAGTGACGCAGAGCAGCTCAGTTGGGCCAATGCCTATGAATCAAATTTAAATGAGTTTATTGCCAATATTCGCCTGGACCTTGCTAATCCGAAATTACCTGTCATTTTGGGAAAAGTTGCAAACCAGGGGGGCTACCCCTATCTGGATCAAATTCGCGCTGCCCAGGAAGCGGTGGCTGCTTCCGATAGCTTGGTAACGCTGGTATCGCTGGACGATCAGCCCTTGGAGTCAGACGGAGTCCATTTTACGGCTCCTGGCGTTCAGGTCATGGGGGCTAGATTTGGTAGCGCTTTGTTGGATTATCTCGGCATTCAACCAGCATCCATCGAAAACAATACCATTCCCCAAAGTCCAACGCTGGTCAACCTCTTTCCCAATCCTTTCAATTCAGAGGTGATAATTGATGTTTCAACCCCTTCAGCGCAGGAAGTTAATCTGTCCATATATGATATTTCCGGGAAGGCAGTTATCTCCATTTTCCAGGGTAATCTCCCTGCCGGTACCTATCGATTTATTTGGGATGGTCACGATAGAAACCACTTTCCCCAGCCAACGGGTATCTACCTGTTTGCACTCCAGACAGAAACGGGCACTTTTGTATCCAAGTTATCGCTCTTAAAATAAGTTATCCACCTCCTTCCTTTTTATAGTTTGATTCGTAGCAGACCCTGGTTAATCTGAAGCCATGATGACGTCTGTAAGATATAGGAAGCTTTATTTTTATGATTCCAGGGGCAGACAAGCCCTTGGATCAGCATATAGTAGTGGAGAATTTCATTTTAGATAAGCCATTAAATTAACTTTCACTACGCAGGTATTTAAGACCCCGCTGATCCTAACCGATAGCGGGGTTTTTTATTTCAGGAACCTTAAACAACAAACCAAGAAAGGGGTTAAAAATGAACCTGAAAGACATGGTAAAGGGGGGGCAGAAAGTGAGAATCCGTTTTTATAGCCGAGGGAGTTTGTGGTACATCACAGATAGTGGCTTTGAATTTCCAGTACCGGTAGGCGATCGGAAAGAAGTGGGCAACGCCACCTTCCTGGCTGAGGATAAGGCGATATATTTCATGCGCTACATCCGGAAACATATTCAATTCCTAGATGACGCACGTCTTGAAGCCCAGGGCAGATCATAAAGCAAAAACAGGCAGAAATTTCTGCCTGTTTTTGTTATATGAAGCCAAAATTATTTCGGAAACTTGAGGTAAAAGGAATTGCCACCCTTTGATCGTGGACGCACCCCGACCTGCGCTCCATGTGCCTCGGCAATTCGTTTCACAATAGCGAGACCCATTCCATTTCCACTGCTTGATTGATCCAGTTGTATTCCCCGTTCGAATATCTTTAAGCGGGCATCCTCTGGAAGCGTTTCACCCTCATCTTTCACTTCCACAAGAATGGACCCATCAACATCTTCAGCCGAAATCATTAGCAAATCGCTATTCCCGGCATATTTGAGAGCGTTACTGAAATAGTTATTAAAAACTTCAATAATTACAGGGTTAGCCTGAATAAGCATATCCTCAGGAATGGAGACCTGAATGTTGATGCCTTTCCTGGTGAAAATTTTGTCAAACTCCCTGAGCGCAGAATCAATGAGATGAGGGAGATGAAGTGCTTCGATGGCTATGGGTTCACCCATTGATATCTGAGTCAAAGCGCGAGCATTTGATATGACCTCGATCAATCTGAGACTACTCATATTGATTGATTGAATCATTTCGTTCTCAGGGATATCGTCCTTGAGAATGTCAGAGACACCACAAATGACACTGACTGGGTTCATAATATCATGACTTATAATGTCCAGGAGCAGTGCCTTGAAATTATTCTCCCACTCAAGCCTCTCTGAGAGAACCTTGAATTTCTCTCTGGAATCCTCCAGGGCTTGTTCATACTTCAGGGTTTGAGCAATATCCCGATCTATTCCACGAAACCCAATCAGTGATCCCTCGGCATCATAAAGCGGCTCGCCAGAGCTTTCCAGGATTTTCATTTGTCCATTTTTATGTCTGAATCTACCCCGGAAATGCTGCCAGGATTCCCCATCCTTCAGCTCGGTGTTAAATTTTTCTATTTTTGGGGGAGTCGCATCTTCCTTCGGCCAAAACATGCTGACATGTCTACCGATGAGTTCAGCTGACTTATACCCCAGAATAGATTCCACAGCCTCGTTGGAGTAGGTATGAATGCCATATACATCCATTTCCCAGACCCAGTCTGTGAGGGAGTTCAGGAAGCGCCTTAATTCGGTATCTTCCAGGCTGGCATTTTTAAGTTGGGACATCTTGGCATTAAAATAGTCCAATAATTACGGAGTAAAAGCAAATGCAACCAGATATTGAGGATACCTCATTCTCTGTAAAAGATAACAGATCGCCTTGGTTGATGTTTGATAAGACGAGGGGAATCCACCGAAAGCAAGCAACACCCCCAGGGGTCTTCTATGATAAGATCGATTGAATTAGACTAACAGATTCTCAATTTCAGTGGTTGACCAGCGACGGGTTCCATCCAGTAGGATGACATCAGGATGATCCATGAGCCATTCATCATGTAGATCTTCCAGATTTTTCAGGTAATCCAGGGGCATGAGTTGCTCTTCGCTGCGACCCCTTTTTTTTATGCGCTCCAGGCAAAGTTCTGCCGGGGTGCGGAGATAAATAATTTTCTGGGGTTTCTCACAGTAATTTGAAGCCAGAAATTCCCAGAGCTGTTGATATACCTGCCATTCTGAATCGTTCATGGCTCCACCGGAGTATAGATTTTTGGCAAAGACATTTCGGTCGGTATAGATAGAGCGTTCCAGGACAACCCGATCCCCTTGCACTTTTTCCAGAATTTCAGACCAGGTTTTAGCCCGTGTGGTAAATGCCATGATCTGGAAGGTAAATGACCAGCGAGGCATATCAGTATAAAACATCTCAAAGAGGTTGTTGGCAAACCCTTCTCGCCAGGTATCTACAGGTTCTTCCAAAAATTCAAAGTGATTGGAGCTTTTCAGGATGTTTCCCAAACTGGTTTTTCCTGCTCCAATATTGCCTTCGAGGAGATACATGGATCTACTCGGTTTATTATTTTCAGCATTTACACTCATAAAACTTTACCTATGATTCACGCACGCCTTTTGTGGTGCTTGTTAATTGAACCGATTGAGACAGAAGCTCTATACCCGGAAAAGGGTCAAAATCGATACCTGCTATCCAACTTCCAGTGCGCTAATCTAATCAAGAACTGACGAGTTGAAACCTTATGATTTCTGCTGGCAAAATGGATAGGGTCCGCCAGTGAACATGGGGCAAAAAAAAGACCCCCAGCCAATGGCCGGGGGTCTTTAAAAACCGAATTTAAGCGATTTCTATTTCAGATACGTCATCTTCCCAGATTTTGTGAATTCTGGTGTCGTGAGACGATAGATAAACATACCGCTACTCACTGGCGTACCATTTTTGTTCAAACCATTCCACTGGAGATGATAAAAACCAGGTGCCTGATCTTCATTCACCAGATCAACCACATGCTGACCAAGTGTGTTATAGATAGAGAGCCTTACATAGGTATTCTCAGGTATATCATACTTGATATTGGTGATGGGGTTGAAGGGGTTGGGATAGTTGTTATGCAATGCATATTCCTGAGGAATGAGCAGACCATCTACACCAACATAGGTATCCACATCATTATACCAACAGAATACTACGCTATTTGTATCTGGCACTACATACGTACGTGCAGGACCACCATAGGGGAATTCTGCTGTATCATCGCTCCAGCTGCCATTGATCCTGAACTTATATTCCAGGGCCTGGCCAGGATATACGCCAGTCAAAGTGGTGGTATAGATACTATCTGCTCCAGTGTCCGTAAGAACTATGGCGTTTTCACCCCAACCATTGAAGTTACCTGCAACATCAACAAAATCTGATGCTGGAGCGAACTTCTCCATGAGGGTCTGTACAGACATATCTACATTAAAGGTCACTTCAACAGGATCGATGTTGTAGCGCTCAGTTACCATGTCCAGGAAGAGCGTTGTGCTGATATCTTCTGAACATCGGATCTGGATACCATCGATTGCAACAGTTCCTGAGGCAGCATTAATGATGCCATTTCCACCGACACCGGCCCATCCAGTCAGGACATCGTTTTCAAGGTCGATAGAGATAACCTGCCAGTCATCCTCAGCATAAGTAACATCATGCCATGGACCTACATCATATCCAGGATCATCATCCTTAATAACAATACGAACCTGCATATTGGCATTGCCACCGCGGAGATAGAAGAACATCTTGGAGTCGGCATCAATTCTGTCAACCCGGTTAACATTCCATAATCTCACAAACCAGCCACCCGTTACAGCAGGATCATCAAGGAGAACCATCTCACCTGAATGAGTACCCGCAAATGCCAGTGAATCCGAAGAGGCAAATGTGGATGTGGTCAATATTCCTGAGGTTGAACCTGAGTAGGTGGGATGTGCCCAGTTTCCAATACCATCAACAAAATCATTCATGATTCGGTCAATGGGTAGAGATCCTGGTACATCGAGCATGAACTCTATCATGGCGTCAGTCGCCATCATATTGCCGGTCAAATCATGAATACCATTGACAGTCAGCGTATAATCCATATTCTGTGTGAAAGCAGCTACAGTCAATAAATAAGTGTAATCATTGATCATAGTTACTGCAGTTGGATTGCCAATGTCATCACTCACACTGTAATTGGTCAGAACCATGGCATCTGCGGACACAATGGGCTCGCTAAAGCGCAACTGAAGTTGTGTCTCTGAGACGGCCACAATACCAGCCAATTCTGGACCAGCCAGATCCGTATGGGGATGTGAACCCAGGAACATATAGGTATCGATTGGGAGAACGACCCATTCTGAATTGTCAGCATCTGTTCCAGCGGAAAGAGCCCAATCCGGGTTACCCATGCCGACGCTTGCTTTTCTGATAAGCGTATGGTTGAGTGAAGCCTCCGCAACACCAGCAACATCAAAATTAAGCTGGTCAGGGTTATTCTGGAAGCCAATGGCATCAATCAGGATTGAGTCTTGACCAACTACCTTGATCAGACCACGGGCATCGTTGCCATTGAATCCCGTTGGTGAGAATGGATAGTTAATCACGAAATCCGCTAAAGCCTTTAGCTCTGGAGATGCGTTTGTATCTACAACCACATAGACAGAATGAGCAGCTATGACATTGGCAGTATCGACGGGAAAAGCCCAATAATACTCCCAGTCCACAGACACATTGTTTGCGCCTGTAAACAGATATCCACTTAGATCGATGTCTACATCAGTAGGATTGTAGATCTCCAGAGCTTTGTTACTGGCGCTGCCTTCAATGTATTCAGAGAAGAACAGGTCAGGGACAAATGTATAAGCATACATAAAGGATGCCTCTGTATCCACAGCGATGACGTTTCCACTCAGATCCTCAACATTGTTGACGATTACTGTATACGTGGAATCGAACATCATACCCGTACCCAATGTCAGAGTCACAACATCTTCCAGCACGACGGCTGCTGTGGGTGCGCCAATACCATGATCCAGGGTGTAGTTGGCAGCAACGGCTCCCGTCACGGGATCAATATCTTCGTCAAAAACCAATTCAACAGTTGAGCTTGAAAGTGCTGAGGCAGACACCAACGTGGGTGCAACCAGATCAGCGATACCCAGAGCATCATCAAACATGAGATTGTCAATGGTGACACTGATGGTTCCGCCGGCATTTGCCGCTGTTGTATTCGAGCCCTGGAATTTGATGTAACCTGTCGCGTTGGTGGCCGTTCCAGTCAAGGTGATGGTCGTGAAATCAGTCAGGGAGTTCACACTGATTGAATTTTCAACCGCATCGAGTCCTTCAACCGCCAGAGTAATCGGATAGGTTTCAGGTACATCCCAGCCGACGGTCTTGATGTCGATGGATAGAGAGTAATCTGTACCTGGCGTTGCAGCAACGGGTCGTTTGATGTAGTATCCATACCCACCATCGCCAAACACCAGGGCACCGCTACCATCAACACCGGCAGTCGCGTCAAAAGCAACTGTTGTATATCCGGATGTGCCATCATAAACGCCCCAATTCACAGCATCGGTATCGTCCTCGAAGGCCAGATCAATATCCAGATCTGGTGGTGGTACGTAGTCATCAATGAAGACAAGATTATCTAGTGTAACACTGATAGTTCCGCCAGCATTCGCAGCGGTAGTATTAGAACCCTGCAATTTGATGTACCCATCAGCACTGGTAATTGTACCCGTCAGTGTAATGTTGGTGAACTCTGTCAGACTGTTGATACTGATTGAGTTTTCAGCAACATCCAGACCTTCAACGGCCAGGGTGATTGGATAGGTATCAGGATTATCCCAACCCACTGTTTTCACATCCACTGAAAGGAAATAATCCGTTCCAACGGTGCCAACAACAGGTCGTTTGATATAGTATCCATAACCACCGTCACCAAGAACCAGACCACCGGTTCCATCGACACCTGCCGTGGCGTCAAAGGCAACTGTTGTGTATCCGGATGTGCCGTCATAAACGCCCCAATTGGCATTATCAGAATCATCTTCAAATGTCAGATTCAGATCGTTTTCGACCACCTCAGCATAGAAAAATACATTGTCCAGATAAACTGTATTTGGATCACCGGTCAGTATGAGCTGGGCGATGTGTCCTCTTGTTGTGAGGCCAGTGAAATCCGCAAGGGGCATGTCAAGACTCACCCAACTTTCTGTCATAAGCGTTGGAGCAGTAAATGTCAATTCATGTTCCACATCATCGCCACCACCATAAGCAGCATCGGCGCCCCAGTCTACTAATTTCACTTTGAAGATTGCTGGATCAGCCGTTGGATCCGGTGTCCAGATATCCAGATGGAAATGGGTCATACCGCTGGCATCAATCATTGCTGTAGCGGTTTCAATACCTGCAAAGGTCAGATTGGTATAGAGTTTTACATCATCACCATCAACCATAACATCAGCAACATCAGCCATATCCCAGCCGGTTGACCAGGTATCTACAGTAACATCCGTGTATGCATTGCTGAACAGTGATATTACATTTTCAGGAGCTATTGTAGGGGTTGGAGCAGCAATTTCTGGTTCAGCTGGAGGCGGTGGTACGATACCATCTGGGACCTGAATATTGTCAAAATAGATAATGTTTTCCTGAGCTCTTGCTGTAAAATCAGGAATAAGCACTAGTCTACCAAAGGTCTGTCCTTCGACAGCGCTAAAGTCAAAAGTCAATTCTTCCCAGGCATTGGTTACAGTATTTGCAACCAGAAGTTGAGTAACTGTTCCAGTACCACCCTCAACTTTCAATCCAACATCGCTTAATACTGTTTTATAAACCATGATATTTACAGTAGAGTTGGTGGCATCAAAAGTGAACTCACCATCATCACTGGTATAACATAAAGCCCATGGCTGACCTGTTAGCCTTGCTGTAAATTTAGCAACGGTGGCGCTGGTGTTGATACCACCACTCACTGGATTGGCTATAAACTCCAATGGAGGATTGTCACCATTCTCTTCCATGGTCCAGTTCCAATCGGCGCCTACACCACCTGTTTCAAAATCAACAGTGTGAGTAGGGAATGGAGGAATAACAATTACATCAGCGGCATCTCTGGGGTTGAGTTTGTAGAGATCATTACCATAGTTAACTATACCAACAACATCGTATTGGGAGCCGATATCAAGTGTAGCACTATAAATATTATTACCAACAAGGAAACTGGTAATGCCCCCATCATCGCTTAACTCATACGCATAAATAGCGGCATCATATGATAACACGGTAGCACCGTCGATCTTGACCAGCTGTCCTTCCCACTGTTCAGCAGGATTGGTGTCAGCAGCCAGGGAACTGTCAATATCCGAACCGGATATTACAGCCGGTATGGTTGGGCTACCCGTGGCTGAGGTTCCAAGCAATACTGGACTTTTTAACTCAGACAGATTATGGTAAACGTCCAAGGCTGCCGTAATCATAATTTCGTCGCCAACTGTTACAGTGGCATCAAAGTTATAATCAAAGATCAGAACACCCATATAAGCGTCATTGCCATCATTCATCCAGACGTTGTTATTGCCTACAGCAGTAACGAGGCCGGCGAAGGTCCCTGTGATACCAAGATTAATGGTTCCACCTGGATTCAGGGCGTTGGTATAGGCAATGGGAGTGATTCCGGCATAAAAGTCAATGTCTGTTCCATTTGCAGCGTCTGCAAGAACATCTAGAGTTCCATCGCCAGTTATGTCAGCTGCAGCTGTTAAATACACGATTGATGCATCTGTGCCATCAATGGTTGCTGAAGTAAATGTTACGCCAGCTGTACCAGTAAGTGAATAGTCGGCAACATCGACACTTGCCAGATCTTGATTGTAATCCAGGACTATTTCAGTCTCGCTGGTTGAATACGCTGCTACCAGAGCAGGTGGCATTATAGGATCGATATAAGTAAACCATACATTTGGATCAAAACCGTCAGGAGCATCAATGGGCCCAAGTCCGCCTCCGCTGTCATTATCGATCGCCCATTCAGCAACATCCCAAACTGGGTTACCAACGGTAACGGTCGAGACTCTCTCAGCCCGGCCATCCTCAAATTCATGAGCAGTACCTGAGCCATCCTCACCAGGCACACCAAACATATCTACGATAGCGCCTGATGGATCCAGGAGTGCAATCTGATCATCACCATTACTATCACCTACTCCACCAGTTCCAACATCCTGGTCAGCGGCTATCCCATATACTGTCTCAAAATTAGCACCACTGGCAGCTACTAGATAGAACCCACTTGCGGGAATTATCCCCGTTAACAAGACTGGGGTCTGAGGATCGGCAGCGTCATTTGTCCAGCGCTGGAGTGCCCATCCTGATCCTAGATCAACATTGGATGTACCTATATTAAATAGCTCGACAAATCTCGCACTTGCATCATTATTTGGATCTGCGATTTCAGTAATGAATATGGTGCTCGGTTCTGCGGGGGTCTCAATTGTGATTGTAGCCAGACCCGGTGTGGTAAATTCATTGGCACCATCAGGAGCTGACCAGACATGCCA
>JAIPGJ010000033.1 GCA_021736185.1 Fidelibacterota bacterium | reverse complement strand
AGTCTACAGGATATTTCCCGGGTTGCCCTGACAGGCGTGTCCGGAATCATTGTGGGGAAAGCGTTATTAGATGGAAAATTCACCCTGAAGGAGGCTCAGTCATGCTGGCTCGCCGAATAATTCCCTGTCTGGATGTCCGGGAGGGAAAGGTCGTGAAAGGGGTTCGTTTCCGGGACCATGAAATTGTGGGAGATATTGTTCCTCTCGCTGAGTTCTACTCGCAAAGGGGTGCCGATGAGCTGGTGTTTTATGATATCACTGCCAGCAGCGATGGTCGCAGTGTGGACCGAAGCTGGATCGAACGGGTGGCCCGGGTCATCGACATTCCTTTTTGTGTGGCAGGGGGGATCTCAACTCTGGATCTGGCAGCAGAAGTGCTGGAAATGGGGGCGGACAAAATCAGTATTAACTCTCCAGCTCTGAACAATCCCAATCTCATCTATGACTTGAACCAGCGTTTTGGTCAACAATGTGTAGTGGTAGGAATTGATAGTTTTCAGGATGAGACCAGTGGTGAATACCAGGTCTATCAGTATACTGGCGATGTGGAGAGCACTCAACTCACAACCTGGAAAACCTTTGACTGGATCCAGGAGGTTCAAAAACTGGGTGCTGGGGAAATCGTCCTGAACTGCATGAACCAGGATGGGGTGCGTCAGGGATATGATATTATCCAGTTGACTCAGGCGCGCATGATCTGTGACATCCCCCTTATTGCATCAGGTGGAGCAGGGACTCGTGAACATTTCAAGGAAGTGTTTGAGCAAAGTGATGTAGATGGTGCTCTGGCTGCCAGTGTGTTCCACAAACGTGTTCTGGATATTCAGGAGCTAAAACAATATTTATCAGAATCAGGTGTGGAGGTACGGCAATGAAAGTTACTCGAGATAATCTCGATCAGTTAGCCTGGGAAAAACAGGAGGGTCTCATTCCTGCCATCGTACAGGATGCTATCACCGGCATTCTGTTGATGCAGGCCTATATGAATCAGGACGCTTTGATTAAGACGCTCAAAAGTGGTCGTGTCACTTTCTTCAGCAGGAGCCGTCAAAAGCTATGGGAAAAAGGTGAGACCTCTGGCAATACCCTGAATTGCAAGGAAATAGTAGCCGATTGTGATGGGGATAGTCTCATGATTTTAGCAACACCTACAGGACCGGTATGTCATACTGGAGCTGCCACGTGCTGGGAAGAGGGTCCGCAACCAGGGTTGTCTTTTCTATCAGAGCTGGAAGGGGTTATTGCTTATCGTCAAACCACTCCATCCGAAACCTCCTACACGGCAAAACTGATTAAGCGGGGTCCGAAATATATCGCCCAAAAAGTGGGCGAAGAGGCGGTTGAAACTGCCCTGGCTGCTGTGGCTGGTGACGACGAGGAATTTCTGAACGAAAGTGCGGATTTGATTTATCATCTCCTCGTTCTTATCAGTTCCAGAGGGTTAACTCTCAATGATGTTGTCGGGGTTTTGAAAGCGAGACATAAATAAGTGAGTTTCTTACTTCCCCTCGACAAGCTCGGGGCAGACTTCGCTCAGCAAGACACACCAGTGACCTGGTATCATGGTTAACATAGGGTAGTGTCATCCTGAGCTCGTCGAAGGATAGAGAAAAAATCGTTATTAATTTGACAAAGAGAGAAAATCGAATATGTGTGGAATAGTCTGTGTTTTTGATCTCCAGGAGGACCCCCAGGTTCTCCGCTCCCAGATATTAAAAATGTCAAAAAAAGTCCGCCACCGCGGCCCTGACTGGTCAGGCATTTATTGTGGTGATCATGCCGTCATGAGTCATGAACGCCTGGCCATTGTAGACCCCATTTCAGGTGGTCAGCCTCTCTATAATAAGGAAAAGACTTTAGTCTTGTCCGTGAATGGTGAAATATATAATCATGAAGAGCTGAGAGAGCAATTTCAGGACTATCCTTTTCAAACCCATTCAGATTGTGAAGTCATTTTAGCGCTTTATGAGAAGAAGGGTGCGAATTTTCTGGACGAGCTGAATGGAATTTTTGCCTTTGCCCTGCATGACACGGTGAACAACAGCTATTTGATTGCCCGCGACCACATGGGTATTATCCCCCTGTATATGGGTTGGGATGAGAGTGGCCAATTTTATGTTGCCTCTGAGCTGAAATCTCTGGAAGGCGTATGCAACAAAATCGAAGTTTTCCCTCCAGGACATTTTTTATCAAGCAGCGAGAGCCAGCCAACCCGCTGGTACCAGCGTGATTGGTCAGATTACGAGGCTGTACAAAATGCTGAGACTCATATTGCAGAAATAAAAGACGCACTGGAGGCTGCCGTTCACAGACAATTAATGTCTGATGTGCCTTATGGCGTGCTGCTCTCAGGTGGCCTGGACTCTTCTATTGTCTCTGCAGTGGCCAAAAAATACTCAGAATTTCGCGTGGAGGAACACGACCAGCAGAAAGCCTGGTGGCCCCGCCTCCACTCTTTTGCCGTGGGTTTGGAAGGATCTCCGGACCTGGCAGCCGCCAGAAAAGTTGCCCAGCATATCGATACGGTACACCACGAGATCTATTTCACTATCCAGGAAGGCATGGATGCCCTTCATGATGTCATCTATCATCTGGAAACCTATGACGTCACCACGGTGAGAGCTTCCACACCCATGTATCTGTTAGCCAGAGCAATCAAGGCCATGGGCATCAAAATGGTGCTTTCTGGCGAGGGGGCTGATGAAATTTTCGGTGGATATCTCTATTTTCACAAAGCGCCCAACGCCCGGGCTTTCCACGAGGAAACGGTTCGTAAACTGAATAAACTCCATCTCTACGACTGTCTTAGGGCCAATAAATCCCTGGCAGCCTGGGGAATTGAGGGCCGCGTACCCTTTCTCGATAAGGAGTTTATGGATGTGGCCATGGGTATCAACCCGGAAGATAAAATGATCAACGGGGAGCGTATGGAAAAATGGATTTTGCGCAAAGCCTTTGAAGACTATCTGCCTCCAAGTGTGGCCTGGAGACAGAAGGAACAGTTCTCAGATGGAGTGGGATATGGTTGGATTGATAGTCTGAAGGAATTGGTTGAGCGTGAAGTGACGGATCAACAAATGGAAACTGCCTCCTTTAAATTCCCCATCCATACACCCCAGAGTAAGGAAGAGTATTACTACCGCAGTATTTTTTCCGAACATTTCCCATCGGATTCTGCAGCCCGCTGTGTGCCTTCCGTGCCTTCCGTTGCCTGTAGCACACCCGAAGCGTTGGCCTGGGATGCCTCATTTCAGAATTTGAATGATCCTTCAGGACGTGCTGTCAAGACCGTTCACGAGGAGGCTTATGAATAGAGTTGATGAGTTTGGAGTTAAATGAGGTAATGAGTTGATGAGTTGATGAGTTGAGGGGAGGTGTCACCTTGAGAGGGAATGGAATGAGCGTCTCGAAGGGTGATTTGGGCAGGTTAGATTCGTGAATTGTTTGGATAAAGATCTATTGGGTCGCGCTGCGCCGCTGGTTAAAATCGCTCAATTTTAAATTTTCAATTTTACTTTTTCTGGCTTACCTATCAGGATGTGGTGGGACGACGATTTTAGCCTGGATGATGATCAAACCAAAACCTACTCCTTCAAGGAGATGGTCAGGGGTGTTTATCCATTTATAAAACCTTATAGCCGGACTTTCTTCTTTGCTCTGGTCTGGGCCCTTGTGGGTGTCCTGCTGGTTTTGTTCCAACCGATTATTTTGAAGCATATTATTGATTCCGATATTCCCAGCGGTGACTTTTCTGCCCTGGCCTGGTCAGCAGGGTTATATCTCCTCACCATGATTTTTTCCGCTATCGTGGGGTTTTACAGCAACTGGATGGCCCAAAAAGCAGGTATTTTTGCAGTAAACGATCTGAAGGTTTCCCTGTTTTCCCATGCCCTGAAATTGGGCTTGCCCTTTGCCGAATCCACTTCCACGGGGCAGCTTGTAAGTCGCATTGAATCTGATCCTCAGCGAATTATTGCTGTCACATCTACCATGGCTCAACGCCTCCTCATGTCCGTTGGGATGATTATCGGAGCATTTGTCATCCTGGCTTCGGTTGACGTTCGCTTTCTTTTCATCACGCTATCCATTTTTCCGCTGGTCATATTTATTGCCTGGTTTTCATTCCGATATTTCAGACCCTACTTTCGCAAGGACCGGGCTAATTTTTCAGCGATGCTGGGAGTCCTCAGTGAGTTTGTGCGATCCGCCAGTATTCTGCAGGTTTTTGACCGGACAGATTGGGCCATTGGCCGGGTGCGCAAAGCAACAGAGGAATTCAACAGCTTTAGCATCAAGATGAATTTCATTAATTATGGTATTTTCCAGGGACTGGGATTCATGGAAGTTGCCGCCACGGTGATAGTGCTTATGCTGGGGGTCAAGTGGGTCAATGAAGGGACGCTGACCATCGGTGCTCTCGTCCTCTTTGCCCAGTACATTGCCCAGATTTACTGGCCTATATTCATGTTTACTGAACAGATATCACAACTCCAATCGGCTGGTGGGGCTGCCGACCGCATCTTTTCCACACTGGAGGACACACCCTATATCGCCACCAAAGGGGAGGCTCTGGATTTGCCAGAGAAAATTGAAAGCATCCATTTTGAGAATGTGAGTTTTGGTTATGCTGAAGATGCCATGATCATTAAAGATATGAGCTTTGAGATCAAGGGTGGTGATCAGATCGCCTTTGTGGGTCCCACTGGCGGGGGTAAGTCTACCATCATTAATCTAATCTGTCGATTCAGAGATCCTCAAGCAGGTCGTATTTTACTCAATGGTATTGATATCCGTGAATTTGATGTGTCAGAATATCGACGCCATTTTGGTTTGGTCCTTCAGGACTTGTTCCTGTTTCCGGCACCCATTGAAGAAAACCTGCGGGCTTTCCGTTCTGAAGTAAGTCAGGCAGATCTGGAAGCAGCCGCGAAGCTCACAGATATTCATTCCAGTATTCTCGCCCGCTCTGATGGTTATGCAACGGTTCTCAAGGAAAGTGGTGAAGGTTTCTCTTATGGCCAGCGACAACTCATCGCCTTTGCCCGGGCCCTGGCGGTGAAACCCCAGGTGCTGGTTCTCGATGAAGCCACATCCTCGGTTGACCCGGGAACGGAACTGCGCATTCAGGCGACCATGAAGAAACTGACTGAAGGTCGCACCTCATTTATCGTCGCTCATCGTCTTAGCACCATTCGGCGCGCAACCCTCATTATTTTTGTAAAAGATGGTGAGATCATCGAGTCTGGAAGCCATGGTGAATTGATGCGCCTGGGCGGTGCTTATTCAGAGCTGTTGTCCCATGTGGATCCTGAGAAGGAGATGCTATAATGGCCCTCCTTGGAGCAACCAAACACGTTCTAGGCTGGTTTGCGCCCTATTGGAGGAAGCGCTGGAAGGGCATTCTCTGGGTCATGTTTGTTACGGTGCTGAGTATTGCTCTGAGCACGGCTTATCCCATTATTTTCAAGTATGTCATTGATTCCCTGTCAGCAGGCAGTTCCACAACGGATGTGCGCTTTTATGTGTGGATTATTCTGCTGGTTGGTCTCGCTCGCACCTTGACCCGCTGGATTTTGCCCAGCTCCCGATATGTGATGAATCTGATTCTGGGTATGGATATCAAGCTGGTTCATTTTGAGAATCTGCTGCGGAAGGACCCAGCCTTTTTCAACAATTTTCGCTCTGGCGATTTGATCACCCGCTTCTCAGATGATGTTGATGGGGATTTAAAATTGTCCTGGTTTGCAAACTCAGGTATTATGCGTCCCATTGAAGCAGGCTTTACCCTGTTGTTTTCCATTGGAGTGATGATGACCCTGCATTGGAAATTAACCCTCCTGGCGGTTTCGCCCTTGCCGCTCATTGTGTGGGCCATGAGTAAAACCGAGCATTCTCAGCACAAAGCGTACAAACGGCGACAGGAGACCATTTCCCAGACCAATAATATTCTGGAGAGTGCCTTTTCAGGAATCAGGATTGTCATTGGCTTTGTCATGGAGCAAGCCCAGGAAAATCTCTTCAAAAGGAACATGGAGGAACGTAAAGACGCTGAGGAACGGGTGGTTTATATCCGCTCCTTTCTGGAAAGTCTTGGCAGCGTCATTAACCAGGTTGGATTGGTGGTAATCCTGTTTCTGGGGGGTTACTATGTGATTCAGCATGAAATCAGTCTCGGTGATTTTTATGCCTTCATTGCCTACATGACGGGGATTACGGAACCAATTTGGACCCTATCATGGTTCTTCGTGTCTTTGAAAATGGCCGAGTCCTCGGTGGATCGTCTAGAAGAAATTGAAAAGTTTGAAAACAAGCCCATCCACGACACGGTGGTTGAGCCGCCTATCCAGAGTCTCCATGTAAAGGATTTACGCTATCGATTCGCAGGTGAGGAAACTGATGTCCTCAAATCGATTCATTTTCAGGCCCGGCCTGGCGAAAAGATCGGAATCGTTGGGGAGGTGGGTGCGGGAAAAACGGTATTGCTGAAATTGATTGCAGGTTGGTTTATGCCATCCAGCGGGGCCGTAAAACTTAATGACGTTTCTCTCAGCGAACTCGGTGATTTTTCAAGAGCTCAAAGCATCGCCTATGTTCCCCAGGATATTGAATTGTTCAGCGGAACCGTGCTAGACAATATCAGCATGGGTCGAGATTCAGCTAAAAGTCTGGACAGCATCATTCAGACTGCCGTCATTGGCAATGAATTGGAAATGGATAAGATGCTGGAGCAGGGTGGCATTGGCCTCAGTGGGGGACAGCGAGCCCGTGTGGCTCTGGCTCGTGCTTTTTATGGAAACACACCTATTTATATTTTTGATGATGTGACCTCAGCCCTGGATTTGAACACTGAAAAAATACTCTGGCAAAATATTGATGCTGATTACTCGGACGCTTTATTTCTGGTAGCCACTCACCGCGAAGCCACGGCAGCTGAAATGGATCGGGTTATCTGGATTAAAGCGGGCCAGATTTATGAAGAGGGGAAACATACCGACCTGCTTCGCCTCCACCCCGAGTACCGCTCCCTGTTTGCCCAGGATTAACATATCTGCCAGGCTCCGAAGATCTATCTACCACGGGTAAAGATTCAATTTTTGTCAGAATAATACATCTTCATCATTCACACTGCGACGAATAAAAAAGCCACCCCTATTGACAGAGGTGGCTTTGTTAATCCTATGAAGGGGAGACGGCTTTAGGAGCAGACGGTCTCCATCAAAATGGCACAAACTTCATAGGGGTCCATATTTGCGGAAGGGCGACGATCTTCGAGGTAACCTTTGCCTTCCTTTACTGTTGCCAGAGGGATGCGAATAGAGGCACCACGGTCACTGACACCATAACGAAATTCATGAATTGAACAGGTCTCATGCAGCCCGGTGAGGCGCTCCTCGTTATGGGAGCCATACACAGCAATATGCTCTTCATGTTTTTCACCCAATTTTTTACAAGCCGCTTCAACCACATCAAAACCACCTGTTTCACGCATGGCTTTGGTGCTGAAGTTGGTGTGAGCTCCAGCCCCGTTCCAGTCACCTTTCACAGGTTTGGGGTGAATACTGGCATTGACGCCATATTCTTCAGCAATGCGATAGAGTAACCAGCGGGCAACCCACAGCTGATCAGCACTCTCCAGAGGTCCCAGAGGTCCGATCTGAAATTCCCACTGTCCTGGCATCACTTCAGCATTGACACCAGAAATACCGATACCAGCTCGGAGACAGGCTTCCATGTGATCTTCAACAATATCTCGACCAAAGACTTCATCGGCACCGACACCACAGTAGAAGGGACCCTGGGGGGCCGGGTAGCCACCGTCAGGCCAGCCCAGAGGAGCACGCCCCTGAAAAAATGTGTACTCCTGTTCTATTCCAAACCAGCTTTCTGAAGCAGCATATTTTTTAGCCACTTCAACGAGGTGATCCCGTTTGTTTGATTCATGTGACTTCCCATCTGGATAACACACCGCATTCATCACGAGAAGATGGTCACCCCCACGAATCGGATCAGGAAAGTAAGCGACGGGATGCAAAGAACGATCGCTATCATGACCCACAGCCTGATTGGTGCTGGATCCATCAAAACCCCATTCAGGAATTTGATCCAGCGAGGTGATCGGTCCTTCAATAATTTTTGTTTTTGAACGAAGTTTGGATGTGGGCTTGTGTCCATCAATCCAGATATACTCAGCTTTTATCTTTGCCATGAGAACGGCTCCTCTAACAAACGTGTTTAATTTTTATACTTTATTGTCATGACATGCAATTAACAGGCATTACAAGCAAATGTCAATAAAAAATTAAGCGATTACAGGGATATGTTTAAAAATATAAAGCGACTATATAAAAACAGCTAAACGCTTTACGTTTTTTCAGGCAGGAGTGCCTGCAGGTCGATGGAGGTGCTTTCCTTGTAAGTTGACAGCACCAGATTGGATTGAGTTCGACTCACCCCAGGCCAATTCTGGATTTCATACAGCAGATCCTCCAGGGCTTGTGAGTTTCTGGCTCTGACTTTGAGGATATGGGAACCACCCCCGATGATGGAATGGCACTCTAGGACTGATTTGGAACGGGTTGCTTTTTCAACAAATTTATCATAATGGTCGGAGTGTTCACTGACAATAAAGACAAAAGCGGTCAAATCCAGACCGGCCTTTTTATGGTCAAGTACCGTGGAGTAGCCCTTGATCAGACCCTTTTCGGTGAGCTTTTTCATCCGTTCGCCAATTGCCGGTATGGAGAGTTGTACCACTTTGGCAATTTCGCTGGCGGTGGCGCGTCCGTTTTCCTGAAGTAATTCCAAAATCTGGATATCGCGATCGTCTATCATAGTCATCTCCTGAAATATTTTAAGTGCCAGGCAATATATCCTAAAATATTATTGAATTAAGGGAATAAGAGGCGCAATCAGCAAAAATATTTTAACAAATGCTTTCAAATGAAATGTCATTATTGCGACAAAACAACGATTCTCAGCGTTTATATTAGGTTCTAAAGACCACTCGACCCCGGTCGAACTAATTTTTTAAAATGGAGTATAGATGATAAATACAAAAAGGTCGAGATTTGACATTTCCACTTTGATCTTAAGCCTAACTCTTTTGACTTCTATGGCTTTTGGTCAATATACGGTGGGTCAGACCATTGATCAGTCCACCAGGGACAAAATAGTAAGCTTTTGTGCCAACGATGCTGGCAATATCAGTCTGGGTGATTTATTGGTACCAGAGCAAGGGTCATCGAACCGGGTTCTCTGGCTCAATTTCTTTGAATCGTGGTGAGGGAACTGCCGTGCGGAGGTTCCGTACCTGGAAAGTTTTCACCAATCACGAGCCGATGAAGGTCTCTTGATCGTATCGATGGGAAATGATTTTAACTCTCTGACCTGTCAGGCCTGGGCAAACCTGGGTGCCAGCTACCCCATTGCTGATGATCGTGGTTCAGCTATCTGGAGTGATTTTGGTGGCGGTGCCATTCCCAGAAATACTATTATTGATAGGGATGGGGTGGTTCGCTACAACTCAATTGGCTTTAATGAATCGGCCATCACAGGGTTACTGGATGAGCTGTTAGCGACTATGGGAACAGGTAGAACAGTAGAATTTCCGGACAAACATGAGCTGCTCTCCGTTTTCCCCAATCCATTCAATGCTCAATCCCGGCTTCAATTCAACCTACCTGTTTCAGGACGGGTTGAGCTCTCTGTTTTTGATGGCAGAGGCAAGCCTGTGAGATATTTGCTGGCAACCCAATTATCGGCTGGTTTACACACGGTAGTATGGGACGCTCGAGACGATGCCGGAGCTGAACTTCCCAGTGGAGTATATATTGCTAAACTCGCTCACCGTGCTGGCCAGGAAACGAGAAAAATCCTGCTGCTGAAATAGACGCAAATCACCATTCTGGGTGGTGTTGGTTGTTGTAATTAAGAAGCCCCTGATCTCAGGGGCTTCTTTTTAAGCAGGTTTACATAAGTCGATTATTTAACAGCGTAGGGATCTAAATTTTTCTGCTCAATATCTTTAAAGTAACGATAAGTCCCGTGTTTTAACTCGTAGGTGGCATCTTCATCACAAACCACCATGGATTTTGGATGTAGCTGCAGGGCCGAAGAAGTCCACATATGATTGACACCTTCTTCAATCATTTTATAGAGGGCCCGGGCTTTAGAGTGTCCATTGACAATCAAGACCACTTCCTTGGAATCTGTGACGGTGCCGACGCCTACAGTCAACGCAAGCTTTGGAACAGCCTCTATATCATTGCCAAAAAACCGTGAATTGGCAATGCGTGTATCATACGTCAGTGTTTTTACACGGGTCCTTGAGTGTAGCGAAGAGCCGGGTTCATTAAAGGCGATGTGCCCGTCCGGTCCGATACCACCCAGAAAGAGACGAATCCCACCAACTGAGGCAATCTTGGCTTCAAAAGCATCACATTCAGCCACCAGGTCCTTGGCATTTCCATCCAGAATGTTGATGTTTTCTTCCGGGATGCCGATATGATTGAAAAGATTTTGTCGCATGAATGAATGATAACTTTCCGGGTGTCCCTCACGAATATTGACATACTCATCCATGTTAAAAGTGATGACATTTTCAAAGGATACCAATCCTTCCTTGACCAGTCTGACAATTTCTTTATAGGTGCCTACCGGTGAGGATCCTGTGGGGAGCCCCAGTACATAGGGTTTGTCCTTGGTGGGAGAATAAGCGTTAATGCTCTTGGCAATGTAATGGGCCGTCCATTTGCTCAGTCGATCATAGTCGGATTGAATAATTAGTCTCATTTTTTCTCCAGTTTATAATTTGTTTGCAATGAGAAGACTCTGGTCATAATTGCTTTCGACCTGGAGTCTCATTTTATCTAATTGTTGTTTAAAGGAGTTGGATTCGAAATTTCCTCGAACCGCATCAAAGTCATCATCTTGATGACCATCGATTCCAAAACCAGTTCTCACATGTCCCTCAAACTCTTTTGAAGCATCCATTTCCACCATATTGAGGAGCTTGATGGATGAGACTTTCCATTTTTCCAGGATGGTTTTGAGATTTTCTGCCGTGAGGCTATCAAAACCATAAACCTGCGTCATGGCTTTCAACACCCAGGACCATTCATCCCGGGCATAATTGCCATGAATCTTTTGTAGCTCATTCTGGAGGGCCGGCAAGTCAGCTACTTCACCCGCCTTGAGACTCTCCAGCAAGCTATTCAGACGAGCTTGTGAGCATAATAATCCTGAAACATCTACCCACTTGCCCTCGCCGGATTCCGCTCCCTCAAGCGGGCTGGTCAAAGTCTGCAGATCCAGGTCTGGGTTGGCAATCAATCTGGCAATCAGAGCATCGCCGAGATATTTTTCCAAAGCCATGCGGTAATAGCGACTGCAGGTTTTCAGCAGCAGGCGTTTGATGAGAATACCCAGGTGGCTCACATACTCCTGACCCTTCTCAGCTCCAGCATAAAGATCGAGCAGAATGGATTGTCCCTGTATCATTTTTTGCCCGGTATAAGGGGAAAGCACTTCAAAATTGAGTTGATCCAGCTTATCCGCGTTTTTGCGCCGGTCACGAGTCGGCCATTTGAGACCATCACGCATGGTACCCACAGTGAAAAAATTCATACCCGGTACCAGTGTGGATTGACCCTCATCTTCATTCACGTAGGAAAACGGAAAATCAGAGCTGTCGAAATTGGCGTAGTGCTTGCCCATAATGGCTGAGAAGGCACCTACTCTGGATGGCCAGAGGAGATAAGAGGATGAGCCGGTTTTGCCACCGCGTTCAATAATACCCTGATGCAGTGGTCCCAACTTGTACATATGATTGGACTGATTGGTACCACTCCCAGCGTTGAAGAAGGAGAACATGCCAGCAATCATGAGCGTTGAGCGATGATGGGTGACCGTGTAGGGGCCACCAAAAATGGAGCAGACTTCACTGTGGAAACCCTCAGAGTTACAAAACATCACTGAATTTTCCGAGGAGAATTGCTTGCCTATTTTAGAAGCTTCACCAATGAGTGTTGATGCAAGTAGGGCACCATCAGAAACGTAGGCGCCCTTCTGGATAATAAAGTCCTTGGCTATGACACCATCTCCAACAAAGGTGGGCGCTTCCAGGGAAGAGGCGATGGTTCCCTCTTTCAGATTCTGAATGCCCCTGAGAATGGCGCCAGGTCCAATATTCACATTTACAATATTTTGACAGTGAAATAATTTGGCACCGGCACCAATCGTTGCCCGATCAGAACGCACACTCCGGGCATAATCATCAGCGATTTTATCCAGTGCTTTGATCAGCTCAGGATCATGTCGATACATGGTGGATAGATAAGCCGTCTGGGCACTGGTCATGGCTGTGATCTTGAGTTCACGACCACCCCCCTCATTGAGCACTTCGATGGGATGACCATTTCCAAAACTGGTTTCCCCCTGGCAAACAATGGAACCCACGTTTTCTATGAGCACATTGTCTTCAATCACCAGATTGGAGAGCCAGCCATTGATGTTGGATATATGGCAATTGTCACCAACGACCACATTGTGGAGATTTGCATCAAATATTCCAGCATAGCGTCGTATCCCATCCATGGGCACAAATTCACCATCAAGGTTTCCAATACGGACCTCACCTCTAAAAATGGTTCCGGCAATACGAGTGGGGTCAAAGCCTTTGGTAACTTGCACTTTTGACCAGCTTCTTGACCAGCAGCCGTTTCCTTTCAGGATTTTAATGGCTTCAGGCGTTAAGGCTAAATACTGTTTCGTTTTCATACAAGCTTCCCTATTTAGTGATCACAACTTTGAGTTCATATTTGTCGCCGCGGTAGATACCCTCGAGGTATTCTACGGGTTTATTTTTCATAGAGAAAGTGGTTCCATGCAATTTCAAAACAGGGCTACCCTTGGGAATCTCCAGGAGATTGGCCGTTTCCAGCTCTGCCAGCCCAGGTTGAATCACATGATCAGCTCGAGAGAGTCGAATATGCAATTCTTTCTCTATGTAATTATAAATAGATGCGTCATCCGCCATGCGAGGGTCCATAAGACCCTGACCGATGGTAAAGGGTAAAAAGGAAGTCTCAATGGCAAAGGGAGTCTCCTCCACATAACGCACTCGGCGAATACGAACGAGAGCATCACCGGGCTCTTTTTCCAACCCGGAGTAAGCCAGTTCAAAGGAATCAAAGGCTTCAATCATCTGGATATCCAGGACCCTGGAATGGTTGCGGTAACCCAGTTTGGCCATTTCTGATGAAAAGCCCTCCAGCTTTAACAGCATCTGAGTATGTGAGGCGGAGTTTACGAAAGTTCCTTCGCCCCGGCGAATGACAATTAAGTCTTCCCGCATGAGCTCCTGGCTTGCCTGGCGCACGGTCATACGACTGATATTGTATTGAGCCGAAAGCTCATTTTCGCTGGGGATTTGATCACCAGGTTGGAGTTTCCCACTATTGATGAGATCCTTCAGGATGTCCCTGACCTGGATATAAAGTGGAATATAGCTGCTTTTATCAATGTGGGTGTCCTGCAGCAGCTGTTCTGGATTCAAAACGAATTATCCCTCAGCCAGAACTTTATCAATAAATCCGACAGCATCACCCACCGTTTTTACAGCCAGGGCGGCGTCTTCATCCATTTCGATGTCAAATTCCTCTTCAAAGGCAGCTACGAGTTCAATGGATTGCATTGAGTCGGCACCGAGGTCCTCCACAAATCGAGAGGTCTCAAGCACGCGAGAGCTTTCGATTTTCAAGAGTTCTGCCGCCACATTTTTTATTCGCTCTAAAGTTGACATATTATTTCTCCTTATTTATGAAAATCATTACTTCGTCAATTTGAAGGTGTCTCGAGCAATGGCGAGTTCTTCATTGGTGGGGATGATTAACACCTTTATCCTGGATGTGCTTGCTTGAATCTCTCCTTGAACGCCCACATGGATATCATTCTTTCTTTCGTCAAGGATGATTCCCTGTTGATCCAGGTTTGATAAAATCCGCTGGCGCATGGCAGCGCCATTTTCACCAATTCCACCGGTAAAAACGATAGCATCAACGCGGTTTAGTACGGCCATATAAGCGCCGATGTATTTTTTTATCCGGTAGGCAAAAATATCCAGGGCAAGTTGGGCGCGAGCATCACCGCCATCCGCTTTCAATTCCAGATCTCGAACATCATTTGAACTACCGGAGACCCCCAAAAGACCTGATTGCTTGTTCAGCATGGTATCCAGGCTGTCCGTATCATAACCTTTGCGGTTGAGGTAGAAAAGAATTCCGGGATCCAGGTCGCCGCTGCGAGTGCCCATGACCAGACCTTCAAGAGGCGTAAGTCCCATACTGGTATCCACGGAGTGACCATCCCTGATCGCTGCGATTGAGGCACCATTCCCAAGATGACAGGTAATCAGGTTTACAGCATATTTATGTTTTCCCAGTATCTGGGCGGCTTGACGGGCGACAAACTGGTGGCTCATCCCATGAAAGCCATATCGTCTGACCTTGTATTCGGTATAAAGCTTTTCTGGCAGGGCGTAGCGGTAGGCCACTTCAGGGATGGAATGATGAAAAGCGGTATCAAAACAGGCCACCTGTGGTATGTCACCGAACATGAGTTGGGCCTGTTTTATACCAGTGAGGTTGGGTGGGTTGTGAAGGGGCGCTAGCTCAAAAACTGCTTCTATCCCGGCTTCCAGCTCATCATCAATGGACATTGAGCCACCAAAGCTCTCAGCACCATGTACCACACGATGACCACAGGCTTTGACCTCTGAGAGAGATTGAATTGGACCACTTTCAGGATGAAGCAGCATTTTTTTGATCACAGAAAATCCAGCAGGATAATCAGCAATTGGCTGATTGATTTCAGTTTTTCCGCGGGGTGTTTTCAGCGCAGCAAACGCACTGGTAGTACCCACCCTTTCCACCAGACCTTCAGCCAGAAGATTTTCTTCAGGCATGTCAAAAAGCTTGAATTTTATTGAAGAGCTACCACAATTAAATACCAGGACTTTCATAAAAAAATTATCCCCTTGCCTGTACAGAAGTTATGGCTGAGACAGCGATGAGATCGTCGACGCTGGCGCCGCGACTCATATCGTTGACCGGTTTTGCAAAACCCTGGAGGATGGGTCCGATGGCCTTGGCATGGGCCATGTATTGAACCAGTTTATAACCGATGTTCCCAGCATCAAGATCTGGGAAAATAAGGACGTTAGCCTGCCCGGCTACAGTGCTTTCTTTCACCTTTTTTGCCGCCACACTGGGGATGATAGCGGCATCAAGCTGAAGTTCTCCATCCATCTCAAAAGCAGGGTTAATTTGGCGGGCAATGGACAAAGCTTCGATCACTTTGTCTGCATCTGCATGTCCTGCAGACCCCTGGGTTGAAAAGGACAGAAAGGCAATCTTTGGGTCAATACCAAGCAGGGCTTTGGCATTGGTACCTGAAGCGATGGCAATTTCCGCCAGTTGTTGGGCGCTGGGTTGAATATTAACCGCTGAGTCGGCAAAGAGAAAAATCTTATCCTGTTCACCCTGAAACTGGGGCAGGATCATGATGAAAAAGCTACTGGGCGTGGAGAGACCTTCTTGAAAGCCAACTGTGAGTGTTGCCGTCTGGATCACAATGCTGGTGGCTGTTGCCACGCCTGCGACCATGCCATCCGCAACACCCTGATTCACCATCATGCCACCAAAAGAGAGGGGCTTGCGGACCAGCTTTTTAGCAATGGCTTCCCTGAGATCACGCTTATCTGCATAGGCTTGGGAATAGGTCTCAAGGCTTGGGTCTGTTTTGCTGTCCACGATTTCAATACCTTCCAAAGAAAGCTTGAGTTCGGAGGCCAGAGCGTGAACCTCATCAGCATTTCCTATGAGAATAGGGTGGGCGATACCCTGGGCCTGGACTTTAACAGCAGCCTGGATAATCCGAGAATCGCTGGCTTCCGGGTATACGATACGGGCAGGATTCTCCTGTGCTTTGGCAATGAATGTTTCAACGATATTCATAGTTCAACCTCAATTTTCAATTATTCATATAGGTTAACATGTCTATACATGCAGATCAAGAATTAGTTAATAAACATTACAAACTAATTAAGTCTTTTTTAAAAGCCAAAAGTCCTTGTTTATGATGGAATATTCGCTTAAAACTGATTGACATTCAAATGGCTGGAAACATCGAAATGGGTAACACAATGATCACCATATTATTCAAAGTAAAAGCATAGTTATGAAGCAGTATCGCTCCTCACCCATTGCCGCCTTTTTCGATTTTGATGAAACCCTGTTGGCCATAGATAGTGCTGGAATTGGATTTAAAGTTCTCAAAGAGCAAGGCTATCTCACCTGGGCATTTATGCTGAAAATGATGGTCATTATGCTTTTAAGAAAAGTTGGGGTTGTAGATGAACAAATCATGGCCCGGACATTTCTCAGCTTTTATAGAGGTCGAGACTTGCAGCCTTTTGTGGATTCTGCCCAGGCTTTTTATGAGGAGTATCTACAGCCCAATTTATCGCCTGAGGTGCTTCAGAAATTGCGCTGGCATCAGGAGCAGGGACATCAAACCGTACTGGTAACAGGTTCCATTGATTATTATCTCCAACCCGTCATGGTTGATCTTGGTATTGACCATTTGCTGTGTACGCACCTGGAACTGGATGCAGATGGTTTGCTTTCGGGAAGATCGAAGGGTCCGGTGTGCGTAGGAGAGACCAAGGTGACCCTGGCTAAGGATCTGGCAAAGTCACAGGGGCTTGATCTCACACAATCATATGCCTATGGGAATTCAGAGCTGGATATTCCCATGCTGATGGAGGTGGGGCACCCGGTGATTGTAAATCCAACATCTGGTTTAGTCCGGCATGCTCAACGATATAACTGGCCGAGTCTGGTATGAATGACTCGAAAAGGCGTGTTCACCCATTAAGCAACAATACAGATTATGTCCGAACTTGCTGATCAAATTCTGAAGGAAGTAATTGAGTTGGTTGATCCTGAACGAGCCCAGCATTCCCAGGGCTTTTTTAAAACGGGGCGGGGTGAATATGGTGAAGGAGATGTTTTCCTGGGTATCAGGGTTCCGCGTCTAAGAGCACTGGCCAAAAAGTTTAAACATGCTACCACGCAGGATGCCCTTGATCTGCTCCACTCAAAATACCACGAAGTACGACTACTGGCTCTTTTTCTTCTAGTGAATCAATACCAACATGCAGACGCCACGGGAAAAAAGCAAATTTACAAGCATTACCTCAGCAATATTGACCAGATCAATAATTGGGATCTTGTTGACAGCTCCGCCGCGCAAATTGTGGGTGCCTATCTTTTTGATAAAGATACTTCTCCTCTTGACAACTTGGCCAGATCTGAAAGTCTTTGGGAACGTCGTGTAGCCATTATTGCCAGCTACCATTTTATTCGCCAATATGAGTTTCAAACGACCCTCAAGCTCGCGGAGATTCTGCTGCATGACAAGGAGGACCTCATTCACAAAGCCGTAGGTTGGATGCTCAGGGAAGTGGGCAACCGCAGTCGACCCACAGAAGAAGCTTTTTTATCCAACCATTACTCCACAATGCCGCGAACCATGCTGAGATACGCTATTGAAAAATTTCCGGAAAAGCTGCGCCAGGCCTATTTAAAAGGAGAATTATAGTGGTGCACCAAAAGTGGAAGACCAGGTTATCCATCCTCCTTGGACTCGTCCTCGCCATAAGTGGAATGTCATTTACAGATGAAGAAAAGCCCTGTGGTCATGCCCATGAGAATCAATTCCTCAGAGATATGGCGCCGACGACGGAACAGCAGAAAATTGACATTCGCTATTATGGGTTAAATTTTGATATGGATATTGCCACCACGTCCATGGTCAAAGAATTTATAGTGAAATTTGTTGTTCTAGATACCAGCCTGGAAACCATTGAGCTTGATTATTCCACCGACAATCCCGGGGTTGGTGATATCACCGTCAATTCAGTGCTTCTGGAAGGGAGCTCCGTTGCCTTCACTCACACCAACGACATGTTGTCCATCCCACTTGCCAGTACGCCTGTCCTGGGCGACCTGATGACCCTGGTCATCTCCGCTCAGGCCGGACCCGCAGCCAATCAGGATAATTACGGCTTTAACTGGGATTATGAGTTCAGTCGGCGTGCGATCTGGACCAATTCACAACCTTATGATGCCCGGGATTGGTGGCCTTCAGTTGATTATCCCAGAGATAAGGCTGATTCTGTAGATATTGTAGTCACCATTGTTGATTATATGACCGTCGCCTCCAATGGACGCCTGGTGTCCAATATTGATAATAGTGATGGAACGCGAACCTGGCATTGGCACGTCGGTCATCCCATCGCCACCTATCTCATCTCGCTATCCATTTATGAATTCTATGTATGGGGTGACATCTATGTTGATGCCAACAACGATACCTTGCCCATTGAATTTTATACCTACAGCCATCCTGATAATCCCAACCCATCATACATGACCACCAATTATCGACTCTTACCGGATATCATCGAACTCTATGCAGATAAGTTTGGTCCCTATCCCTTCATGGATGAAAAGTACGGTCATGCAGAATGGGGCGAGAATTATGGCATGGAGCATCAAACCCTGACTTCCATGGGAGATCCCACAGAAAGACGGGTAGCTCATGAGCTAGCCCACATGTGGTACGGGGACATGATTACCTGTAACAGCTACCATCATATCTGGCTCAACGAAGGATTTGCCCGCTATGCGGAAGCGCTATGGTGGGAAGAACGCTATGGTCCCACGGGCTATCGTACAAAAATGGCCGAATTCGAATATTACGGTGCTGGGACCATTTATGTAGAGGATCCGGAGCATGAATCCATCTTCGGTCTGAACTTGTCTTATAACAAGCCAGCCTGGGTTCTCCACATGTTGAGACATATTGTTGGAGATTCTACCTTTTTTGAGATTCTCCAGAGCTATGCAAATGATCCACAATTCAAATATGGGACTGCCACCACAGAGGAATTTGAGATGGTCTGTGAGGAGGTGAGTGGTCTGGATTTTACAAACTTTTTCCAGCAATGGATTTATGGGCCGGGATTTCCCCAATATCGCGTTTATCACGAACAGCATGGCACTGATCTTTTAATACAGGTCTTCCAATCAGAGCTGGCCTTCGATTTACCGGTTGATTTTCGAATCACGACGACCGGCTCAGTGATTGATACGGTCCTGAGAATTGACGAACAGTTTATGAGCTTCCATATGGACATCCCAGCCGGTGAAACGGTGACCAATCTGGTGATAGATCCAGATCATTGGATTTTAAGAACAACTGAGTACGTGGTGGGGCTGGCCGACAATCTCCTGGCGCTTCCCCTGGATTTCGAATTGGGACAAAATTTTCCCAACCCCTTTAATCCTTCTACAACCATTCCGTACAGCCTGAATGAGCAGAGCTCAATCAGGATGAGTATTTATGATCTTCAGGGTCGAGAAGTGATTCAACTCCTGAATACTTTACAGGCCAGAGGTCGCTATCAAATCAACTGGAACGGTCAGGATCAAGAGGGAGAGCCCGTGGAAGCTGGCGTATATTTATGTCGACTTGAAACGGATACGCGGACGGCCATCACAAAATTACTTCTGGTAAGATAGTCTCAAGCGATGGAGAAAATCGAACTCACGCCCATTGCCACGGTTTCAAATGATCGGAATCATCTGGGAGATGACCATTGGGGTGAGGTGATTTCACAAATTCGATTGCGGGAGGATCTTTCTGCTGCATTATTTCAAGGGTTGGAGACCTTCTCCCACGTTGAGGTTATTTTCGTTTTTCACCGACTCCCCGCAGACAAAAAGATACCGAACATTCGACATCCCAGAAATAATAGCAAGTGGCCCAAACTGGGTTTACTGGCACAGCGCTCTGCTCATCATCCCAATCCAATTGGACTTAGTACGGCAAGAATTATAGGGGTGGATGGCAAGGTTTTGACGGTTCGGGGATTGGATGCAGTCAATGGATCCCCGGTTCTGGACATCAAACCTGTTTTCCGTGAATTTTTCCCACAGGATTCGCATCAGCCCAACTGGGTCTCTGAACTGCTCAAAAATTATTGGGACAGGGATGATAACCCGGGCTCGGCATGATAGTTGGTATCAGTCTTATAGACCAACTCCGATGATAAAACGTAATATTCGATCGGTAGCTGTCTCCTGGGAGCCAGGGAATAGGAGTCCAAGGGCAAACCATAAATCTTCTTTTCCATGGGAGATAGTTGGTCCCCAATAAAATTGATCAGGCTTACCCTTTGTTTCCAGACCCAGAGCAAGCAGCGGATGGACCCGGTAGCTCAGCCCTGCCGCATACTCGAATTCAACATCAGGATCCTCTTTATCAAACTCAAATTCCCAAACAGGATTAAGTGAGATATTCAGATTACCCATATCCCGGGCCAAAACAAGCTTGGCTTCCAGGGCCGAATGATCCAGAGTGGGAGTATCTTTATATTCTAGATAAATAAGTGGATCCAGAAACCAGAGCCCTTTTTCTCCAAGCCTGAATCTTAACCTGAGTTTAAACCCATCATAGCTAAGAGGGGAGTCATGACCCTGAGTAAATGTTTGATAGATGCCCACATCAAAGCGATTATTCATTCCGATTTCATATTCGTATTGAAGACGGGTTACAGCTTGTCGTCCTGAGTCAGTGTCCACTTGTGAAAATTCTGTATAGGATTCCAACTCAGCTTCACCCGTATGAAGGGTTTGGTATTCATATGTCCAGACATAACGCCGGCTGTCTGCATTTAAGTGTGTGACCAGCATGATGCTGAGCAGAAGAGAGAATAATTTCATATATATATTTAATCCTTTGAGATTTGATTGATAATAACATTCGTTAATATATTATGCGAATAAGTCTCAATTGCAAATAAATAAATGAAAATATTCCCAAGCAAAGAAAATGAACCGGGTCAGACTTGAGAGGTCTTAGTTGAAGATAAATTCAGGTTTAATTGCTGTCGCACAAGAGCTCAACTTTGATTTGTTCACCAAAAATGAGCAACTGATCCGAGGACTTGAGTTTATCATTCCCATCAGGGATGATATCGCGCTCTTTCTTTCCTACAACACGGCGGATCAACAGAATATCCACGCCATAAGATTGACGGACATTGAGTGAGCGAAGTGATTGATTGATGAAAGCTGAAGGGACATTAATGCGAGCCAGATAAAAACCAGGCATGACTTCGGATTTTTCGTGGTACTGCCGATGAATAAACTTCATTGAGTTGGCCATGGCCTTGGTTGACTCTGCGTGAATCAACAACTCCTGATACTGATGAACAATGGCAGTCCGCTCCACTTCGCCCTGGAGCAAAAGATTTTCATCAACAACCGGCAAGGCTTCCAAATCCATTTCGATCATTTTCCTCAGAACCTCGTGAATGGGTGTTTCGTCATAAATGACTTCGAATTTCTGATTCATCATGTCTTTCACCGTGACATGCTCTGGAATTTCTTCATGGTGGTTCAAATAACGACGCATGGCTGAATGGGTGATGATTCCACAGAGTTGACCGTCTTCATCTTTGACATATAGATTTAACGCTGAACTTTTAGATAGTTTTTCCAGAAGCTCCTGAAGGGTTAGCGAGTCAGGAATCGTATCAATGATTTTCTTTTTCAGGTCTTTGACACTGATTTGGTCGAGAATGTTGATATCCTTACCCCCGTAGATATCAATTCCACGCCGTTGAAGTTTCATGGTATAAATATTTGAACCTTTTAAAAGTTTTGAAGAAATCACCATGGCAATGATACTGGTAATCATCAAAGGCAAAATAACGGTGTACTCCTTTGTCATTTCGAAGATGATGAGTACAGCCATAACGGGAGCGTGGGTGGTTGCAGCAACCATGGCTGCCATACCCACCAGGGCATAGGCACCGCTGCTGGCCGTGATTTCCGGAAAGAGCATGTGGATCACACTGCCAAAGGCACCGCCCAGCATGGAACCAATAAATAGAGAAGGAGCAAAAACACCACCAGAAGCACCAAAACCCATGGAAAGACTGGTTGCGAAAATTTTCCCAAGAACCAAAATAGCGGCCAGTGCAAGTCCAATGTTCCCACTCAGCACATTATCCATGGTTTCGTATCCAACACCCAAGATTTGGGGGAGATATATGGCAACAACTCCCAACAGTGCCCCACCCAGTAACCCCTTAACAGCAATAGGGGCTTTCCAACTATCAAAAATATCTTCTGACTTGTAAAGAGAGCGCACAAAAATCCAGGCCACGACTCCAGTGGCCAGGCCTAATATGATGTAGAAAATAATTTCAAGGGGAGAGTGGAGGATGTAGGTCGGTGGTACAAAGGCGGGAAAATTACCATAGAGAGCCCGGCTAATGACGGTTCCAAAGACAGATGCAATAATAATGGGACCGATAGCTGCTGCGCTAAAATCACCCAGGATGACTTCTGAAGCGAAAATGGCTCCAGCAATGGGAGCATTAAAAGTCGCTGCAATTCCTGCTGCTGCACCGCAACCAATAAATGTTTTCATCCGCCTTACGGAGACCTGGAATACCTGGCCAATAGTTGAACCAAAGGCTGAACCGATTTGAACAATAGGACCCTCACGACCTACTGAGGCGCCTGTGGCAATAGACATGGCTGAAGCAAAGGCTTTGATCACAACAACGCGCATGCGAATGAAGCCGTTTTGAGTGGCCACGGCATTCATGACTTCTGGTACACCATGGCCCTTTGCTTCAGGAGCAAAACGCATGACGAACCAGGCGACTAAGGCACTACCAAACGCCGGGATTCCAATCTTCAAGTATATCGGTGCTGCTTTGACCACATCAATCAAAGCGCCATTACCCCAAAGCACATGACGAAACGTTTCAATGAGTGTTCTAAAACCAGCAGCGATAACACCGGCAAATACGCCGATCAGCATGGCAACGATGATCACAAAAAGTTGATCAAATGATTTTATCTTAAACAGAGCGTTTTGAAGGAGGACGTATCTGGCTCGTCGATGATTTAGGCGTTTGCGGAGCTTTCCGATTCGTTCTGTATTGGGAGCCTTGGCCATGTACTATAATTCCCTTTCTGAAAACTCAGCATTTTCGAGCCATGTTAATTAAACTATGAGTGACCTTGTTGCAAGCCTGGTCTTTAATTTCTCAACATTTCTCATCGTTTCCTGCTATCTTCCAACCACAGAAACGAGGTAGTCATGAAGGCGCTCCTGGCAAGTATTTTCCTATTTTTTGTTATTGGCGATATTATAGCTCAAGAAACAGACTCACTCCAAAACCAATCTAATTATCGACGGGCGTGGGATACAGCCATTGCCAATGGAGAAATAAGTCAGGAGGAACGGGCACTCCTGAATATCATGGTAGAATCACTCCTCCTGTCTGTTGACAGCAGCCATGTCTGGGAGCAACGTTGGAGGAGACCTTTCAATCAACCCCTTGACCAATCAGGACGCTGGCCACTGGTCATGCAGAATATAGCTATTGGTTCCGGATTATATGGATGGGGTATACCCTATGTGCTTCACGCCGAAGATGGCCGCTGGTTCGTAGGTGGAGTCATGGTTTCAGCAGGAAGTGCTTTTTATCTCACATACAAATATACTCAAAAGATGGAGATGTCTCACTCCCGTGCCCAGATGATGCGTTATGGCTCTTTGTTGGGGCTCCGTTATGGCTTTGGCTTAAATCAATTGCTGGATTTAGATAGTGGTGGTGACAACGACAGAGAAACACTCTGGGTATGGACGCTGATGGCTTCCGTACCAGCCGGGCTCTATGGAGGAGAATTATTATTTGACAAATATAATCCTTCCAATGGTCAAGCCTGGGCCTGGACCATGTGGACTGGCGTTGCCGGTCTAACCACCCGATTGATTCATAATGCCATCTTCCCAGAACCGGAATATATATGGGATGATAATAGTTATGACGAATCAGATGAAAGCAAGGCAAGGCGAGATAAATGGAGAAAGAAGCAGGTATTATCAGAACTCATAGCATATCCCCTGGGAGCCTGGTACGGACATAAACTGGTTCAGGATAAACAATACACCTTTG
>JAIPGJ010000032.1 GCA_021736185.1 Fidelibacterota bacterium | reverse complement strand
CCATGAATTTCTATATCCTCTGGCACAAGCCCAGGACTCGGTCCACCTCCATTCTGATGTTGAATTAGGGGGTACTGATCAGCTGTTTAATCTCCTCATGGGTCGCGAACTCCAGAAAAAATCGAACCAGGCACAGCAGGTCATCATGACCCTGCCACTCCTTGAGGGCACCGATGGTGTGGAAAAAATGTCCAAGAGCTATGATAACTATATCGGACTCTCAGATACACCTGAAGACATGTTTGGTAAAGTTTTGTCCATTCCTGATGAGATGATTATCAAATACCTTACACTGACCACCAATCTTCCCATGCAAGATATTGAGGCGATTGACGCGAAGATGAAAGCCGGCGAAAATCCTCGGGATTTCAAGCGACAACTCGGTCGCGAACTGGTCAAAGTGTATTATGATGAAGCTGCTGCCACAGCGGCACAGGAAGCCTTTGACAATTTATTTATTAAGAAAGATGTTCCTGATGATATGCCGGAACTGACTGTCACATCAAATGATGAAACCTTACTGTCTCTCCTGGAACAGAGCGGCTTATTTGCCAGCAGGGGAGAGATCCGCAGACTGATTAAGCAAAATGCTGTAAGTGTAGATGGTGACAAGGTACAGGATGAGTTCCACTCATTCAGCTCCAAAGGCAAATTTGTGGTAAAAGTCGGGAAACGGAAATTCATCCGGATTATTCACCTCTAAGCTCAATGCAAACCATTTAAAATATACGTGAAGATAATTTATGATTGAAATCAAAGGTATTACTAAAACCTACGATTCCATTGTTGCGGTCTCTGATCTCAGCCTGACAGTGGAACCAGGCAGAATATTTGGATTTCTTGGTCCCAATGGTGCGGGAAAAACCACGGCCATCCGCATGCTCATGAATATCATTATTCCTGATCAGGGCTCGATTCTTTTTGATGGGAAGATGCAGAGACCTCCATCAAATAAAATTGGATATTTACCTGAAGAGCGTGGCTTATACCAAAAAATATCGGTATTCGAGACCCTCCAGTATTTTGCCCATCTCCGCGATGTGGCTCACGCCAATGATCTGATTAAGAGCTACCTCCATCGTTTTGATCTGGGATCAAGGCTTCAATCGAAGGTCAGTGAACTCTCCAAGGGAAACCAGCAAAAGCTTCAATTCATTAATACGATCCTGCATGATCCCCAATTTATCATCCTTGATGAACCTTTTTCAGGCCTGGATCCAGTCAACCAGCTGCTGCTGAAGGAAATCCTGGAAGAAAAAAAACAAGCGGGCAAAATCATCATTTTCAGTTCCCATCAGATGGACCAGGTGGAAAAGTTATGTGATGATGTGGCCCTCATCAATCGGGGGCAATTGGTTACAGCAGGGAAGCTGTCATCTATTCTGAAGTCAGAGGGAGTCCAACGGCTTCAGGTAACACCGGAAAAGGAGTCGGACCTGAAGCATAGCTGTTTCTCAGAATTTCAGACCGAGCAAAAAAATGGATCCATCCTGATTGAGATGGGCCAGCACTCAAAACAGGATATCATTGCCTTGTTAAACAAATCCATGGATTTGAAATCCGTAAGAGTTGCAGAACAGGGACTCGAGGAAATATTTATACATTTGGTAAAGGGTTCTCAGTCATGAATGCCTGGAAAATAGCCTGGTTCGAATATCGGCGGAGAATTCGCTCAAAATGGTTTATCATTGGTACCTTTGGTATGCCCATCCTCATTCTGGTGATCAGCCTGGGTACGGGTTACCTGGCCGGTTCTGGGGCTGGCATTGAGACCAAGCATTTTGGTTTAATTGATGAAACCAGTCAATTTGGGAAGCAACTAGTTGATGTCCTGGATCAACGATTTGCTGGCAAAGAATCAGCACCCTTTGATATTGCAGTGGCCACAGGGAGTTTTCAGTCCCTGCAGGCCCAGTATGATGCCCTGGTTGAAGAAAAAACACTGGATGGCTATTTTGTCATACCCGCTGATTTTGTCACCAATGCCAGCATTCGTAATTATTCAAGATCCAGCGCCACCATTCGCTCCACAGATATCATTGAAGCCGAACTGAAAGAGCTACTGATTAAAGAGAAAGCACTCAAACTGGATTTATCAGATGAGGTCCTGAATCAGATCTTTTTCGATGTCAATGTAGCCCATTTTGAAATTGGCTCCTCTGAAGAGCGAGAGACTGAGGAACTCATCGCGGATTATATTGCACCTTTCATATTCATGTTTTTACTCTTCCTGGGGATATTTACTGGAGGACAGCTGCTCCTCAGAGCGGTGCTGGAAGAAAGATCTTCCCGGGTCATCGAAGTATTGCTCTCAACCGTCAGTTACAATGAACTCATGGGGGGGAAAATTTTAGGACTGGGATTGCTGGGCCTCACTCAGTCTGGCATCTATCTCATTGTGGCATTTTTTGCAGGCAGCTATTATGATCTTTCGATTCTCACACCGGCCATCGGACTGCTCTATTTTACTTATTTCATATTGGGATACTTGTTGTATGCCGGCATCTATATTGGAGTTGGAGCCCTTTTCGATTCAGAGCAGGAAGCTCAACAGGCAATACAGATTATTACTTTCATCGCCATCATCCCCATGGTGCTCTGGACGCTGGTCATCGAGAATCCAAATTCAACCCTGGTAAATGTTTTAAGCTATATCCCGCTGGTGACACCTTTTTTTATGATGATCAAAATTGCCTTGGGTGAAACATCTATTTTTCAGATACTTACAACCATTATTTTAATGATGATCAGTGTCTATGGGAGCATCAGACTGGCAGCCAAAGTCTTCCGAACCGGCATCCTGCTTTATGGGAAACGCATCACTTTACCAGAAATTTACAGATGGATCAAAGCTTAACTGATTTGGTGAATTGAAATTCTTGACATACCTGAAGCTTCATTTATCTTCTTCAGGTTTTTAAATATTAATGATTGTTTGCCACGGGAGAGATAATGGCTGAAAATGTGAAAGAGTTTACGGACAGCAACTTTAATGCTGAAGTAATTGAGTCGGACCTACCAGTGCTGGTTGACTTTTGGGCTGTATGGTGCATGCCATGTAAAATGGTTGCTCCAGTTGTTGCAGAAATTGCCAACGATTACAACGGGAAATTGAAAGTTGGGAAGTTGGATGTTGACAGCAACCCAGAAGTTGCCCAAAAATACGGTATTCGTAGTATTCCGAGTCTCTTGATTTTTAAAAATGGTGAAGTTGCCCAGATGCTTGTTGGTGCGGTTCCCAAACCTCAGATCACAGCCAAGGTCGATGCAGTTATCGGCTAATCTCGTCTCATATAGTTACTTTAGAATGCCATCTTCATGATGGCATTTTTTTACCCTTCAAGAGGCTCATAAGCTTATATTGATTACGATACCGGGGTGTCCGGCGACTCCCACGTGGGGTCCGGGCTGAGATCAAACCCTTTGAACCTGATCTGGATCATGCCAGCGTAGGGAGAGTATATGTACCGCTTCACCACTTTTCTGTTTTCCATTTTAATTCTCCAGTCAATCCTCTTTTCGCAAGAAATAGCCATCAGCGGCAAGGTCATAGACGCCATGAGCAATAAGCCGATAGCGGGTTGTGAAGTATTTGCAGGAAACTCAGGCACCATCACCAATGAGTTTGGAGAATACGTTCTCGCTGCGCCCCAGGATGGTCACCTGAATTTTAAACATATTGGTTATGAACCTTTATCTTTACCTGTATCCAAGATACCCCATGTCCTTCAGCTCGTTCCCATATTGCTTCAAGGCGAGGCGGTCAGCGTTTATGGGTCACTCCGGACCCAATCACTCCTGGAATCAGAAGGCGGGATCACCGTCATCAGTCGGCGTGAGATCATACAAACCAGTGAACCCCATTTTCAGACCTTGATTAGCAATATTCCCAATTTGAATTGGGCCGGGGGAAGTTCCCGGCCACGCTATTTTCAAATCCGAGGCATTGGGGAAAGATCACAATATGCCGGTGATGGACCTCCCAACTACTCCGTGGGTTTCAGCATTGATGATATCGACCTGAGTGGTATTGGTATGGCAGGTCTGACCTTTGATGTAAATCGCATAGAACTGTTTCGTGGACCCCAATCCTCAATATACGGTCCCAATGCATTGGCAGGGTTTATCGTGCTGCGTTCAGTCGAACCCGATCCACGAGAGAAGGGATATCTCACGCTTTCCATAGGGAACGCCAACACAGTGAATATGGGAACGGCTTTTAACCTGCTTTCCGGTCCCAAGTTCAAGGCTCGTCTGGCCGCTTTTCGTGGCTATAACAATGGTTTTCAATACAATGAGTACCTCGATGATCATACGACCAATGAGAGAGTGGAGAGTATGGGCAGATTAAAATTCATCTGGTCCATTCAACCAAACCTGCTCCTTAAATTGACCCTGCTTTCAGTGAACCTTGACAATGGTTATGACAGCTGGAGCCCTGACAATGCTGGATTTGTGACCTATACCGATAATCCAGGTCAGGATGATCAGACCCTCCGAGCCGGAGCCTTCAGGGCAGAATATCGGGTATCGCCCAGAACCACACTTCATTCCATCTCATCCATATCCCGCGCTGATATGGAATACAGCTATGATAGCGATTGGGGCAACGATGAATTCTGGGCTGCCGATCCATATAATTTTGACCCTGATGTGGAAGGGTGGAGATATGATTTCTTTGACCGGGTTGATCGCCTGCGCGATACTAAAACGCAGGAGCTGAGAATTGTCCAAAGCAGTCAAAATGATCTGATTCACTTCATTGGAGGCGCCTATTATAAGGACCTTACGGAGAACGATGCTGCTGAGGGTTATCTGTTTGGTGGGGATGAGTCTGCCCTTGAAAGTGAATTTCATCTTACGAATCGATCCCTGTATGCGCAAATAGACTATAGCCCGTTTAAAAAGATCACACTTACTTCCAACATGCGTGTGGGGTTACGCAACACTGATTATGCAGATGATAAACTCACCATCTTTAGCGTAGATGATCAATTAAATGGGGGCAAAATAGCGATTCTATATAAATTGAATCCGCGCAACACCGGATTTATCAATGCGGCTCGCGGTTTCAAGGCAGGAGGTATCAATCAACACCCGCGCATTCTGGAAATCAATCGTCCTTTTTCGCCTGAATATGTAAACAATTATGAAATCGGTTATCGTGGGATCTCCAACAGGGGCATGTTCTCCCTGCTTGGCTTTTACACCCGGCGCATTGATCAGCAGGTGTCCCTCTCCAGTCAACAGGATGCCATGGACCCCAATAGCTTTACCTATTACATCGGAAATGCTTCAGAGGGGACAGTCTATGGCTTTGAAATGGAATTTAAAAGGTCCTTTGATCAGGGTCTGAGTTTTTCTGGTTCTCTCGGTCTTTTGGAATCAAAAACTCAGGAGTACTCCTTTGAGGTGGCTCCAGGTGAATTTGTCAGTCTAGGAGACAGGGCTTTCGCCCATGCTCCAAGCTATTCCTATCAACTGGGTGTTCAGTACGAAGTAAACTCTCAGCTGTCATTGAGGACATCTATATCCGGAAAAGATTCGTTTTACTTTTCTGAAAGCCACAATCAGCAATCACAGCCGTACTCCCTCATAAACTCAGGTGTTACCTACGCCTGGTCCAAATCACTGGAGGTGTCCTTGTGGGGTGACAATCTGTTGGATACGCGCTATGCCACACGTGGATTTTACTTCGGTCTGGAACCCCCCAATTATCCAGAAAAACTCTATAAAAGTTTTGGGGATCCAAGGCACTACGGACTTACGATAAAGTATACCCTTTGATCTTGAGAAATTCTGATGAGGATTGCTTATCTTTGTCCTATGTTATAAGGACTAAATGGAGATTTTATGAAAAAGATTGATATCATAGTTGGGATTCGTCCTGATTTTATACGTGCATCGGCGTTGGTTCATACCTTTCAGGACTATGAGGATAAGTTGGATATACGTATTATCCATACCGGCCAACACTATGATCCTGAACTAAGCCAGAATATTCTGGACCAATTTCCTCTCACATCCATTTATGCCCATCTTGATTTCAATGTGATTGAAGGTATTGGGAAGTTAGCCTCAATCATGATGTCTTATGAGAATCAAATACGTATAGATAAACCAGATTTAGTCCTGGTTATTGGGAATTCTGATTCTGCTTTAGCCTGCTCATTGGTGGCTGCCCGCGCTCATATTCAGGTTGGCCATCTGGATGCAGGTATTCGCTCCTATGATAAACTATCCGCTGAAGAACAAAATGATATGTTGATTGATAAATTGGCCAGCTATCTATTTACTTCAAATGAAGAAGCCGTCATCAATCTCATTCGCGAGGGATATGAAAATCAGAATATTGTCGAAGTTGGCAATATTCGTGCGGATGCCGTCTTTACAAATCTGGGCTATGCTGAGGATAGCGAGGTATTGGATCGATTGGGTTTAGAGGAAAATGCCTACATCCTGGTAACTCTACACCATGATCATATTTTGAATAATATTGATTTCCTTAGCCCTTTCTTCATCATGCTGGAAAAACTTTCGGAACGCTTGAGAATTGTTGTGGTCCTACATCCTAAAACCCTTCAATTATTGGAAGATATGCCGGAAATTATTCTGGATCCCGGGCTTAACCTTCAGTTCGTTTCCTCTCAGAATTACCACGATATGTTGAAACTTATAAAGTATTCGGTTGTAGTGCTTACAGATTCCCAGGGGATCCAGGAGGAGTCGAGTATTCTTGGCGTTCAGTGTCTTACCCTGGGTCACACGACCAATCGTCCAGTGAGTCTTTCCAAGGGCACCAATACACTGATGGGGTTTAATGTTCAGGAAATGGAATCAAAAATTATTTCAATTATTGAGGGAGACACAATAGACGGATTTCCAATTGATGGGTGGGAAGGCAAAGCCGGACAAAGGATTGCCAGGTTTCTGATAGAAATGGATTAATCCACGAATATTAATTAGTTAGTGTTTCAGAAAATTTACATACTTAATTATAACCAATAAAAATTAGACCATCCATTTTTAATAAGATGAGCATTTCACAACAAAATATCCGCATATTAATTGTCGAAGATGAACGGCTTCCAGCTGAAGATTTGTCGCTCCGTCTGGAAAAGCAGGATTTTTCAGTGGTGGGTATTGCTGGGACAGGTCGCGATGCTATCAAATTGACTGAAGAGACCCACCCTGATATCATTCTGATGGACATCCAGTTGCAGGGCAAGATGAATGGCATTGAAGCCGCCAAGCTCATCCACGAAAAGCATCCAGTCCCAGTGATATTTACCACTGCCTATGGCGATGATGCCCATATTTCCAGTGCCTTGCAGGATGCTGATGCCTATGGATTTCTGCACAAGCCCATCGATGATCAAGCGGTTAGCACCATGATCAAAATTGCACTTACCCGGTTTGCCACCGACCAGATGATGCTGAGGATCAATCAGCTTTTGGGGATGAAGGATTCGATTTATAGTGGGCTTGAAAGCGCTCACAACATTGAAGAGCTGGCTAACCTTCTGCACAAGGCCTTTTCTCAGGCAAATATTTTTGAAAAATACTGGATAGTGCTCTGGTCTGATGAGGATGAGATCGGCGCAAGTCAATCAGAAGGAATTCCAGAAGAGGTTTTTAAGAAATATCTGAAAAAGAGGGATCGAAAAAGCCTTGAGGATCAGAAAATGATGATTCCCGATCAGCTCATGAACTCGCTTCTGAATGAGGATGCATTTCTCATACTGATTCGTGGTGAAGAACAGATAGTGGGTCTCTTCGGATTTACCTGGAATCTGAGTATTCCCAATTTTCGGAGTGAATTTGCAGTCATACGCGATGTAGCCAATTTGATCTCTCAGAGTTTGAAAAATGCCCAGCTCCAAGAAGAGCAACAAAAAAATCAAAGGCTTGTCGCCGACTCAGAGGCTCATATAAAAGCCATTGTTGACCAGTCAGCTACTGGCATATATATCATTGACCACAATTCATATTTTGTATACGTTAATGACCGTTTTTGTGAAATATTTGATCGCCCCCGTGAAGCATTGGTGGGGTCCAATTTTGCTGTATATCTTGGGTCTTCACGTCAAGAAGTCATAAACAATTTCGAAGCCAGACAAGCTGGCAAAGATGCCCCCAGTGAATACTCCCTGGACATCATTAGACCGAATGGAGAAGTGCGTGATCTGCTGATTTCCGCAAACGCTTTCACAGATAGTGAGGGCTATGTCAAGAATATTGGCCATGTGCTTGATATCACTGAACAAAATATTGCCAATCTTGAACTCAAGAAATTGAGTCAGGCGGTTGAGCAAAGTCCTGTCATGACAGTGATTACCGATGTGGAAGGGGTTATCGAGTACGCGAACAGCAAGTTCTTGTCGACGATGGGCTATCGTCTTGAAGAACTCATCGGTCAAAACCCCCGTCTCTATAAATCAGACATTCACGATAGAGCATTTTATGCTGATCTATGGAATACCATTAAAGGTGGACAAGTCTGGTCCGGAGAAATTGTCAATAAAAAACGTAATGGTGAGCTCACCTGGGGCAAAGTTTCCATTTCTCCAATTCGTGATGCGTCTGGAATCGTGACCCACTTTGTGGGATTGGTGGAAGATGTCAGTCGTCAGAAAAAAGATGAAGCGCGAGCACTCAAAGATCAGAAGCTGCGCGACGTGCTTTATGCAATTACTTCCGCCGCCTTGAAAGCCAATGACGTCTCAAGTTTGTATGAAAAAATATATCAGTTTATCAGTGAGATTATCTCTACCAGTAACTTTTACCTCGCCATGCTGAATAAAGAGGATAATACGCTCTACTTTCCCTATGAGCGTGATTACTATGATTCAGAATTACCTGAGAGCATTCCCTGCGATCCAGAAACCTCTCTCACTGCTCGAGCTATCGTCCAGCAAAAAACCATCCATGTTGAAGAGGCCGAAATCCGAGCGTTGATGGAGAGCGGTCAGGTCATCCTGGCAGGAGAATTACCCAGCGTCTGGTTGGGTATCCCCTTAAAAGTGAAGGATGAAGTTATTGGTGCATTCGTTCTGCAGGAGTATGATGGGCTCACTCACTATGCCGAAGAAGATATAAGACTTCTGGATCTTGCTGCCGGTCAGGTTGCCCTCACTATTGATCGTGCCCGGAAATCTAAAGCCCTAAAAGATCTTGCAGCAGAACTGTCAAACGCAAATGGGATGAAGGAATTACTTCTGGATGTGATTACCCACGATCTTCGAAATCCTGCAGGTGTCATAAGTTCTCTCACCGAGTTATTGACTGCGGAAGATAATGAGAATGAAATGTTCGAGTTACTGCGCAGCAGTTCTGAGAGTTTGATGAAAGTTATAGAAAATGCTACTGTTTTATCCAAATTGAGCCTGGGGGAGACCATTTCTAAAGCTGATCTTGACCTGGTGAGCATGTTAAAGGAAATGGAAACTGAGTTTTCTTCACAATTAGCCACAGCCTCCATGATTCTTAAATCACAACTTCCTGAGTCACTGATTGTCCAGGCCAATCCTATTATTTCTGAAATACCAAAAAACTATATCAGTAATGCGATTAAGTATTCGACACCAGGTGGTACCATAGATCTTATTCTTAGGGAAGAGGACGGCAGGGTCACCCTCAGAGTCGATGATGCCGGTAAGCCAATTCCTGAAGACATGAGAGAAGCTGTTTTTGAACGTAATGTCCAACTCGCCAAAGGCAAGAAGCGGGGACGCGGTCTGGGGCTGGCCATTGTCAAGAGAATCGCCCTGGCACATGATGCCAAGGTGGGCATCGAAGACTCACCAAAAGGTGGGAATAGTTTCTTTTTAAAATTCTAATCTGTTGATCAACATTTTTAATCTGGAATCCCTTCCTGTTTGATACCAGACAATCAAGCGTATATTGCGCCCTATGAAGAGATCTGAAGTACGAAATTTTTGCATTATAGCCCACATTGATCACGGCAAATCCACGCTGGCGGACCGCCTGCTCGAAGAAACTCACACCCTTTCCGATAAACAAATGATGAACCAGGTTTTGGATGATATGGATCTGGAACGAGAACGTGGCATCACCATTAAATCGCATCCTATTCAGCTTAAATACCCAGCCCAGGATGGCAAAGAATACATCCTTAATCTTATTGACACGCCTGGCCATGTTGATTTCAGCTATGAAGTTTCTCGAAGTTTAGATGCCTGCGAAGGTGCTCTGCTGTTGGTTGATGCCGCTCAAGGCGTTGAAGCACAGACAGTGAGTAATGCCATGCTAGCTGTTGAAAGCGGATTGGAAATCATTCCCATTATTAACAAAATTGATCTCCAGGCAGCCCAGATTGAGAATGTCAAATCCCAAATTGTTGATCTGCTTGGTTGTGATGAAGATGATATTATTCTAGCCTCAGCCAAGGCCGATATTGGTATTCATGAAATATTGGAAGCCGTGGTGAAGCGAATCCCTGCACCGGAAGGGAATGATGATTTACCTCTGCGAGCATTGGTTTTTGATAGCACCTATGATGTGTACCGTGGAGCGGTTGCTTATGTGCGCGTTTTAGAAGGTCAGCTAAAATCCAAAGAGATGATCCGCTTTATGGCCAGTAAAGAGGAATTTGAAGTGGCTGAGATTGGCTCTTTCAAATTGACAAAAGTCAAAGGGAATATTCTCCGAGCTGGTGATGTTGGCTATATCATCGCCAATATTAAGGATATTACTGACATTCGCGTTGGCGATACAGTGACCACTGCCAAGCATGGGGCCACTCAAGCCTTAACTGGATACCGGGAAGTTAAACCAATGGTTTACTCCGGTGTTTACCCCATCATTTCTGATGACTACGCAAATTTGAGAATGGCCCTGGAAAAACTGACTCTTAATGATGCTGCACTCAGATGGGAACCGGAAACATCCAGCGCCCTGGGGTTCGGATTTCGAGTTGGGTATCTCGGTCTCCTGCACATGGAAATTGTCCAGGAACGTCTGGAACGTGAATTTGCCATTGACCTGATTACCACTCAGCCAAACGTGGAATTCAAGGTCATTCTCAAAGACGGCAGCAGTATCATGGTTGATAAACCAAGTGATCTTCCTGAACCAGGTGAAATTGATCAAATACATGAGCCCTATGTGAGTGCTGAAGTCCTCACACCGCCAACCTACATCGGTAATTTGATGAAGTTGATCATCGATAAGCGTGGCATTTATAAGTCAACCCACTATCTCACTGAATCAAAAGTTCAGATATATTTTGAGATTCCACTCTCAGAAATCATTTTCGACTTTTATGACCAGCTGAAAAGTACCTCCCGGGGCTACGCTTCTTTTGATTACGAACCCATTGATTTTCGCCGGGGCGATCTGGTTAAATTGGATATTCTCATCGCAACAGAGAGAGTGGATGCCCTGTCCCAAATTGTGCATCGGGAGAAGGCGTATGATCATTCGCGAAGATTGTGTGCAAAATTAAAGGAATTGATTCCCCGACAACAATTTGAAGTTCCCATCCAGGGGTCAATCGGTCAAAAAATTATTGCCCGTGAAACCGTGAAAGCCCTGCGCAAAAATGTTACTGCCAAATGTTATGGTGGAGATATCACTCGGAAAAGGAAGCTTCTGGAAAAACAGAAAGCCGGCAAGAAGCGCATGAAACAAGTGGGTCGGGTAGAAGTGCCCCAGGATGCTTTTCTGGCAGTATTGAAGCTAAATGACTAGCTAATATTCTAAAAGACTCCTAAAAGCTTACACATGGCCAAAAAAGTCTCTGCCCTCCGCCAGTATTTAAATAGCTCAAAATCCCTACACTATAGTCTGATCTTGACACTGCCTGCTCTGGCAATTTATGAAATAGGGGTCATTATCCTGTTCCAGGACTCTTTCTTTGAATTAAGAAACAGTGGAGAAGTTTTGCTCCGCAGCTTATTCGAATCCCTGGGGCTCCGCCATCCCCTGGTTATCTCCGGGATATTGTTGGGTCTATTCATGATGGTGATGATTCGTGGTTATAAAATTGAAAAAAAACCTGGAATTCATGCGAACTATATCGTGTATATGCTGCTTGAGAGTATGCTCTGGGGAGGTTTCATATTTATTAGTCTTCAGTTTTTTACTCAGCTACCGCTTCAAATGGTGAGCATGGAAGAAAAACTGTCAAACATAAATCTGGCTATTGGCGCTGGTATTTTCGAAGAACTTATTTTTAGAATGGTGGTAATAAGTTCTATTCTTATTGTTCTAGAGCGAGGTTTAGCCATGGGTTCACGAGTCTCCGTTCCGCTGGCCATTTTCTTCTCCGCCATTGTTTTTGCCGGCTTCCATTTATTTATGGAGGTGTATAGCTTTCCCATTTTTTCTCAAAGGATGTTCGGTGGAATTCTCCTTGGTAGCCTTTTTTATGCTCGGGGGTATGGAATCAGTGTATATGCTCATATTATTTATAATTTTCTCATATTGGCATATTCCTGGTAAGCTATTATCAGGGTTGTTACAGGGAACGATCCTGTGCTTCCCATCGTTTACCAGCATGACAAGAAAGAAAATGCTCGAACCTAATCGTTATATTATCAAGAAAGCCTGGTAACACTATTACCTGGATAAGCATATTTTTCATTATCTCTCTGGGATATTCCATGGATACAGAGCCTGGAGGAGCGGATACTTTAGCATATGGCTCCCCATCAGATTCAATTCTCTACATCATTGAAAACGATACGCTCAAGTTCAAACGCGTGTATACCATCGATCACCCAGCCTATTCACCTAACCGTGATACCGTCCATTCTGCAGTGGTTCGTGCAACAAGTCCCAGCATTCAGGAAAATGGATTAGCAGCGGCAGGGAGCATCACCAGGGGTATCCAGGTTTCCAGCAATTCATCGGTCTCATTACAATCCAGCATGTACCTCAAAATAAAGGGGAATCTGAATGATGATTATACTGTCCAGGGCGTATTGACCGACAAGACTTCGCCGCTCCAGCCCATAGGTAATACCCGGCGTCTCAATGATTTTGAACGGGTCCTGGTGCAAATTGATGGTCCAGCATTGAATGCCTCTATCGGGGATATAGATTTACGTCTCCGCAATGGAAAATTCGGGAAGGTCGACCGTTCCATTGAGGGTATCAGCGTCCAAACTCATTCCAGGTATGGTGGTTCAGGAGGGGCCCTGGGTTTTAGCTATGGCCAGTATCACCTGCTCCAAATCCAGGGAAAGAATGGAAAACAGGGTCCTTATCGATTATCTGGAAAAAACGGGGAAAAATTTATCATTATTCTGGCCGGTTCGGAAAAAATCAAACTGGATGACCATTTGCTCATTCGCGGTGAAGATGAAGACTATATCATCGATTACAATGCAGCAGAAATCCACTTCACTCAACAGAATATCCTGTCTGAGAATTCCAGGATCAGTGTTGAGTTTGAATATGTGCCTGACATCTACCTGGCATCTTACTCATTCGGGAAGCGACTTATCAGTGGGGAAGTATCCTTCGGGAATCGAAACGATTCTCCGCTGTTCATCTCTGCAGCCTGGCAGGATATTCGGGATGATCAGAATAACCCGCTTGGAAATGTTGAGGCAGATGAGCTCCGTCAAATATTTTCAGAGCTTGGGAATGCCACCTCTACCGCTGAAATAAGCAGTATTGTCAGGGATACGCTGGGGGGGAGCTATAATATGAGTGCAAATGGAACATTGGTTTATCAAGGCGCTGAACAGGGCGATTACACTGTAGATTTCAATTTTGTAGGTCTGGATAGAGGACAGTACCGCAAAGAGCAGAATGCTTTGGAACCCTATTTCATATTCGATCCTCAATTTGGTGAATATCTTCCCTCACAATTATATGTCGCACCTCAGTCACTCTCAGTATTTTCACTTTCCGGGCATGCGCAAAAGAAGGGTCTGGATGCCATTTTTGACTTGGGTATTTCTCAAGATACAAAAAATTTATATGCCAGGAGTAACAAAGGTCCCAACAAGTTAGCCTGGGATATAAATGCTGGCCTCAAGCGCCCGATTTATGAAATACGCCTGGGTGACAAGTATTATGAGTCCGGCTTTATCAGCCATGATGCTCTGGAATCACTGGAATACTATCGTCAGTGGCATCTGAATCCCCGAAAATCTGAAGAAGAACATTTGAGCTACGGCCATCTACGCCTGGGGGAGCAAAACTATGTAAAAACTTCTATTTCCCAGATGGAGCGTTCTGGAGTGATCAAGGGTCAGCAATTACATATCGATGGCAAATCAAATCCTGCAGCTCCAGTTCATGCAAATTATGCAGCAGTTCTAACAAGATTTGACAGTACGATAAGCCAGAATCACAACTTCGAAAGTGCCTATACCCGGGGAAAACTGACTACAGGTCTTCATCTTGAGCTTGAGGATGGCTCTTCCTCCGCCTACTATTCAACCAATGATCATCTGACCTCCGGATTGATGACCTCGTACGAATATTCTGATGCCCATAAAATTATCCTAAAATATGATCGTCGTCTGGATTATCGCAATCTCCAGGCAAATCAAACGTTCCTAAATTCAAAGAACGTTGGGAATTGGACTGACCAGCGCCAGGATTGGATCGGCGAGTACCAGTTTGCCAATTTTATGAATTCTCAGGGTCTACTTAACATGAAGTATCGGGAACATCTGAGCGACAGTGGCGCTGTCAAGAAGTACTATCTTGGCAAGGCTCAAGTAGGTGGTCAAATCCTCGGTGATCGCTTAACATTTCAAGAAGAATATCAGCTGGACGAAGAGCATATCCCCAAATATGACTATCATTATATTGAAGTAGATACTGGCTATGGCGATTATAGTTTTGATCCAGTCATTAATGATTACATCCCCCTCAGCGGGGGTAGATTTGTACAACAGCGTATTTTTTCCGATCGAGAAGAACAGGTGAGAAAATATGATAATAAAACTCGTCTGGAATACAGCTCTGAGGATTTTGGCAACCTGGATAAAATCGCCATTAAAAGTCGCTTCGCATATGAGTCCAGGCTAAAGCGGGAAGTTCAAAGCAACACAGATATTCAAAGCCAGTCTCTGATAGGTTTCAATCTTGATTTTCAAACGGGTCAATCCAGCCTGCTTACCAAGCTTGGATATTCTGGGAAAATCACCAGAAATAGCTCTACCCTTTATAATTACGGTAATGAGGATAACCACTTCACTTCTCATGGTTTAGATGGTGAGTTCTTATGGAATCCCAATAATTACAGCAAAATGGGTGCGGTATTTGAATCTCGAGAGCGCAAGCTTGAATATAATCTTTTGGCCCATGAGCATTGGACATCTTCAAGACCTTTCATCAATCACAGTATCAAGATTTCTCCCCAGCAAAAACTTGACCTGAATTTTCAATATTCGTTGGTAAGTGATAAGCAGAATGAAAAAGCGTATTCAGAAATTTATGTTTTGACCAAGCATAGTTTGAGAATCAGGCGTCGTGGGAGAATTGATCAACAGTTATCACTGTCCAATATACAGGCAGATGTACAGGCGGTACCCTACTCCGTGTTTTCCGGCAGGCAACCCGGTGACAATTGGAAATATTCACTGAATAGCCGATATATCTTCTCAAGTATGTTTCAGATTTCCATGAATTACAGCATTCAAAAACGTGGGGATAACCAGAGTGAGCAATACTTAAGGGTAGAGGGGAGAAGCCTCTTTTGATGAATCGTTTAGCCGTGATATTATTAATGGTTTTCTTGCTGACCAGCGCTTTGATGAGCCAGTCAGTACGATTCGTATTGAATGACTCTGAAACCACAGATACGCTCCTGGTTTCGCCAACTCAAATCGACTCAATAGTGGAACAAAGATTGGGTCAATTTTCAGCAGAAGGTTATTGGGATGCCCGCTTAGAGATGTTGCCAGAAGCGCACCATCCCGGTATGATAGAGGCGAGGGTTTTCCCCGGCGATGCTTCCACGCTTGGATTCATCCATTTCCAGGGGCTTCGGGAGCGAGATGCGCTCTACCTTGAAAAAGAATTTAAAATGGGTAGACCTTCCATATCCAGTCGTAATTTGTCACAAGCAAAACAAAGGATTACTGGCCTGGGATATCAATTGGCTGACGGATACCAGCTTTCTCAAGATGTTAACGGTGAATATCATATGAAGTACAGAGTGAAGCATCATCCTGAATTAATGGCCCAGGGTTTAGCAAGTTTTAATCAGAGTAGTGGTTCAGACAGCATTTCATGGTACGGACAAATCAACATTCACATTCCAAATTTTGATGGCCGGGGAAAAATATTTGACTTTTCCTGGGAAAGACTCAGATCTAACTCTGAATCATTCAATCTGGGATTTCAATATCCCTGGCTCTTGCAGTTACCCATCACGGGACACTTTCAGTTTGGTAGGGAGGTTATTGATGGGAACTATCAGATTCTCAAGACAAATCTTGGTTTTGAATGGGATCTTGACTGGGAGAGATCCATTTACTTTTCGTTTGAAAAACATGAATCCATTATTACCCACGAAGGTTCAGTCCTTTTTCCAGAATGGGAAGCCAAGGAAAAACGGCTGTTGGGCCTGGGTTATAGACAAACCAGTTTGAACCCCCAAATACATCAGGGGATATCATTAAAAACCATGCTTTTCCAGGAAATGAATTTTGAACCGGCATCCACGAGAATATTAACCCTGCGCTCTGAAGCCCAAACCAGGCTGTCCGGCCATTTTTTCATGTCCCAGAGAACCCGGGCCAACATTCAGAACCTAACTGATTCACAGACTGATCCTTCTATCATGGTTCCCCTTGGTGGCGTGAATAGTGTCAGAGGTTACGAGGAAGCTTATTTGAGAGTCCCCAATACAATGAGTATGCAGACCACTCTCCATTATACTATAGGGAGTCAATCGCAAATCCTTACCTTTTACGATATTGGTCTGTATAATACCAATAAGCGAATTAAGACACTCAAAGGCTATGGCCTCGGGGTTCAATTGAGAAGCGAAAGAGGTCCTATCCGACTGATTCTTGCAACTCACGAAGGCCTAAACCTGCGAAACAGTTTTTTACACATCGAATACTCAGGAGGTATTTCATGGATCGATCGATAATCGAAAAGAAAATATTGGATACCTTCAAAGCGAACCCGGGTCGCTGGTATAGACCTCGCACCATCATGAAGGATGCTCGGATTAAAGAGCATGATTACCGAACGCTCAAAATTCTTTTGCTGGAGCTTTGTCGTACGGGGCGAATCGAACAAAAGGGTCGGCACCAGTACGCCTTCAAACCGAAGCTACAACAACAAACCGGGACTCTGGCGGTCACGTCAAGAGGTTTTGGATTTGTTGAACTGCAGGATGGAAGTGAAGTCTTCGTGCGTGCCCAACATATGCAACATGCCTTTCATAAAGATCTGGTTCGGGTTCAAATTTTAAACAAGCAGCGGGGTGATAAGCCCGAAGCTCAGATCATTGAGGTCATTCAAAGACATCAGACTGAATTTGTTGGCGTGTACCAGCACGATAGGTTTGGTGAGTGGGTGGTTCCTGAGGATAAACGCATTCGCGTGAGATTCGCAGTGCTTGAAGGAAAGCAGAACAAGGCCAGAGACGGCCATATGGTTAGCGTAGAGCTTGTTCGGTGGGAAGAAGGACATCCAGAGCCACTGGTCAATGTTAAAGACGTTCTGGGCTATCCTGGTGACCCAGGTGTGGATATCGCTTTAATTGTTCAGCAACACGATTTACCCACGACCTGGTCCTCCAAGGCTTTGGAACAGGCTGAATCTTATTCCGAACAGAGTGTTCAGGATGAAATCAAACACCGAACCGATTTGAGACACCTCACCTGTTTTACCATTGATCCGGAAAGTGCTCAGGATTTTGATGATGCCGTATCCATTGAGACTACGAAAACGGGTTGGACCCTGGGTGTTCATATTGCTGATGTTTCACATTATGTTGTGCCTGGGACTCCCATTGACAGGGGAGCTAGAAAACGAGGATCCAGTGTCTATCTGGTCGGGACAGCCATTCATATGCTGCCTGAAAAGTTGGCCTCGGATTTATGCTCCTTGAAGCCTCACATCGACAGGCTCAGCATGTCATGTCTGATGGACATTGGGCGGGATGGACAATTCACGGGATCAAAAATCATGAATTCTGTGATTCATTCCAAGCAACGTTTTAGCTATGAAGAAGTCGAAGCAATCATCCAGGGGAAAGAACATACTTTTTCACCAGAAATCCAAGAAATGGAAAAGCTCAGAAAGGTTCTTTTTAAAGACAGAAAATCTCGTGGCAGCATTGATCTGGATCTGCCTGAGCCCATTGTCATTCTGGATGAAACTGGATTTCCCCATGACATCAAGCCTTCCAAACGATTGACAGCCCACCGCCTGGTGGAAGAGTTTATGTTGGCAGCCAATCGAGTGACTGCTGAATTTCTTGATCAGAAATTTATCAAGGCAAAATTACCGGGAATTTATAGAATCCATGAAACGCCATCTTCAGACGATATTAGCAAATTGCAAATGATCCTGGACCGTTTGAAAATTCCACAGAAAATAAAAACTCCAGTCAAACCGAAAGATTATCAGGTTCTGGTTGAAGCCGTGCGAGAGAGTCCCTATCGTCATTTTATCGAAAAGGTCGCCTTGCGATCCATGACCAAAGCCAAATATTCAGTGGAAAACCGTGGACATTTTGGATTGGCATTTCAATCATATACCCATTTTACTTCACCTATCAGGCGTTATCCTGATTTGACCGTACACCGACTCTTAAAACAGTATATATATCATGAGCATTCCAATCCTCCTTCATTTGCATCCCTGGAGAAACTGGCTGAGCATTGTTCCCAGAGAGAAAGAGTAGCCGTTGAAGCAGAACGGGATCATATGAAAATGAAGCAACTACAATACCTCAGCAAGCGGATAGGGCAGGAGTTTGATGGGGTTATCTCCGGTGTCCTGAATTTCGGATTTTTTGTAGAGCTGGCAGAAAGTTTTGTGGATGGTCTGGTTCATGCTGGCAGTCTCACAGACGATTATTACGAATACGAGGAGAATAACTTTTCACTGACGGGTAGACGAACGAAAAAAATGTATCGTTTAGGTGATCCAGTCCGGGTAAAAGTGACTTCTGTATCCATCTCAGAAGGGCTGGCAGATTTTGAAATCATCAAAAATTAAAGTCTGTGAGTGATTCGTGTTCATAATAAATTTATGCTTGCTTGGGTTTGAAAATGTAGGGGTGAAACCGTGATGAGAAAAAAAAGAATATATCAATTCTCAGTATTGAGTTTGCTGATCGTATTAGCCCTTGGGTCATGTACCAAACCCAAAGAGGCCGCCATCGGATATGATGATGTCATCACGGTAGTGTGTGATGATAGAAACTGGGAAGCGTGTGAACCCATTCTGGCTCAAACCCTTGGAAAAGTTTATCATACGCCACCCACCGAAACACTTTACAGGTTTCAACGAATCAGTCCAAACGATTTGAACGCCAATATCTTAAACAAAAATTTGATGATATTGACCCGCTTAGAGGATGATAGTAAAATCACACCCCAAGTCCGGTCCATGTTACCCGATTCAACAATTAGCAAGCTGAGAAATAACCCAAAAGGCATATTTTACCAGGGTGATGTCTATGCTGCAGGGCAGGCTCTGGTGGTAGTCATAGGTACATCACTGGCTGATCTGAGAAGCCGACTTGAAATAAATCAGGATCGAGTATTCAATTTTATTGAACACAAGATGTATGAACGAAATACTGCCTTTATCTATCGATCAGGTGAACAATTTGAACTTGCAAAAAAATATTACGATCAGTATGGCTTCTATATACGCATGATGCATGATTTCGTTGAAATTGAAAACAGACCGAAATATAATATGGTGTGGTTGGGGCGTGATTTCCCTTATCGATGGCTGACGATCACCTGGGCAGAGCCTTCAGATTCGACCCTTGAGTATCAGGTGAATGATTTGCTCACATCAACTTTTGGGGAAAAGCTCAAGGATGTCAGGCTAAATCGAGATTACCTGTCTTCAGAATCTATCTGGTTTAAGCAATACTCTGCCTGGAAATACTTCGGTCTCTGGGAATCTAAGACAGAAGTTAAGGGTGGTCCTTTTATCGCTTATGGATTTTATGAGCCGGTGAAGGATCGTATCTATCTTATTTCCGGTTTAGTTCATGCGCCTGATCGGGCAAAAATGCCATATATCAGGCAATTGGAAACTATCATCAGGACTTTTGACACTGAAATATTTGAAGCAGATTAAGGATGTAAATGATTGACTAAACGTGTTCTAATAACGGGTATTAATGGATTGCTTGGGCAGAATATTGTTCAGGAATTTCAATCTGATCATGAGATATTTGGTCTGGATTTAAATCCCAGTATTTTTGGGGAATCAAGTCCTGTCCAGGTGAAACAAATGGATTTAAACGATGAAAAGGCCTTAAGGGACTACATCAATTTGAAGCGCCCTGCCGCGATTATCCATACGGCTGCCTATACCAATGTTGATCGGGCAGAGGATGATCAGGATATCGCTTTCGCCGTCAATGCTCAGGTTCCAAAATCCCTGGCCAGCATTTGTCTGGAATCAGATATTCCTCTGGTGCACATATCAACAGATTATGTCTTCAATGGCGAAGCGGGTCCCTACTCCGAAAACGATCAGTGTCATGCCAGAGGCAAGTATGCTGAATCAAAACTTGCCGGAGAAACGGCTGTCCTGGAATCGGGAGCAAAATCTGTGGTCATTCGACCCAATGTGATGTATGGGAATGGAAAGCAATTGACCAGCAGTTTCGTCGAATGGTTGCTCAATGAATTGCGAAATGAGAGATCGGTTCGAATCGTAGACGATCAATATAATAACCCTACCTACGCCCGCCGTTTAGCATCAGTAATCAGGGTAGTCCTTGATCAAAAAGCCTGGGGTGTATGGCATTTTGGATCAAAAGAAGTGGTTTCGCGCTATACTTTTGCACTAAAGATTGCAGATACTTTTGGGTTGTCCTCTGCATTAATTAATGCAATTTCAACGGGTGACCTGAATCAGAGAGCTCCACGACCTATGCGTAGCGGTCTGATTTGCGAGAAATTGAAGAAAGAGCTAAATATTCCAATCCTCAGTATTGATGAAGAGCTGGCTCTGCTAAAGGAAGAAATGGATGCCTCGTAATTTAACAATTATTCCAACCTATAATGAAAAAGAGAACATTCTTCTCGTTATAGACCGGGTTTTATCTCTCAAGGTCAAAACCGATATTCTCATCGTCGATGATGGTTCACCGGATGGAACTGCTGATCTGGTGAAAGCTCGCCAGGCGAATACCCCTGAGTTGCATCTCATGGAACGAAAAGGTAAGCTGGGCTTGGGAACGGCTTATATAGCCGGTTTTAAGTATGCCATTGCCAATGACTACGATACGGTGGTTCAAATGGATGGTGATTTTTCACATGATCCAGAAGTCATCGAAACATTTCTCAAAGAAATTGAAACCAATGATCTGATTATTGGGTCTCGGTATTTGAACGGTATCAGTGTGGTCAATTGGCCGCTTCGCAGGCTCATGTTAAGTTATTTTGCCAGTAAGTATATCCAGCTGATTACCAGAATGCCCGTGAACGACGGCACGGGCGGCTTTAAATGCTGGCGGGTGTCCTTCCTGAAACAAATCAATCTGGATAAAGTCCGCAGTAACGGCTACTCCTTCCAGGTGGAAATGAATTTCAGGGCCTGGAGAAAAGCACCTGAACGTGTCAAAGAAGTCCCCATCCTTTTTGTTGATCGTACGGTAGGTCAAAGTAAAATGTCCAAAGCAATTGTTCGTGAGGCAATCTGGAGAGTTTGGTGGTTGCGCGCCATGGCATTGCTGGGAAAAATTTAAGTCCTTTTTTCAAAGCCCATTTCTATGAAGCTCTCCATTGTTATTGTCAATTACAATGTAAAAGCCTTTTTGCAGCAGGCGCTGGAGAGTATCCTTAAAGCGACTAAAACCATAGATACTGAAATCTTTGTTGTCGATAATCATTCTGTTGATGGCAGCATTGAAATGCTTCAATCACAATTCCCACACATTCAATTAATCCAGAATGAAGCCAATCTCGGTTTTGCAAAAGCAAACAACCAGGCTATCAAGATGTCCACGGGGGAGTATGTGTGGTTGCTCAACCCGGATACGTTGGTTCAGGAAGATACTGCCACCAAGCTTATTGAGGTCATGGAAGCAGATCAAGAAATTGGACTCCTGGGCTGCAAGATTCTGAATGATGATGGGAGTCTTCAACTCGCCTGCCGCAGGAGTTTTCCCACACCATGGGTGGCCTTCACCAAGCTGATGGGCCTGGCTAATATCTTTCCCCACTCAAAGTGGTTTGGTCGCTATAATTTGACCCATCTCGATCCTAATGAAGCTTACGAGGTTGAAGCGATTAGCGGTTCTTGCATGTTTATTCGCCGCACTGCATTAGAAGAAGTAGGATCGCTTGACGAAACCTTTTTTATGTATGGTGAGGATTTGGATTGGTGTTTCAGGTTCGGAAAGTCGGGCTGGAAGGTCTATTACACCCCTGTGACGAGCATCATCCATTACAAAGGTGAATCATCAAAAGTGGCCTTGTGGGATACCAACACACATTTTTATCGTGCCATGGACATCTTCACCAGAAAACATTTCAAGTCAACTTCCAGGTTTCCCATTCACTGGGTGCTGCGGCTGGGTATTTTCGCCCGATACATACTCTCCATTCTAAGTAAAATCAGCCAAAATGCTGCCGCATATATTCTCGACCTCTCTGGTCTCCTGGTCATCACCTTGATCGCTATTTTCATGAAATTCAGAACCCTGGATGTCTTGGATCAATATATTTATGTACTGCCTGTATATCTGGTCAGCTGGCTGGCGGTTATCACAAGTTTGGGCTTGTATAGAACCTACAAATATTCAGTCAGCAGATCCATCCTTGCCGCAACCCTGGGATTCCTGATAAACGTCACTTTGACCTATTTTTTCAAAGATTATGCCTTCTCGCGCATCGTCATGTTGATCAGTTATTTTGGCGCTCTCCTATGGATTTCCGGATGGCGCTTATTTGCATCTACTCGACGAACCGAGAATTTTCAACTGGGAACACAAAGGACCTTGATCATCGGCGATTATGAAGGAGCTAAAGCTGTTTTCTCTCGGCTAATGACTAATCTTGCTTTGGGTTATACCCCTGTGGGAATAGTCACTACAGACGGAATCGAACATGACGATGATAGAATTGTGGGGCACCTCAATGATCTACTCGATTTGGTTCAATATCATCGTATTGATGATGTCATTTTCACCTCAGATAACGTCGAGCTGAGTAAAATATTTGACTTTTTACCTACTTTGAGTCAGCAGGGCGTAAAAATAAAGCTCGTTCCCGGCAATTTATCCTTTATTGTAGGAAAATCAGCGGTTGAAAATTTACAGAGCGTACAATTTGTTGACATGGATTTTAAATACTACCATGCTGGTTCACGCATCGTAAAACGACTGGAAGATTTGATCATTGGGCCCATTCTATATCTATTATTACGACCGTTTCAAGCCCTGGTGGTTAAATCAAAGTCGATGACAATGGTTGAAGTACAAATCAATAAACGGAATTATACAATTTACAAGATGCTCGATGGACGGGTCTCATTTTGGAGTAATTTAAGCTTGCTTCCACTCGTTATTCGGGGAAAGTTGAGCCTCGTTGGATCCCCAATCGATCTGATGGATAAGGGATGGGATATTAAACGTGGCATTTTCAGTCTTGAATCCGTGAGAGGAGGATCACAGCTCAGCAAAGATGAGAGGTATTCACTATTGCACTATTATCTTCACAACCATTCAATCCTTCTGGATTTGGAAATAATAATTAAAGCCTTCTTAGGGAAATAATATGGGAAAAACAGTCTTAGAATTCGAAAAACCAATTCATGATCTGGAACAAAAGATTATTGAAATGGAAATCATGTCCAATGATTCCGATATGGATATGAAAATCGAGATTAAAAAACTTCGTAAAAAGCTCATTGAGCAGTCAAAAAAGATAAATAAGAATCTTTCCCGTTGGCAACGAGTCGAGCTGGCTCGTCATGCTGATAGACCCCATGCCCTGGACTTGATAGAGCTCATCTGCGATTCCTGGGTGGAACTCCATGGAGATCGTCATTTTGGCGATGACAAGGCTATTGTAAGCGGTCTAGCCCGGATTGATGATCAAAGAATGGTCATTATTGGTCAACAAAAGGGCCGATCCACCAAAGACAATCTTTATCGCAATTTTGGCATGCCATACCCTGAGGGATACCGCAAAGCCCTGCGGCATATGAAACTCGCAGAGAAGTATGGATTGCCAGTAGTCACCCTGGTAGACACCATCGGCGCTTATCCAGGTCTGGAAGCCGAAGAGCGAGGTCAGGCTGAAGCAATTGCTCGAAATCTGTTTGAAATGAGCCATTTAACCGTTCCGATCATTGTGATTGTGATTGGCGAGGGTGCTTCAGGTGGAGCACTGGGGATTGGAGTCGGGGATAGACTCATTATGTTGGAGAATACCTGG
>JAIPGJ010000031.1 GCA_021736185.1 Fidelibacterota bacterium | reverse complement strand
TTAGCGCCATAGCCTTGGCTACGCATCTTCGTATGAGCGGGGTTGGACTCACTGAAATCGGTCTATTTACAGCCTCCCTTTATGCACCCTGGGGATTTAAATGGGCCTGGGCGCCACTGATTGACCTAGTAAAATTCAGGCGCTTTGGACCTAAAAGAACCTGGATTGCCATAGCTCAATCGGCCATGATCGGGACCCTGGGTATTGTGGTCTTTTTTGATTATTCCACCAACATTCAACTTTTAACCACCCTCATTATCATTCATAATATTTTTGCCGCCACGCAGGACGTAGCCATTGATGCTTTGGCCATCAAGGTCCTGCCAGAGAATGAAAGGGGTATTGCCAACGGATTCATGTTTGGATCCTCCTACCTGGGACAGGCCATCGGTGGCAGTGGTGCTTTGTTGATCGCCGGCAAGTTTGGATTTGAGCTTTCTTTCCCCTTTGTTCTCCTGGCTCTGACCCTGATCCTGGTCTTTGTGACCTTGAGACTCCAGGAACCAGCCGAACCCGTCATAGAAGCTGTTAAAAATGGTCGCACCGTCCTCCAGGAAGTACTGATTCAAATGAAACAATTCTTGAAGGAGCTCTATCATGGCTTTTTCAAATCTGGGACAGGACCTCTGGTCGGCGTCGTTTTCTCATTGCTACCCTTCGGTGCCCTGGCGTTGGGTCTGGTTTTGGGGAGTGCGCTTCAAGTGGATCTGGGGATGACTGAAAATCAAATCGCCAAGCTCACCATGTACGGAACCGTCTTTGCCGCGGCGGGCTCTATTCTGGGGGGCTGGATCTCTGACAAGGTTGGACACAGAAAAGCGCTTGGAGTCTGGTATGTTTTAACGACCATTCCAACTTTCATATTGGCGCGGCAGTTCATTGGTGTGAGTGGGACTGCAGGTGTCACCATCGACCTCTTTTTCTATGTATCCATCGGCTATAGTTTTGCCAGTGGATTACAGCAGGGAACCAGTACAGCTGTATTCATGGGATTAACCAGCCCAGCAGTTGCCGCCACTCAATTCACGGGCTATATGGCGCTCCACAACTTTGTGTATTCCTATTCAAGTCTCTGGCAGGGCAAGTATGCCGACCTCCATGGCTATGCCAAGGTTCTGTTTATGGATGGCTGGATTGCCTTCGTCCCACTCCTTTTAATACCTTTTTTGAAACCAAGAGAGGCATCTACCCGAAAATCCTAGATTGGGCAACGACAGACCGATCCCAAAAGGCAATTAGGGCATTTATTAAAGAAACCTGTGGCCCGACACAGCCTGGTATCTGGTTTCAGCGCTGGCGACTCATTTTTATGATCTGCGAGGAGTTATTTGAATTTAATAAAGGTAATGAATGGTATGTATCGCATTATCTTTTTGCCAGAATGAATGACTAGTCGAGATCAGGAGTGAAAAATGCGTCAACTAAAACATGGGCTAACTTTTACTATCATTATTGCACTTATCACAGGGGGAAAGCTCATGGCGATTGAAGAAGCAAAATACAATTTGGTTGAAAAGGATGGTCAATTTGAGATTCGTGAATACGAATCTTACCTTCTGGCTGAAGTGAAGATTGAAGGCAGCATGGAGAAGGCTGGGAGTCAAGCCTTCCGGCCCCTGTTTAACTATATCTCAGGAACCAATAGATCCCAGACCAAGGTGGCCATGACCAGTCCGGTATCTCAAGAAGTCGCCGGCGAAGAAATCAAAATGACCACGCCAGTATCACAGGAGCGAGATCAGGATTCCTGGGCGGTGAGCTTTATGATGCCTGCAAACTTTACCCTGGAAACCATCCCCATTCCGGAGGATCCAAGGGTGCAAATCAGGGAGGTCCCTGCCCGCCTTGTGGCCGTTATCAGGTACTCGGGTTTTTGGAGTGAAAAAGCCTATGCTGAACACAAAGCACAACTTGAAGCCTGGATCGAGACTCAAGAGTTAGTCATAGCTGGTCCAGCGATCTGGGCTCGTTTCAACGCACCCTTTACACCCTGGTTTTTGCGTCGGAATGAGGTGCAAATCCCCGTGACGAATAAAGTCGTTCCCCAAGATGCTCCATTAATGAAAAACAAATAGTGACAACTCGTTCTGGGATGAAAATTCCTGAATCCAGTGGGATCAGACCAAACGATTTAATTCTCCTCACAGGAGCAACCGGTTATGTCGGTGGGCGTCTCCTGAGAGAACTTGAGAAGCGGGGCCAGCACATTCGTTGTATGGCACGGAGACCTGAAAATTTGCGTTCAAGAGCAAATCCACAGACAGAAGTTATATATGGTGATGTTCTTGATCAAGAGAGCCTCATTGCTGCCATGGACCAGGTTAAAACAGCCTATTATCTGGTACACTCCATGGGATCCAAAGCGTCTTTTGAAGAGACCGATCGTCAGGCCGCAATTAACTTTGGAGCAGCAGCCAGAGCCAGTGGTGTCGAACGGATTATTTATCTTGGTGGATTGGGAAATCAGGATAAACCCCTATCACCCCACCTGAGAAGTCGGCAGGAAGTGGGGGATATACTCCGGGAATCTGGTGTTCCAGTCATTGAATTTCGCGCTTCCATTGTCCTGGGCTCAGGGAGTCTTTCTTTTGAAATGATACGTTCCCTGGTAGAACGCCTACCCATCATGATTACCCCTCGTTGGGTCTCCAGCCCGGCCCAGCCAATTGCCATCGAAGACCTGATTGCCTACCTTATGGAAGGACTCGATTTAGCTATTGGGAAGTCTCGCATATACGAAATTGGTGGTGCAGATCAAGTATCTTACGCCGATCTCATGCGCGTATATGCCAGCCATCGAGGTCTGCGCATACGCATGTTGCCGGTCCCCGTACTGACACCATTAGTTTCCAGTTTATGGCTGGGACTTATCACTCCGCTTTATGCTCGAATTGGCCGAAAACTTGTTGAAAGTATTGTGCACTCGACAGTCGTTCGGGATAAATCAGCACTTCAAGATTTTCAGGTTGTGCCCATGGGGGTAAATGAGGCCATGCAACAGGCACTGGATCATGAAGACCATGAATTTGCCATCACACGCTGGTCTGATTCACTTTCCTCTGCAGGGGATCTCCCTACCTGGGGAGGAGTTCGCTTTGGAACCCGTTTGGTGGATTCCCGTACCATGCAAATTGCTCTGCCTCCCCAGATTGTTTATCGGACTGTCGCAGCCATCGGGGGTGAAACAGGGTGGTACGCATACAATTGGCTCTGGCAAATACGTGGATTCCTTGATATGCTTATCGGTGGAGTGGGGATGCGCAGGGATCGCCCTGCTTTTCGAGAGTTGGAAGTTGGTGATACCGTTGACTTCTGGCGTGTAGAAGCCATAGAGCCTGATAGACGTCTAAGGTTTATTGCAGAGATGAAATTACCTGGACGAGCCTGGTTAGAATTTGAGGTCACTGGTGATGCCGAATCTTCTACCCTGCGTCAGACCGCTGTTTTCGATCCCCGAGGATTATTTGGACAACTCTATTGGTATGGTATTTATCCGTTGCACCAGCTCGTTTTTAAGGGCATGATAGAGGGGCTTGCCTCGGCAGCTTTATCACAAAACCAAGATGGGACATCTTGAACTTACACTGAGAGCATATATTTTTCTTTTTATTGAAAACCTGCACCCTGCCAGCCTATCAACAGGCAGGGAGGTAAAATTTCCCTGTATAGTTCTTGATTAAAAAAATTAGATTGTGATCAACAGCAATGAGGGAATTTTTAAAATGAAAATAAAAACGATATCGCATTTAATCCTGAGTAGCCTGGTTATTCTGGGGCTCACAAACTGCGCCGGCAGCAACCAGGACTTAGTGCAGGAACAAGATGCTGAGTTGGTGAAATTACGAGGGGATTTAGAGACTCTTGATGGACAGCTGAAAGCTGAAAAAAATCTAGTTAAGCAGCTGGAACAGGCAAAATCGGAATTAACTCAAAAATTAGATACTGAGCAGTTGAAGCGAATCAGAAAACAAGCCCAGGTTGATAGTCTGCAAAAAGCCATCGAAGCCGGTTCTGTCATCGGCAACAGAATTAGCTTACCCAACGCCGTGTTGTTTAAAAGTGGTAGTGCTGACCTGACTGAGAGGGGAAAAGTGTTTATCGATAAGGTTGGAGAAACACTGGCTCGCTATCCCAACCGGGAAATTATGATCGAGGGCCACAGCGATAATGTTCCTATCGGGAAGAAATATCGTTGGAAGTATCTTTCAAATTGGGAGCTTTCGTCTGCCCGAGCTTTGGTTGTATTGCACTATCTTGAGGAAAAGCAAAATATTAATCCAAAACGATTGGGAGCCGTAGCTTATGGCGAGGAACGCCCCCTGGTAAATAATCTTGATCCGCAATCCCGCGCCAAGAACCGTCGTGTGGAAATTGTCATTGGTCAGGTGATTGAAAAACCAAGTAATTAGAGTCTGTCTTTAAACGCTTCTTTCACAACGAAACAAACGAAAGTTACGAAAATATTTAATACTATTTCGTAATGTTTGTCAAATTCGCCTGCCTTGCCATAGCTGAATAGCGTAGGCAGGTTGTAAAAAACTGAAATAGGTTGGCTTATGCCCAAAATTGATACCCATGCCCTACTAAATCTCCTGGAACAGCTCAAGACCTGGTTGTTGACCGAGGTATTGATTTTTGATTATCTAATTCAGGTTGCCGTGATCGCACTCCTCTTTGGTTTTGCGTGGATTCTAGCTCGCAGAGTTCAACCTTTTGTTGCCCCAAGGGTCGAAGGTATCTGGCCGGGGAACCGATTATTTACCAATCTCAAACGGACCTTTCTCAATCAATTCCTGAGTTTACACCTTTTAATCCTCCTGCTTATTGCCACGGTCGTCTATCAGCAAACCGAAAAGACTGCGCTGCTTATCAATATGGGTGTTACCCTGCTTTCCGTGTGGATTATCATCAAGCTCGCCTCATCCGTGATCTATGACAGGTTCTGGTCTGTCTCAATATCTGTCACAGCCTGGACGGTAGCAGCCCTCATGATTCTGGATGTTTTTGAACCCCTGCTGGGCGTATTGGACAGTCTGGGCTTTAATGTAGGCGATGTGCACATATCCATCCTGTCACTGATCAAAGCCGGATTGCTATTGTTGGTTACCCTCCGGTTGGGAGCCTGGCTAAGTCAATATGTGGACAAGCAACTGCACCATGTTTCACAATTAACCCCCTCTGCCAGGGTCTTGATCAGTAAAAGTCTGACAGGACTTATTTACTTTCTCATCGGTATGGCTGTATTAAACAGCGTTGGCATTGATTTTACTGCCCTGGCAGTATTTGGTGGAGCTCTCGGTGTTGGTATCGGTTTTGGTTTGCAGAAAGTGGTTTCCAATCTCATTAGCGGAATCATCCTGCTCAGTGACAAATCAATAAAACCTGGAGATGTGATTCAGATTGGTGAAGTTTTTGGGTGGATATCCAGTCTTAAAGCCCGCTATGTAAGTGTGGTTACCCGGGATGGTCATGAATATCTCATTCCCAATGAAGATCTCATCACCCAGCAAGTGATCAATTGGTCTTACTCAGACCCGAAGATTCGACTCACGATTCCCTTTGGCGTGTCCTATAAGGCTGACCCCCATCAAGTCCGGGATTTGGTCATTGAGGCTATGAATGGGATTCCCCGGGTTTTAAAGAATCCACCACCAAAATGTTTCTTAAAGGGTTTTGGAGACAGTTCGGTGGACATGGAAGTTCGAGCCTGGATCACTGATCCGAAGAATGGCGTGGGCAATTTAAAAAGTGAGATACTGTTTGCTGTCTGGGACACCTTGAAGGCCAACAATATTGAAATCCCCTTTCCTCAGCGGGATGTACACATTAAGTCTCGTGAAGAGTGAGGATCGAGGGTCTAACCATTTTAGAGTATCGTATTAAGAGCGTCGCTACAAGGTAATGGCTTCGGTTACGCAGCGGTCCATGCAATGGGGACTCCGGATTCACACGGCTGGCTCCATTCTCTTTGCCTGAAACTCACCTGCACCCAGGGATGCAAATTGGCTCAACTATTTTCCGTATCATTCTCTTTAAACAAGTATCGGATAACACAGACAAGGTGATAGCTTGCGCCAAAGTATTGAAGGAGTGTGATATGTTCACAAAGAATGAAAAAATTATCCAAAGGTTCTTGATTCTAAGTTTAGGGATTCTGACTGCTGGATGTACAGTCGCTATGGTCCTGTCAAGCAGCTGGTACCAGGGCTACATTCAGATTGATGGCTACAATGAAGACTGGGCTGGACTGTGGGGTTTCCCAGAGGAGAGTCCTGTAGCCTTCGCAGCCAAAAACCATGGGGAAACCCTTTTTCTGGCCTTCAGAACGAATAACCAAAAAGTAATTCGCCAGGCAGCCTTCGGTGGTTTTGCCATCATTATTGATACAAAGGGCGGGACTAAAGGACGATATGGCTTGCGTTTTGAGGCACCGGAGCCACAGATAGGGAATATACAGAATTTAACTCATGTGAAAGTAGAGCCTCTGGTAAATGCCCAAATGCAGCAGCGGCTAAACGGCCAGATAGCCGTTAAAAATTCAGATGGTCAGGGACATATTCAAGCCTTCAATTACCGGGGAGCTGTGATGAGTTCCTATGATGGGGATGAGTGGTTCATCGAAGCCAGCGTACCCATGGCCGCCATGAAGCAGCACCCCAAGTACGGGGGTAAAATCGGGCTTGGTTTTCTGACCCTTTTGAAATACCCATCTATTGCAGATTATAACGCTAGCTATGCTGAACTCACTCAGAATGACCTGGCTTCAGGTCCCTGGTGGGTAAAAATCCAACTGGCGAAAGATCCTGCGGGAGATTAAAACTCCCCAGATCCAATCCTGGGGCAAGATATTCACAAAGGTCTTCCAGATAAAAAGTAAGATGGCGAAAAAAATGCCGGGCAATGATACGGAGTATCCTTGCCCGACATAATGATGATCTAAAAGCGTGTTAAGCAGTAAAGCTCAATCGAGTTTTTATAGTTGTTTCCCGATGACAATTTCCACGCGTCGGTTGGTTTGTTTACCCGCTTCTGTATCGTTGCCAGCCACAGGGCGATACTCGCCGTAACCCACAGCTCCCAATCTGGATAGATGCACATTGGGATGTTTGCTTACATAGTGCAAGACAGCCAGTGCACGGACTGATGACAACTCCCAATTCGTCTTGTACTTGTCCAGAAATTTCTCTGAGATAGGATCATTGTCAGTATGACCCTCGATGAGAATTTCTCTGTCAGGGACGGTCACCAGAATATCCCAGACCTGATCCAGCGTTTTCTTCCCCGCCTCAGTAATTTTTGTGCTTCCTGATGTGAACAGGATGGCGTTGGCAATCATAACCCGGTTGTTTTTCACCTGGACGTTTTCAACGGCCTCTAATTTGGCCATCAGGTCGGTCATGACCTGACTCCGATTCTGGAGTTGAGCTTTCAAGTCAGCATTTTCAAGGTGGAGTTTTTCAATTTCCATTAATTGTTGCTGATTAGCTTTCTGCAGTTCCTTCTGGGCGCTACATGTAAACAGGCTTAAACCCATTAAAACAAGCAGCATGATTCTTAGGTATCGCATCGTTTTATCCTTCCGTGATTTTGCGTGTATACGGTTATTTATTAATCCCAAGGTAGTCCCGGGGATTTGTTTTAATTTTCAGCGGCTAGCTTGCCGAGAGAGGATAGAAATTCCTTTGGGTCCTGCAGGCTGAGAAGTAAGGAATAGCCTTTTTTTGTTGGCAGGTAGACCACGATGTCAGAGTGATTAATAGCCAGTAAGGCCCGCTCTCCGGTCTTTATCTTATACCACCCCAGCTTGTAGCCTGGTAGACCGACGCCGACTGTGCGCCATTTGGCTCTGTATTGTTGATCCACATTCAGATCTACAACCAGGGCTTCTGAAACGAGAATGTCGGACAAGGGGATAACCCGGCCATAGAGGGGGACTTTCAGGGACAGACCCTGGGATGAGAGGGCCACGGATTGCCGGGTTGACTTCATATAGGTTACAGAAAAAACCACTAAAAGTCCCAGGAACAGGAACAGGATAAGTATAAAAAAGAAATGAGTCAGACTATCGGTGGGAGTGAATTCGAAGGTATTGTGCATCATTGTACCTCCATTATTGAGCAGTAAAAATATCTTCATTCCCACATGACCAGGGTTTTGCGGCATAATGTAATTAAAGAACTCAATTGCTTTAGTACTATTACCTTAACGTTGTTTAAAAAACCGTGGATTTGTCTCTATGAACTGGTCTATCCAGTGCTCCAGAAAGGAAGTGTTCCCTGCTTTTTTCAGATAGCTGTAACCCATTATGGCAATAACAATCGCTCCCAGAGTATCCACTATCAGGTCCCACATGGTATCGGTTAAGCCCGAAGGGTCATTGAGCATGGCTTTTTGCATATTAAAATCAAAAAACTGATCCATGCTGAATTCAAAAATCTCCCAGATAGCACCCAGGCCAACCGCAAAGAGAAATGCAAAAAAGGCCACAAAACCGGGCTTCATGTGAATGTCAATATTTTCCTCCTCATTCAAAATATGGACGAGCAAAAACCCGATGATTCCCAGTAAGCCACCTGAGGAAGTATGCAGAGCAATGTCCCACCACCAATATCTCGTGTAATATCCCTGAACTTCACCCAGAAAAAGGGCGGCGAAGATGAAGGCAATGGACATGAGCTCAAACTCTGGGGGAATAAAGACTCCCAGGCGTCTTTTTAAGACCAGCGGTGTCAGGGTCAGCAGGATGATCGCACTGGTGGTTATGGCGGTATCCCAGTGTTGTCTCCAAACGGAGCCCACAAGACCAACAAGAAGTATGATTTGAAGAGCGACGCTGATTCGATGATGGTATCGTTGTTTCATCACATTTTCTGGCAAAATGATCTATTGTCCTGATTATATCCTGGTAAAAACACAATTTTAAGGTAGGCATAGATTTTGAGACGTCCAAGCGGTATTAAGGATTAATTATTTGGGTACACAAGAAGGAATTGTCACCATTCTTGTTTATTATAGGCTACAAACACGATAACCGATCGTGTCAGGCCTTCAGTTGAATGGCCACGCTAAGCTTAACATAATAAAGGTCTGAGACCCACACACTGAAATTGATATTGAAAAATTACTTGAAGACCCTCTATCTATTGGCAGAGCGATCGCTCATGAACCAGTTATCTTAGACCACTTGAGCCGTTCCCTTTTTTTGTTATAGTGTCTCAGATCATGAATGGGTGCTAAAAAAACCAGAAAGAAGAAGAAATGAAATATTTTACGCTATGCTTATTCCTCGTGCTCATGTCCTGTATCAAAGTTGGGACCCATGATCTCAGTCTGCATGAGTTGGATCAATCTGTGGCAGTGAAACAAGAGGTTCGACAACGAGCTGGGTACTGGGAGGCCATGCAGAATCTTGATTTTTATGATTCCAGTACCTATGCTGATTCAAGCGAAGAAAGACAATTTTCAGCAGCTTTGCAGTTGATGCTGTCTGGAGACTATGACTCAGCCGAAACCCGTCTGGAACATCTTGTGGAAACCAGCTCAGATAGTCTATTCCTAAAGCATGCTGGCTCGCTGCTATCTGGAATCTACATGCTGAGCTACAATTGGGAAGATATGATCAAACTTGACCACCTGCTTCCCGGGGGACTCGACGATATGAACTCGATCTCCATGGTGAAGGCGTGGGCGACACAACCCCCTGAAAAAATCCATTATCGCCTAGAGCCGCTCATTGTCCCCAGTAAAAAATCGATAGCTGGTACTCCCAAGATTAGTGTCTGGGTTAATGGGGTTGAGCAAACGTTTTGGATTGATACCGGTGCTCAATTCACAGTCCTCTCATCTGATATTGCAGAGATTTGCAACGTAAAACCGCTGGTCGAGAAAACCAGCACCGTAGGTACGGCGACGGATAAGAACATTGAGCTCTGGCCTGGCATGATTAAGGAGCTGAAAATTGGTGATCTGGTCTTTGAGAATCACCCCGTATTTATCATTGACCAAGAGGACTTGGAGTTTCGCATATTGAAAATTATTAAAATTCTCAAGATCGATGGAATTCTGGGTTGGAACGCCATTCAGAAACTTAGATTGGAAATAAATAATGTTGAGAATTCGATAGGTATTCAGAAACCGGAAAAGAGAGATTGGGGGATGAGGAATTTTCATTATTTAACCCAGCCCTTTGTCACGGTTCAGGATACCATGGGCGTTCCCCTGGAATTCTTTCTTGATACGGGTGCCAACAAGACCAGTCTTTACGCACCGGCATTGGCGTACTTTGATACCACTCACGCTCAGCGCTCGACTGCCTTTGTGGGGGGGGCCGGAGGATCACAGAAAGTAAAGCAACTCCAGTTGGCGAAACAGAGCCTCGTTTTTGGCAAAACCAGAATTGACTTTCCGGAAATTCAAGGCGCTTCTCCCCTGGGGGATTCTGAAGATGATTTTATGCTCTTTGATGGGATCATCGGCTCTGATATAGCATCAAATGCAATTCTGACTCTGGATTTTCAAAACGGATGGTGTGAATTAAAACGTGTCGCGGAATAGTCTCACCATTCTCAAATTATCTATTTCAAAAAATTAAAAAGTTGGATTGGAAGCAAACAATATCGAGGACTGAGTATGTTCGGCCGAATTGATAACATTTAACTTCAGGCTAACGTAGTGCTTCGAGATGAGATTCTTTCTCATGGGGTTCTATCTCCACCAATCATTTATTCGAGACTAAAATAGATTATTTGCTATTAACAATACATGCATTACATTGATAGCATCTGGGGATGATCCGCTAGAAAAATGATTAAAATGCTCTATATGAACTAGTCTCCAATCAACTAATCCTTTAGAGCTGGCCCTTGGCTTTTGCCAGGGGTCTTTTTTTGTAGGGCTTATTTTGAAGAGAAGCTCTTAGGGAGAATTCAGGAAGTCCACCAATCATTAATAATTAGCTTTTCCCCTTTTTAGTGATCGGTTTTTGGGCTCCACACTTTCCAGACATTACCAACCAGGTCTGGGCCAGGTTTGAGTGTTTTCTTACCTGGTTCCCACCCGGCAGGACAGGCTTCCGTGCCTTTGCTCGCCCGGACATGCTGGTAGGCCTGAATTTGACGAATGGTTTCTTTCAGCTGACGACCCACAGGCGGTGTCATGATCTCCATAGCCTGAATAATTCCATCGGGATCGATAATGAAGCGACCACGCATCTCAACACCGGCATTTTCATCATAGACACCATAGATACTCCCCACGTTTCCAGGGCCATCGGAAGCCATATGAAAGGGGACATCATGGCCAACCATCTTGACCAGTTCGTGATCATTCCACATTTTATGGACAAACTGGCTGTCTACACTCACTGAAATCACTTCTACACCTAAATCCTGAAGTTTTTCATACGAATCAGCGACCGCTGATACTTCAGTCGCTCAGACGAAGGTGAAGTCGCCTGGATAAAAACATAGCAGCGTCCATTTCCCTAAAAAATCTGAAAGCTTAACTGTCGTGAAGCCTCCGTGATAATATGCTGGGGCAACGAAATCAGGAGCTTTTGCTCCAACTCTTACCTCACTCATTCGTTTCTTCTCCTCTACCAAATTCTCTTTTTTTGCTTGTGTATTCCCGGTCTCACCGACCATTGCACCAGTTGGTCTGGCGCAGCCAACTTCCTCCTTAGGCATACTCATCTCCTATGTAAGAGCGATTATGTAACATGCTGATAAGCAACTATTAATATAGTGAAAATAAATGCTTTGCCCAACTGCAATCATATACCTGCATCGAGGCTATATTCTTCGTGTGAGATAACCGCCCCATTAGATAGGGTAGTCTCTGCCGTCAATAATACAGTAGGGTAGCTACACACAAAGAGAAGACCATTAGTATAATAAGACTATAATAATCACATTGCAGACCATCATTACCTGGAATATTTTGCTGTTCGGGAACAGTAGGTGTGTGGGGCAGGATGGAAAGGTGAAGAAGGTAAAATGATTATGACTATAGATATAATACAGCGCAAAGCCCACAATCATGGGTAGAGCCATCACACTGGCCCAGTTCATCCACCATTATGAGCGAGGGAATATTCGTATTCTTGATGTGCGTGAAGCCTGGGAAGTGCCGAGTGTGAGGGGTGAAAATGTCATTCAAATTCCCGTAAACCAACTGCCCCATTCCATTGATTTAATTCCCCAAACAGAGGATCTTATTGTGATCTGTCAGCATGGGGTGCGTTCAAAAGCTGTCATCGAATTCCTGGAGTCCAAGCATGGTTTCCAAAATTTGATCGATCTTCAAGGAGGGGTCTCTAGCTACACCAGCGAAACATCCTGAAATCGTTTCCACCCGCCTTTAACCGAGTTTCCCACAAGGGATTTTGTTCTATCCCTCTCCCATATCTGAGTGGTGGCAGCTAAGAGTTGAGCTACTTATGGGGATCCGGCACAAGCGCTATCTCAACCCGACGATTCCATTTGCGTCCCTCTGCTGTGCTGTTCTTGGCCACAGGGTGAAATGGTCCCATGCCCACAGCGCGCAATCGTTTGCCTGGAATATTGGCATTCTCGTTGAGATATTTTACCACAACACTGGCCCGTGCACTGGACAACTCCCAGTTGCTTGGATATTGTTTCTGGAGATTACGGTGGATCGGGACGTTGTCAGTGTGGCCTTCCACCCGAATGATTTTACCCTTGGTGTTCTTCAAGATAGAGCCCACCCTTTTGAGTATTTTCTGACCTTCCTCGGAGATGTCAGCTTTACCAGAGGGGAATAAAACCTTGTCCAGGATCGAAACAGATAATTTGGACTCGGCCTGTTTGATTTTGACCTGACCCAGTTCAATTTCTTTTCGCAGATCACCGGCCAATGAGTCATAAGTGATCTGCATTTTTCCGATTTGTTCTGTTTTGATGATTTCAGCCATTTCCAAAGCATCGTTCATAGCGTTGACATTGGCTTTTAAGCTATTTATCTCGGATTGGGCTGTCTGGTTTTCGTTCCAGAGAAATATGCTGGATGTACCGAGACCCAGGATCAGGATGGCCAATACTATCAGAGTGATCTTCATGATTGTTTCTCTCCTGCAACAAGTGCATTTATAATTGAGGATAATATAATTTAATTGATTGGTGAAAGCATAAAATCCTATGTGAGAGACAAAATATACAGCATTTCAGAAGAACGATTTTACCTAGTTAATAAGCGGGGAAACAACCTGCCGAATGTCGAATAGGTTAAAACATAATTTCCGGATCGCCCCGCAGTTCATCTCGACTAACAGCACGATTGAGGGGGCTTGCAGTTGTCTTTCTTCCGCTTCATCTGAATGCCTCATGCTGACAAATATCCAGCCCACGATGCCATGAAGGGGTCAGGAATCCCATCACGAGGTTATCTTGAAAATCAACAAATTATAGCTTTCTCTTGTAGTTCGATATTCGAATCTTAGAAGTGATTGGATTGGTCTTCTTTTAGGCTAGCTTTAATGCTATTAGTTGACAGGAAATATTCATTTTCGGTCCATTGGGCCAAGAATCTGAATTTATCGAATACAGAATTAAAGCAGCTTAGTGGCGAACATTATACCTAATATATTCAAAAATATCACAATATGAGGAAACATCATATGCAGAAATTGATTATGGCTACCTTGCTCATTCTCCTGGTTATAAGCACAAGTTTTGCACAACAGGATGAATACACTCGGAAAAGCATCACCTTTCTGGACGCTGTTATTCTGGCCAGTTCCTCCTCCAGAGATATGAGTACTCGTCAGGTAGATTATACTGCCTCAGGAGTCAAGCGAATGGTCCAACTTGAACGGTTTGATTACAACCCCATCCCTTCCAACAGCCGGCTTATGTCCGATTTTAGCTATCAGGTAAGAAAATCCAGTGATCTTAGCATGGACGCTTTGGCGGGTATTCTGAACAAGACATTTGTAGCTGAAATCGTTAAAATCATGGACGAGAACGCCGAGAACCGGGCAAGTATGCTGGTGGATGAAACAGCGCGCATGTCATTCGTTGCCACCAAGGCCAAGGATCTGGGTATCACCGCTGAAAATCTGGAGAAAGTTTTCAACTCAGGGTATATCTACCTGCCCTTTATTAACGGATTTTCTGAATCCACGCAGGCCGAGAAGGTCGAGGATGTCATGTGGTACGAATCGCAGGTGAGCATCTCAGGTGGTATCCTGTGGTTCAAGATTGATTACGACGATGGGCACACCAGCATCCGTCCTCTGCTGGAGAGAGCGACCTCAAGCACCGGCTTCGCTAAAAAGAAAAATGCCAAGGACGCCGAGTGGAGCGCTTTCACAATGGCTGCTGACAATTATGCTCGTAACCTGGAAGTCGCCACCAAAGATATTGAGGACTTTAAATTGAAGACCCAGGTCATGGAGGTCGCTGGAGCACATATTGGTTTCAATATGGGCCGTAAAGAGGGTGTACACGTCGACGACCGGTTTCTTCTCGGTGAAACCATGATGGATTCAGATGGTCAATTAAGTTTCAAAAAGGATGGATTTGCCAGAGTGAAATCAGTGGGCAATAACCGGGATAACCCCGGTGCCATGAGCTATGGCTACGGTGTGATTGTCGGTGACTGGGCTCCAGGAATGTCGCTGATTGAGTATCCGACCCTGCCCCTGGATATTTATGGAATGCTCGGGTTGATCCCGCTTTCCACGGATGAAACCGGTTTTGACCTGAGCTCACAGTTTGCCCTGGGTGTTGAAATGGCATACAATTTGAGTCAAATCGTCAATTCATCCCACTGGTACCTGACTGGAGGCGCAGCTCTGGGTAATGCTCAACGGGATGATGGGGCTGAAACCCTTTACGGCGGCATCACCTATGCCGATATCAGCGTCATGAAGCGCTTCCAGTGGCGACGACTTGATGCCTATGCCAAGGGTGGGATTGCTTATATGGGATTATTTCTGACAGATGAACGCTATGTTGAATATAACGATAGAACATATACCTACGATTCTGAAACTTATGGTGCCGTACTCGGTGGTGGTGTAAATTTAACATTGAACATTGACTGGGCAGTCGGTTTACGCTACAACTACTACCTGGGTGAATCGGATACCTGGACGGTGAAGGATGATGAGGATACGGAATACGACGATATGACGTTCAATACCAATCATACCGGTGGCGCAATCATGTTTCAGCTTATCTTCTCACCAAAAGCCCTTGGTTTTGACCCCCTAGCAGCTCTGGGGAATCTCAGCGAATAACTAATTATAAACATACAGTCTGATACGACTGTTGGAGGAAGCCATGACAAAATTACTAAAAAGTGTGTTGATTCTCCCCTTGATCTGGAGCTCAACACTTTTCTCCCAGAGCGGCAATCTTCCCCAATCCAAGGAAGCTTTGTTTGTGGAAAGTTCTGGCCCCGCCGAGGTGGTGATCCTTGCCACTGGTTTGGGTATTCACACACCCAAGAACCGCTGGGATAAACCGGATCAGAGTGAGCTCACGGAAGGAGCCAAACTGGATGCCCGCCGATCAGCAGTCTGGTTCATCGTTTTAGGTGGATCCGATCCCTTGCTGACTACAGCAGATGAAAAATTAAAGTTCAATGGAGTTCAGGAATCATTCTTTGCTGCCAGCAACATCCAGACGTATGTGGCCTGGGAGTCAGACCGATTTGAAGAACGCATCAAGCTGGATGATGGTAACAAACTGCGAATTAAAAGGGCCATCCGACTCAATAAAAGACTTATCCAGGAAGATTTGGAAAAACTGGGGGTCATGGCAGCTAAAACTTATCTGACAGCCATCCTGGGTCTCCCCAATATCATGGTGCTTCCTGAAGCTCCCAAAGGCAAAAACCCCATTGATATGCTAAGGAATGATGTGACCTATAAAAAAGGGGCTGAAGTGATTGAAAGTTATCTCACCTCACGGAGGTATGATGTGCTGGCGCCAGACCAGGCAGAGGGCCTCAATGAGCTGGTCTCAGCTTCCCAGTCTCTGAAGGACGTGGAGGAAGACGCCACCTATCTCCTGGCATTGAGCGTGGGAGCTGATATTTATATTACTTACAACATCACTACGGAAAGTCGCAAGGTTGGCTCGTCGACTGTGAAAAAGGCAGCTGTGGCTGTACGCGCCTTTGAGACCACCACGGCTCGTCTGCTGGGCACAGAAACCGGTTATTCGAGAGAACGACCCAGCATGGATGCCATGATTATCGAAGAAGCCATCAATGATGCCATTGAGAAGGTCCTGGCCCGTATCAATGCCTACTGGAAAGAAGACCTCAGTCGAGGAGTCCAGTACAAGGTTATCATAAGTATATCCACTGAATATGATACTGATGATGCCGAAGAGGTGCTGTTTGAGTTGACCGATGCTTTGGCAGGCATGTCCAATTCAACCAAAGAAATCCTGTTAACCGATTATACGCTGGATTATCTCATCTGGACCAATCCGGAAAAGTACCAGAAATCCAGCGATATCTATCGTGCCCTGAAAAAAACCATTGATCGAGCCTTGCCAGATGGAAAAGTGCGGAGGGTTACCATGAACCGCAAGCTCATTGTGCTTAAAATCGATATGGAGTAAATCATGTCCAGGATGATTAAACAGATCAGTTTTTTACTGGTCATGACCCTCATGTTGTCCACCTGTGCCAGTCCAGCGGATGCAGGCCCCAGAGGGAAAAGGAACAAACTGCCTGTCTGGGCACAAAATGGCGAGCATGCTCAGTATCCTCAAGGAGTGTTCTGGACCGGTCTTGGAACCGGGGAAGACATGACGACTGCTGCAGACAAAGCCAGAGCCGCCGTCGCCGCCCAACTCAGGGTCCAGGTTAAATCAGTTGTGACTTCCACAGAGTCTGAATTCATGGGAGCTGATGGCGATTACTACCACTCTGCTTTCGAATCCAAGGTTGAATCTCTGGTGGATGAATCCATTCAGGGCATTGAAATCGTAGAATCACAGCAGGTTGGCAAAGCATACTATGCCTTTGCTGTCCTCAATAAATCTACCTATCTAGGTGGATTGGAAACCGAACTCCGGGGATATACTGATCGATTGACAAAGCTGTTCGAAGAGGCCGAGAGCATGCTGGACAAAGGTGATATTTTCCCGGCCATCGAAAATCTCAACGATGCTATCGATCTGGCTCCGGAAGTCTATCCACGGCAGAATTTCTACAATGCACTCTCTGATTTCAACTTTGTTTTACCGGCGAATCTTCAGGGTGCAGCTCTGTTATCCTATGTTCGTTCTGTTTTGAGTAATATTGAGATGACACTTTTAGAAGGCAACAAACAGACAGCGCCTCCTGGTCAGCGTCTGGCCAAACCCATCGTCGTCAGGGTTACACTCAATCGATCCGGTGGCAAAGTAGCCATCGCCAAAATACCTTTGTGGGCCAACTATGATTCAGGTGATCGTGCCGGAAAAGTAAATACCGATGTGGACGGACAGGCATCATTTATGGTGAGCGCGGTGCCTGGTGAACGGCCCACTGAGGGCTCGGTAAAGATTGCCTTGAACCTGGGTAGAATGCCGGAGATCATGGGACCGGAACTGCGAAATCTGGAGCAGGTGGTTAAATATACCATCGCCGGGGATGTGGCAGGGTTTGCGGTGGTCATAAAATCTTCCACCGGGAAACGACTTGCAAAGGTTGAAGCAGCCGTAGAAGAAACCGTGATAAAAGCAGGCTTCAGGATAGACCCTGCTTCAAAAATGCTTATCAAGGGATCCGTGGCCACTCCTGTGATCCGAAAAATCGAGCTGGGCGGTAGCCCTACCTATCAGGCCGAGACCACCCTCCGTCTGGAAGTGTTTGATAACACCACCGACACCAACAAAGGGAGTCTGGAAGTTAGTAAAAAGACGGTGAACAAAGATAGCAAGCGGGCCTCCACCCAGGCCCTGGACCAGGTGGGTGGTGCAGTCAAACGCAAAGCTCTGACGGAGATGCTGGCTGACGCACTAGCACAATAGTTTCCCATAAAATACGGATTATTAAAAAGCCCCGGAGTTTTTGGATCAGGGGCTTTTTTATTTTTTTGATTTGGAAGGGTAAAACGAAAGGTGCTGGGTTTGATTCATGAGTATCAGGGTTTTTTCAGGCTGGCATCTTGTTCCCGACTTACCTCAAACTCCTCGATGGCCTCCCGGTGGGCGATTTCCCCATGGAATCCCCTGATACGTTGATCCAGTTCCTGGACACGCTTTTGTTTTGCATAGAGAACCAGGGTATCGCCTGCTTCGATGGTTTCATCGGCACGAGGAGCTCCTCGGTAAACTCCATTTTCATGATGGATTCCCAAAATCAGCACACCTTCAGCAGCCAGGGCAGCTTCACGCAGGCTTTTCCCTGCCAGCCAGTCGCCCTGATCTACCAAAAGCTCCGAGACGGCGAAGGCGTTTTCTAATTGGAGAATCGTCACGGTGTCCTTCACATTGAGATGAGTCCATTTCCTTAAACCCCAGGCGATGATCTTGTTCAACCAGCGTTCTATCCTCTGGTTGGTAGCAGCCTTGTAGAGCAAAATAAGCCCCAGGGCAAGCGTGGCTAAATTCACCCACCAATAGTTAGAACTTGATGTGCTGAAATAGGTGAGGACTCCCGTGGCGATGATGGTAGCGACACCAAGATTCCCGGCCAGCATGAGCATCATGATAATCCGGCGTCGAACGGGATGATTGAGAATGTTTTCTGACTCAGAGGTGGTGAACCCAACTCCTGTAAATGCGGATCGGGCCTGGAATTGTGCCGTCTCGCTGGAAAGTCCCGTTATGCTCAGTGCCAACGCGGCAATCCGGGTTAAAATTAGGGAAAGGGTAAGAATGATTAATAGGGAGAGAATGGCGATCATTTCATGATTAATCCTTAACAAATTTGACTAATATACAAAGATTATTCGCGGCATAAATAGTAAAAAATAAACGATATAAAGATCCCCTCAAAAGGCTGAAGTAATTACACGCAGTCCGTTAGCAAAAGGCTATAAATTTATGCTGCTTGGAGCTCAGCGAGCAATTCCGCGATAAGTGCTTTTACCGTTACAATCTGATTCACACGATAGGCATTCTGTCCGCTGAAAATCAGACCGTGATCTACGTCTCCGTGGTGAGAATTTATCAGTGCCCTGGCGATACAGAATCGGGCATCTTCCAGTTTGCAGGCAGTGAGACATCGGTAGGGACAGTTTACCTTCAACTTTCCCTTGGCTTCGAGATCTTCCAGGAAACGATTCTTTATGGCTCTACCCGGCAAGCCAACAGGACTTTTAATAATGACGATATCCTCTTCCCTGGCATCCAAGTAGGCCTGTTTGAATTCGTCCGAGACATCGCATTCCTCAGTACAGACAAAACGGGTACCCAGCTGGACTCCCGAAGCTCCCAGAGTGAGCATCCTGGCAATATCCTTTCCGGTATAAACACCACCAGCGGCAATAACCGGAATCTTCATCCCGTATTTATCCTCATAGGGCTTGATGATTTCAAGCACCTCCGGAAGGAGCTTTTCCAGGGCAAAGTCATCCAGATGCTCCAATTGTTCTGCTGAAAAACCAAGATGGCCGCCAGCCAGTGGTCCCTCCAGGATCAATCCATCAGCAGTTCTTCCAAAGTGTTTATCCCAGAGGCGTAAAATCAGGCCAGCGACGCGGGCAGAACTGATGATGGGTACCAGACTCACACTGGGATCATCCACCAGAGCGGGTAGTTTTGTCGGCAGCCCTGCACCGAACACGATCATTTTAATACCTTCCTGGACAGCCGTTCGAATCATCTCATCAACATTTGAGAGAACACCCATGAAGTTTACGGCCAGGCAACCAGTGGTGAGTTCGCGTGCCTTTTGAATTTCTCGTACCAGTGCTTCTCTAGATTCCCGCTCATAGTCGCGCTGCGGAGCATCAAGGTCACCCAGACCGATACTTGAAATCGTGCCGATACCCCCTTCATTCGCTACTGCTGACGCCAGGGATGCCAGGGACACTCTGACGCCCATACCTCCCTGAACGATGGGAATCTTGGCGGTGAGCGATCCGATCTGTAATTGTGGTATTTTCATTTTAACCCTGCCACTTTTTTATCACTAATGAAGCGTTGCCCCCACCAAATCCGAAAGAGTTGGTCATGGCCAGTAATATGGGATGCCTCAATGCACCGTGGATCAAGTAGTCAAGAGGACAATCAGGATCAGCCTCACCATAATGAATGGTGGGCGGCATGGTGTCGGTGAAAACACTCATGACCGTGGCGATAAATTCCACCGCCCCAGAGGCTGCCATGAGATGACCAATCATGGATTTTATCGAGCTGATCTTCAAATCCCAGGCATGCTCACCAAACACCTTGAGAATAGCTGAACTCTCACATTTATCATTCAAAACGGTGGAGGTCCCATGCGCATTGATATAAGCCAGTGCTTCAGGTGGGGAACCAGCGTCTCTGAGAGCGGCCTCCATGACCCTCACCATCCCACCATACTCAGGATCGGGGGCTGTAATATGAAAAGCATCGGCTGCATTTCCGTATCCAACGAGTTCTGCATAGATTCGGGCACCGCGCTGTTGTGCATGATCCAGGTTTTCCAGAATGGCAATTCCGCCACCTTCACCCATGATAAATCCGTCGCGTCTGCGATCGAAGGGCCTGCTGGCAGTCTCCGGATCGGTGCTGGTCGACATGGATCGTGAGGCACAGAATCCAGCAAAGGGTAGGGGGTTGATACAGGCTTCTGAACTTCCGGTGATCATGACTTGTGCATCGCCTCTCTCGATCAGTCGAAACGCATCACCAATGGCAACTGCCCCTGTAGAACAAGCGACAGATGGAGCAGATAGAGGTCCCTTAAAACCGTATTTTATGGAAACGCTGGCAGCCGCCATATTGACCAAGACCTTTGAGATGAAAAATGGCGAGAAACTTTTGGGACCCTTTTCATGCAGCGTCAAATAGCCTTCTTCAATGGATCCAACGCCTCCAATGCCTGAGCCGATGATCACTCCGGCTGCGGTCCGGTCAAATGTTGCGGTCGCCAACCCGGCATCTTCCATGGCCATGGCTGAGGCGGCCAATCCGAACTGGGTGAATCGATCCATGCGTTTGGCCGACTTGGCATCAATCCATTTTAGCGCATCAAAATCCTGCACCTCTGCGGCCAGCTTGGAGCGATAATCTGCCACATCAAAATGGGTGATTTCAGCGACGCCGTTGCGCCCGGAAACGAGTCCATCCCAAAAGTCCTTGACGCCGATGCCTATTGGTGTGACTGCACCGAGCCCCGTGACTACAACTCTATTCTGATTTACCATCTGATTACCTGTTCAATATGTTCAACAATATAAATAGTGAGGGACCGCGGGCGAAATTAAAAATTGAAGTGTGAGTGTGTTAATATCTGTAGAATCAAAGTGTTGGGACTTTTTGTTTGTCTTTACCATAAGATACGGCAGACTGGTCCAATGCCCTAACTGAGCGGCAACCAGCTGCGACCTTCTACTGGCATCGCTGAACTGATCTTTGTCAGCCGATTAACAGGATCTAAAACCCCTTTATTCTCACCCTTAAATATTTAATTGAATCAAGCATCACCTGATAATCGCAGTACTTATGGAAAGCCATTATTATTAGTTAAATAGATGTTATGAATGGTAAAACAAAAACATTATATTTATTCTTAAAGTATCCAATTGAGTCGAATCAGAAAAAGACTCCCTAATGGAGCGACCTGCAAAGGGGGATTATCGAAAACGTCTGAATAACATAACCGGTGAACCCATCCAAAATCACCGGCCTTCTTAAGAAGAATGTCTGTCGCCTAATTGGTCCTTGGAGGATCAAGCGGGGGAACCACTTAACAGGGGTAAATCTCACACCCGTGAGAAGAGCACCTTCCAGCTCTCACCCGACAGCTAACCCCGTAGGCATTTTGAAGGGACAGCCGTACCCATACATTGGGCTACAGACATACTTGTAGCCCTTTTTTTTATGTCTAAAAAGGGCCTGGTGAGTTCAAGATCCACTAAGTGAAAACCAGAGAGCAAGTGCCGTGATGAATTTGAACTGGTTTGCCAAGACACATTAAATGAATCCGTGATGTAACGTGCGTGTTTCAAACGCAGAGGGGAGAGATGAATGAAGGTACCAACTAAAACATGGTTTGTTATTCTACTCATACTTCTGGTGGAGCAGGTCAGTGGGCAGGAATGGGAGCTTTGGCCCCAGATCGAAGTGAAGGGGAAGGCAACTGAAAATCTGACCTGGAAGCTGGTTCCCGAATGTCGTATCACAGGGAGCAATGCGGAGTTGTATCAGGGCTGGCTGGAAGCTCGTCTTGACTGGAAGGCAAGTCCCTGGTTGATTCTGAGTCCTTATTATCGGTTTACCACGAATCTGAAGGGAGATATCTGGCAATCAGAGTATCGACCGATTCTCGCCGCCACCCTTTCACACGGTTTTCAAGGAGTGCAGGTAGATTTTCGTAATCGGATAGAGTATCGGATGTTTGAAAGCACCAACACCTGGCGATATCGGGCTAGAATTACAACGAAGTTACCCCCGTTCGGCAAGCTGAATCTAAGCCCTTATCTCGGTGATGAGGTATTCTATGACATGGAGATCGACCGCCTTAACAAAAATTGGGTCATCATGTGATTGCATTATACCGTCAACTCCCGATTGAAACTTGAATTCAATTATATGCGTCAAAGTGCACTCAAGAATGAGGAATGGGTTCAAAAAAACATCTTGCGAATACAATCAAAAATCACTGTATAAATGTGGAGGAAGACCGTCATGATGTATCAAAAGACTAAGTACTCGGGAGCCATGCATGTCAAGCTCCTCATCACGGGGCTCATCCTGGTTGCTTGCGGGTCCCGCGAACCGGATGCTGGCTCGACCGTTACACTGACCCTGGGTGCCTATACTGTGCCCAAGGAAGCGTATCAGGTGGAGATCATACCCGCCTTCCAGAAATACTGGTTGGAGAAAACCGGCCAAACAGTTGAATTCCGAGAATCATATATTGCCTCCGGAGCCCAGTCACGAGCCATTTCCGGGGGCTTTGATGCCGATGTTGCCGCTCTTTCCCTAGAGAACGATATCCAACGACTGGTCACGGAAGGGCTCATTACCCACGAGTGGCGCAATACCACTCACGGCGGGTTCGTGACGCGTTCCCTGGTGGTGATGGCATTTCGGGAGAATAATCCAAAAAAGATCAAGGGCTGGAAAGATCTGACCCGTGCTGATATCGATGTTGTTTATCCCAGTCCGAAAACTTCCGGTGGGGCCATGTGGGTCGTCAATGCCATCTACGGAGCCGGACTGAAAATGTCCGAGATTCAGATGGGCACCAGTGACCCGGCTGCAGCGCGTCTCCTATTGAAAAACATCCAGGCCAGGGTGCGAGTCATGGACAAATCCGGCAGAGCGTCGGTAACCACTTTTGAAAATGGGGTAGGTGACGTTCTGCTGACCTATGAAAATGAGGTTCTGCTGCGCCAAAAGCAGGATAAGGCCATGCCATATATCATTCCAGACGCCACCATCTCCATTGAAAATCCCATTGCCCTGGTGGACCGGAACATCGAGAAACACGGCAATCGCCAGGTGGCGGAAGCTTTTGTAGAATTTGTCAAGCAGCCTTTGGCCCAGCGAGCTTTTGCCCGTTACGGTTTCCGGCCTGTCGATCAGGAAGTCGCAGCCGAATTCGCCAGCCAGTACCCACAGCCAAGCGCTCTCTTTGATATTACATATTTAGGTGGCTGGGATCAGGTTAGCCTGGACATTTACTCACCCGAAGGAATCTGGGCCACCATCATGGCTGAACTGGCGCGGGAGTAGCATGGACCGCCGCCCGCCAGGAGCACTCCTCCAGCGAAGTCTCATGTTCATCTATCTGGGACTTTTCATTTTGCTCCCTATTGCCGCTATTACCATGGCGTCCCTGGAGGAAGGGGTAACAACTTTGTGGAACAGCATCTCCAGTGCTCAGGCTCTGTCTGCCCTGAGACTGACCCTGGTGACGGCTTTCATCATGATGATCATTAATGTGATCATGGGGACCCTGACCGCCTATATCCTCGTCCGGTATCCATTTCCTGGCAAAAAGATCATGAATGCCCTTATTGATCTACCCTTCGCGGTTCCTACGGTTGTAACAGGAATCATGTTGGTGATCCTTTATGGTCCTACAAGTACCCTGGGGAGCATCCTGAGCGGCTTTGATCTGGAGGTTGTGTTCGCTAAACCAGGAATCATCCTGGCACTGTTGTTTGTGACTTATCCCTTCGTCATACGCTCGGTCCAACCGGTCCTGATGGAAATGACAGCGGACACAGAAGATGCAGCGCGAACCATGGGAGCCTCCAATCTGCGGGTCTTTGTGACCGTCACACTTCCCGCATTATTGCCATCCATTCTCACGGGTGCTGCTCTGTCTTTCAGCCGGGCTGTAGGGGAGTTTGGATCCATTGTGGTTGTGGCCGGCAACATCCCTTTCAAATCACAGGTGGCAGCCGTCTACATCTATGGAGAACTGGAGAGCAACAATCCTCAGGGAGCCATGGGATTATCGGTTGTCCTGCTGATCATTTCATTTGTCGTCCTCATTTTTCTCAATCTGCTGCAGCGCCAAAAATGGCTCACTGGAGGTCAGTCATGAATATGTCCCTGAAAAAAAGCCATCATATGGGTCGCTGGATACTTACCGCCATTGCCGTCAGTTGGTTCATGATTCTCATACTTGTACCTGTAGGAGGTCTGTTGCAGAAACTGATGACTCAACCATTCGCAGAGATCTATCGCTCGCTGCAGACCGCAACGGCAGCGCGGGCCTTTCTGCTTACGGCCAAGGTCACCTTCTTAGCAGTGGCTATCAATATGGTCATGGGAATCCTCATGGCCAAAGTGATCGTCACACAAAAGTTCAGGGGCAAATTATTTATCGAAGGACTCATCGACCTGCCATTCGCCATTTCTCCAGTGGTGGTGGGCTTCATGTTGGTGATCCTTTTTGGCCCCTATGGTTGGCTCGGTGGGTTGCTGGAGAGTGTGGGGGTAAAGGTCATTTATGCCACACCGGGGATTGTTATTGCCACCGTGTTTGTAACACTGCCCTTTGTCGCCAAGGAGGTCATCCCCGTCTACCAGCAGGCAGGTCTGCAGAGTGAAGAGGCGGCCCAGGTTCTTGGTGCTTCCCAATGGCAGGCCTTTTGGTGGGTCACACTGCCCACCATCAAGTGGGGTGTGATCTACGGTGTGACCCTGGCTCTGGCACGCTCCCTGGGGGAGTTCGGAGCTGTATTGGTGGTGAGCGGCAGCATTATAAACCAGACTGAAACGGCCACACTATTCATTCACCAGCAGTTCACTGACTTCAATTACACGAGTGCCTATACCGCCTCGTTACTGATCGCAGCTATCGCGTTCATCATCCTGATAGGGATTGAATGGTTGGCGAAAAGCAAAAAGGAAACCTGATATGTCCATCGTACTTCAGAATCTCAGCAAGCAATTCGGTGATCAATTGGTTGTACATGATGTTTCACTGGAAATCCTGGATGGTGAGCTTTTCGTCCTCTTGGGCAGTAGCGGTAGCGGGAAAAGTACCATATTAAGGATCATCGCCGGACTTCT